>CAYRMU010000008.1:0-28878 GCA_964425655.1 uncultured Candidatus Saccharibacteria bacterium | reverse complement strand
TCGTCATTGGGTACGATATCGACCTACAGAACAACACCTGGAGTAACCGCCTCAATATTGGCAACCTCATCTTCGGTACCGGCCTTGATGGTACCGGAACTACCCTCGCCAGTGGCAACATTGGTATCGGTACTACCTCACCAATGAGTAAGTTCACGGTAGCCGGTGACGCGCGCATCACCGGTTCCCTCCGTGACTCTTCGGGCGACGCCGGCACCAACGGCTTTGTACTCCTTTCAACGGGTACGGGCACTAACTGGGTCGCAACGTCATCACTTGGAATAACTGGCGGAGGAGGGCTTACCTCTGCAAATATCGATACTTCTTCCGAACTTGCTGCCATCATGACCGACGAAACCGGCACCGGACGTTTCGTCCTTTCAAACAGCCCAGCCTTCAGTGGTACTGCCACCTTCAGTGCACTTAGTGCAACTTCTACGTTTACCTTAAGTGGCACTGCCGCTAATATCGCGCTTGGTTCAAATTACCTCTCAGGCGATGGCGACGATGAAGGTATATTCATTGCAAGTTCAGGCAATGTCGGTATCGGTACAACAACTCCAGCAGCTCGTCTTGCGCTCCAGCGTACAGCACTCTCGGGTAGTGGCACTGCCGGCTTTGATCGCTACTATGGCTTTACCAATAGTGTTGCGGGGGCAATCCAGTACGGTGAAAAGGCCTACCTCAAGGTGCAGAGCACGGCAACAACCACGTTGGTTGGTTCAATCCTCCGCCTTGAAGATAGTACTGGTCTCCTCAATACGATTCGCGGCTTTGAAGTCCAGGCGCAGCGGGGGACAAGTACCATTGGTGAAAACACCGCTATTTCTGGCTTCGGTCGCACCTTTGGTGTACGCGGTACCACAGAAGGCGATGCTGGTGGTGTCTTTGAACCAGCAGGTATCTTTGCGCAAACACGTGGTACCACCCAAGGCAATGCGCTCCGAGCCTACTCTTCAAGTATCACCACCGCTACGTTGGTATCGCTTTTCCATGATACTTCTGCCTTTGCCGGTACTGGTCTCGAGATGAACTTTGGTAACACATCTGGTTCATTCTCTTCAACTACCGCCTCACGCTTTATCGACTTGCAGAACGCAGGAACTTCGAAGTTTATCGTCTACCAGAGCGGTGTGACAACGATTGTTGGTACTACTACCCTTGGAGCTGGTGGTACAAGTCAGCGAGCCAGTCTCCACGTCGGTTTTGGAGGTATCTGCGTTGATAACGACGGTTCGTGTAACGCCGGTACGGCTGGTCGAATGACCTCGGTTTCAACAGCAACCGGAAACTCAGACCTCGCGGAAATGTATTTCAGTAGTCAGGCACTCCGGACTGGTGAACTGGTTGTGTCTGACGGCTTCCTTTCAGTACGTCGCGCCACAGGTAATCCTGATGAGCGAGTGCTAGGAGTCGTTTCTACTAAGCCTGGTCTACTCCTCGGGTTTGATGATGAGTCACTTATTTCTGGGCAGCAGGGGTACCCACTTGCGCTCTCGGGTCGTGTACCAGTTCGCCTATCAAATGAAAACGGCGCCATTGCAGTTGGCGATGCGCTCACTCTCTCATCAATTCCTGGTGTGGCAATGAAAGCTGTAGGGTCAGCGAAGATTGTAGGGTATGCCCTTGAAGCATTCGATGGAACCTATGCCTACACTGCAGGCTACATCGATCAGTTCGGTGATGACATCAAGCCGCCGACAGAAGATGCAACAGTTATTAATACTGATGCCCGAATCAATGACGGCTGTTCGTTTGGTGGTGGTGGCGCTACGGGTGCGGCAGACGAATTCTGTACGCCGGTGTACAGTGCACCACTCACACCTGAGGAAACTACTACGCAAGCTCTGACTGCGTACGAGCGAGAGCAACGTGCCCTTGAAGCACTGCGTACTACTCCTGCTGAGTCGTACACAGTTGATGGGGAGGCCGTCAAGGTTGGGCAGGTCACTATGTTTGTCGACAGTGGCTACTACCTCTTGGCTCAGCAGTCAGACATCCTCAATGAACTTGTCAGTACTTCAACCGAGTTGGTGTTGGGAGCAGAGGAGGGAAGTGGCGAGACCCTTTGGGATCGCATGAAGACGCTGGCGCAAGGCTTCGTTGATGGCGTTCTCTCTGTAGCGGGTCTCAAGGCCGATAAAGTTGAGACCAGTGAGCTCTGCGTCGATGGTGTTTGTATCAATGCTGATGATCTCCGCGCACTCCTCCAGGCAGCCGATCAGCCAGTGCGCACAAACCCGTCATCCGACTCAGGTACTGATGCGTCTGACACCAACGAAACTCCGGCTCAAGAACCGGAAGTCACCGACGGGGCAGGGGAGTCGACTGGCGGAGACGCTGCAAGCGAACCAGATGGCACTGAACCCACCCCTGATGAATCGCCTCTACCAGCTGCTGAGACTGTAGTAGAGCCAGCTGTTGAAGTATCACCTGAGACTGACGAACCAAGTCCAGAAGAGTCAGTATCAGGAAATACTAGTGAAGAAACGGTACCAGCTCAATAGAATCAATCACTCTAGGAATACTTATTAATAAAAGACGTTGCCAAAGGTAACGTCTTTTGTTTTGTACGGTAAAAGATGAAGATGGTGGTTCTTTAGTAATTAAATATCGGCTGTGTCAAATTTAGCGATTGCTGATGCAGTGTTAACTTCAAGATTTTCTGAACGAGGCAGAATATAGTATGTGTTCAACAATCGGTAGCATTTCACGTACGGTAATGCGAATAATAGTACTAATATCCATAGTTTGAGCCATCGTTTAACACTTACAATTTGCTGCAAACTTACGCCGTTGAACACCCATTTGCTTTATTTCAATTTTGTTGTATTGAGCCTGCCGAGAGTTCATACTGTAATCTCTTGTTCACAGTTTTTGGAAGACGATTTGAAAATTTTTTTACTTATAATTGTGCCATCACCAAGGTATGGGATTTTTACGGCACATCATGTCGGTAATGGTATTGAGCAATGTATTTGCCTTTTTTTTGAGTACTATTCGTAAATGTGCAGCCATGCAACCGCTCCTCAAGCGGAGAAACTTTCCGTATACGTTGGTATATATAGCTTTCTTCGTACTTGTTGCATTAAGTATCCCTAGTTCTGCTGACGCTGCACCAAGAGTTGTGGCTACTAGTTTTGGTTCAAATGGCACAAACGCCACCTCTACCACTATAACTTTACCTTCAGGCGTCCAGACCGGCGATCTGTTAATGGTTTTTTTTACGAAGGACGGTACAGCTGCTCCAACAAGTATTACAGGGACAGGTTGGAACACGCTCACTGGTGCATCTACGGGTGCTAGTTACTACATAGCATACTGGAAGATCGCCAATGGTAGCGACTCTCTTCGAATTAATCACGCCTCAGAGGGTACGTCCAATGTTGCGTATCGCATCACTGGTCACTATCCGAGTAATCCTATTGCACAGGGTACTCCAACTGGTGGACAAGATGCACCTAGCCTTAATCCATCTACTTGGGGTTATGAAGATGCACTCTGGATCGCAACAGTGTCATGGGACGGAAGTGCGTTTTTGTCCGCGTATCCAAGTCTCTATTTTGAAGCTCGTGTAAATGGTCTCGGCTCTACCAACGGAGGAGGTACAGCAGTTGCCGCACGGGCATTGTATGCTGCTTCTGAAGACCCGCCCACAGCAAATGTGGCTGCTGCTTCCCGAGTGTCACAGACATATGCTGTTCGTCCAGCTACGACAACTGTTTCTGTAAGTGGGACTGTCTACCGTGATGCTGCAGGCTCTCAAACCGCAAGTGGAGCAACAGTGAAGCTTGTGATTGGTACAACCACGCCAAGTACGTTAACTACCACTACCAATGGTTCTGGGCAGTATACATTTACTGGTGTGCCTTCGTATCGACTCCATCTTCCGATTGCAGCTTTTGTCGATGCTTCAACAACACTTCGTGCATACACCGCCTCGCGTCTAGCGTCGACAACTGCGAATCACACTAACCTCAATCTCTATAGAAATGTTGTTGCTATAGACCCTGGCGGCTCAGGTGGTGGTGTTGATTATGCCTCTCTATCACTCTTTGACTCGACCGATGATGCTGACATACAGTTCACCGCATCTACTACCCGTGGTAGCTTCTGGCTTAATGACGGCATGCAGCTTTACATAGCAACCTCATCTTCGTTATGGGCCCCTGCATCAACAACTATCCATGAACAGTTACGTAACAATGGTAACTTTATAGGTTCGCAAAGACTAACGCTCAAAGATGGCGCTAGTGTGACAAATGCGCTTGTGGGCACTTCTTCAATAGGTGTTATTGCTGCTCTGGGCAGCAATAACCGTCTTGCAGTAAACGCATCAACTACAGGCTTCGCTGTTTCAAGTGGAGCACAGCTCTTCGCTACTAGCAGTCTTGAGGTAAATGGTGGTGGCACGATTGCTGGAACGGTTAGAAATATTGGCACAACGACGATGCAAGTTAACAACGCATTTAACGTGTATAGTCGAACAGTTGGCGATAATTTCAGCTTGACTGCCCGTGATTCAGTGCCACAAGGCGTAGTCATGTCTCGCGATGGTAGAAAAATGCTCATGCTCGGATCTTCGGGTGACAATATTTACGAATTCAATTTAAGTACTCCGTTTGAAGTTGATACAGCAACCTACGTTGATTCTTTTTCAATTAGCACCCAGGAAGCGCAAGGACTCGATATTGATGTATCTGATGATGGGCTATCTGTGTTTGTGCTCGGTACAGGAAATGATGCAATCAGTCAGTATTTGCTATCTGCACCATTCGATATCTCAACAGCCATACACTACGTGTCATTCTCAGTTGCAACACAAGTTGGTGATCCCCGATCGTTTGATGTTACCCAAAACGGCGCCCGTATTCTTGTGGCTGGTGTACAGGGTAGCACCCAAGTTTTTCGGTACGACTTGCTTGTACCAAACGACCTTCTCTCAATACGATATGTTAATGCTGTAAGTATTAGTGGAACCGTATCATCGCCAGACAGTATTGCTGTTAATGCTGACGGCTCAGCCTACCATGTACTGAACGGTTCAACTGATATAGTTTACTCATTTCCAATGACTACGCCGTATACACCATCTTCTGTGTCAAATTATAACTTCAGTATCACATCGATAGAGTCAATTCCAACAGACATCGCGTTCACCCCGAGCGGTAACCGTTTGCTGGTACTCGGAGACAACACAACTGATAGGGTCACAGAATTAATTCTGGGTAGAGTAGCGACGACAACTCTGGCTGTATCTAGTAGTGGATCCTTAGTAAATTCGAATTTGTCGTTCCGTGGTGGGCTATACCAGCTTGTGGGAAATGCGACAAGTACTGGGGATGTCACTATTGCATCTGGAGCCACCCTTTCCGCCGGTGGCTCACTAACTATTGGTGACGATTTTCTTAGTTCAGGCGCTTTTACTGCATCTACTTCAAACGTGCGGTTGACTGGGACAGCTAGTGTATCTGGTGTGACCACATTCAATGACCTTACGGTGCCGGGCACTGTAACCTTAACGGCGACAACAACCTTAACTGACCTAACTATTTCAGGAGCCTTTACTGCACCCCCAACCCTCACCATTCGCGGTGACTATACCAATAGAGGTACGTTTACTGATGCCAGTGGTCACATTATCTTTGCTGGTACATCGCCCCAGGTTGCCACCGGAACCCTTTCTGGTACCTCTAATTTCAATACCGTCACTGTTACTAACCGGTCTGGTAGTGGTTCGGGCACGCAATCATTAACGATTGGGGCTGATATGGATGTATTAGGAACTATGTCGTTCTATGCCTCAACGTCAGCAGCTGTTGCACCCGGTGCCACACTTACAGCCACAACTTTTAATACAAGTACTAGTACTGTACTCAATCCGGTCTGGTTAGTTGGTGCAACACCTGGAGCAGATTGGTATATAGATACCACTGGATCTCTTGGTGCCGTTTTTGTCCGTGATAGTGATGCATGCGCATCGCCGTTGGAGTCAGAGAACGGTCGAAATCTGGGGAATAACCAGTGCTGGGTGTTTGATATTACAACTTTTACCCTCTCAGGGACACTGTATGCGAGTGACCGCACTACCCCGATAACTACCCAGCCAATAGTGAAGTTGTTTAGTCAGGGGTTACTTGGAGTTACGGCCACTACTACGGTGGCGGCCAACGGAACCTTCACGTTAACTCCCCAAATTGCTAGTCTAACGGAAGAGGAGATTCTCCTCCATGCGTTCGTCGACAGTAATCCCGGAATCACTGCCGTAACTCTTGGTACGACCATTCCTGCAACCACGACCAACTTCAATTTATACGCGGATACCGTTAGTATTGACAGTCGACTGAGCGCGCCAGTGATCGTAGCTGATTTGGATACTGCTGACAGTGCACGTGATGCTGATATCCCGTATACCGTAACCGGAAGCGCCTCCACGACCCGTTTAACACTTGGTGACGATACATCACTCTACGTTGCTGCCAATACCACATTCATTCAGTTTGCATCAACAACCATCGACGGATCATTGTGGGTTGATGGTGACTACATGACAATAGGGACTACAACCTTTACAGGGGCTGGCGTAACCCTAGGAGGCAACTTAGCTGCTAGTTCATCGCTAGATGATGTTACGATTCGCGGTTCTGTAACTCTCGCTGATGCTGCAACAACCTCGACAGTCTTTGTTGCAACCGGCGCAACTTTTACGCTTGATGCACCGCTAACGGTTGGTCGAATGATTCAGAGCGGCACACTAGATGTGAATAGCAGTACGGTATACCTTGCAGGTGAGCAACATTACGGTAGGCTAACGTTCGCTGGAGGTGCAGCTTTGCATACAGATACACAACAAGGTCTCAAATTCTCTTTTAGTTCTGATGGCCTACGGTATTACGAGAAGCCACAAAGCTCAGCTAGTATTATTCAGTACGACCTCACCGCACCCTGGGTTACGTCGGGACGTGTTTCAGCAGGTTCGTACAATCTCGGGGTTACTTCTTCAGGTTCCTTTACGATATCTCCTGATGGCACGAAGCTTTTCTTGCCGTACACGAATGGCATTAGAGAGTATTCGCTATCTACACCTTGGGATGTTACTAGTGCCACATATATTACTGTGCATGCACTAGAAGGTTTCTGGTATTACGACGTAACGTTTACTACCGATGGATTAGGTGCTGTTGTGTCGGCGTATGATGGTTATTGGCAAATGGCTTTTCTTGGGCACTATGAGCTTAGTGCGCCGTATGATTTAAGCCCTGCCACGCTCATGAGTACATCAAGCGCCTTTGATTCTATTACAGCTTCCCTAGGGTACCCATTTAGTGTTGTAACCGCAGTTGACTATGTTGCAAATGACCACAAGCTTCTCGTTTCCGTGTATATTAGTAAGGACATTGACTGCTTGTTTCCATCAGAATGCATTGATACTTTCTTGGTCGAGTATGACTTAGTTCGCCCGGGTTTGATGGCAGGTATGGTTCAGTCTACCTATCAAACTTTCAATATCGGTACCCTCGATAGTGCACTAAGTGATGTATATGTACATCCATCGGGCGGTACATACTTTTACCGCTACGGTGACCGTGGAACTGATGATATTCTTTCATGGAGGGCAGTAGCACCGACCCATTCAGGAAACTTTGTAAGTACATCTGCGTTTGGAAATCTCCAAGTAGAGTTCGGTGCACACACGTTCAGTAGCGCAGCAAGTACAACAAATCTCACACTGGCATCGAGTACTCAACTAGTAATGCGAGCTGATGGGAGTATTTCAAACGACGTGGTCAACCGCGGTACCATTACCTTGCCGCTTGCACTAGATATGTCTGTTGCTGGAAATTATCGTAACTATGGTGCACTTGTAGCGACCAGTAGCAGGCTTATTTTTAGAGGAAACTACATAAATGCTGGAACTCAGTCACTTGGTACTACGTCGGTTGTGAGCCTGCTGGGGGCGAGTAGTACCTTGAGTGGCAACCTGACTGGTAGTAATCGATTTAATGACCTTACAGTAGGTGGAACGTACGCAGCCCTCGACAATGCGAGTAGTACCGGTGATTTTATGGTAACGAGTACGGGCTCGTTTACAGCTCCGCCAATACTTGGTATAGGCGATTCATTCGAATTGCGCGGTAGTTTTGATCACGCTACAGGAACGGTGCATCTAAGCTCTTCGTTGGGTACCAGCACACGGTACGCTCATGGTGGTGCCGTAAGTTTTGCCAGTCTTGATACCTCCCCTAGTGGTTTCGTGTTTAAGGGTGACGGTACTCGCCTCTACGTTCTCGGTGAGGGAGGTGACGCTATTGACGAGGTGATACTTAAGAAACCGTGGGTATTGAGTAGTGCCACAACGGTAGGTGCTGATACGTTTTCAGTTGCAGCAGAGGAGCTTACTCCGAAGGGTCTCTTTTTCAAACCTGACGGAACAAGATTGTACGTTATTGGTTCAACTGGAAGTGACATAAATGAGTACATTCTTGATCCTGCGTGGGACCTGTCTTCTGCTGTATTTTACAGTAACTTTAGTGTGGCTGCGCAAGAAACTACGCCAGAGGATATTGCATTTAGTGCCGATGGTACGCGTATGTACGTGCTTGGTTCGACTGGTGATGACATTAACGAGTACAGTTTGTCTACTCCGTGGAATCTAGTTACGTTGTCGGCAGTAGATACGCTAGCCCTAACTAGTTTTGAAACAGCGCTAACAGGAATGTCCATATCTTCAGATGGAAGTGTGCTTCTAGTGACCGGCACAGCTTCTGACAATATTGTCGAATTTAATTTGACCACCCCGTGGGATGTCTCGACTGGGGTACGCGTTTCTCGCGTGTCAATTGCTACTTATGATACCTTGTCGTCTGATGTTGAGTTTGGTGATGGGCGCTTTGAGCACGCATACGTGTTGGGTACTACCGATGACTCAATTGACACATTATTCCGCACCTACAAACCAGGGCTATTTAGAGGAAATCTAAGCCAAACTCGGGTACTTGATACTGTGGCTGTAGGCGCTGGTCGTGAGATGCGGCTTGCTACCACGACGATTCTTAATACTTTAGACGTTGCAGCAAGGGCAGAGGTTGACATGGCTACGTCGACACTTCGGATTATTGGCAGTGTTATACATGAAGGTGTAGCAACATCGAGTACAGGTACAATGCAGCTCGAGTCTTCTAATGGGGTGATCAGTGGTGGGGGTACTTTTGGCCACACTAGTATTTCAGGCGATTATACACTACAGAGTGATGTGTACTTTGATGGAGATGTCGTCATTGATGGTGGCTTTACTGCTTCTTCAACACTTGTCCTCAGTGGTGACTACACAAATATCGGTACGGCTTCACTGGCAAGTTCGAGTGTTATTCTACGAGGGAGTAGTCTTCAGGTGGCAACCGGCACACTCTCTGGTGCATCAGCTTTTAATAATCTAGCTATTGAGAACACACAAGGTTCTGGAGCCACAACGCAATCAGTGACGTTTGGTGCGCCACTTGAGGTCGATGGTACATTTACTATGCTTGGGTCAACCTCGGCAGCATTCCTTAGTGGTGCAACTACTACCATTGCCAATATTTCTATTCCAAGTGCGAACGCGAATACTCCTACGTGGCTCTACGGAACAGTGCCTGGTGAACAGTGGTACATTGTTGCAACTGGTACAATTGGTGCAGCTAGAGTAAAAGACAGTAACGCATGTGCTCAACCATTAACCAGCTTCAATGGAACTGACAATGGAAATAACACCTGCTGGAATTTTGATGCAATTGAGCTAATTGTGACAGGTACTTTATATGACGCAAATGGTACAACCCCTATTACGACCAGCCCTGTCCTCAAGATTGCTGCGCAGTTAGATTCACTGTATACAGCAACTACGACGAGTAACGGTTCCGGGTACTTCTCATTTGCTGTACCATTGACATCGATCGATGATATTGATGCTGCAGTTGTTGTTTATACCGATGCAACGTCAACGATCCGGGCCAGTTCGTTTCTGCGTGCGAGCGCTGAAGCTGTAACAATTGACCTTCGACGCAATGCCGTCATTGTCTCAGATGGTACCGGTATAGGCATCAACCAAGATCACTTAGCGTCTTATGACGCAACAAACGATGCTGATATTCAGTTTAATGCATCCTCCACAAATAACTCGCTCGTTGTAAGTAGTGCACAGCAATTTATAGTAGGTTCATCAACAAGCTTGGCGCTTTTCGGTACTTCAACGCTTTCAGGTGGTCTGAATGTTCGCGGTTCACTCACTAACTATGGTCAGATTCGCCTTACCGGTTCGGGACAACGACTATCGGGGACGTTAGCGAGTTCAAGCTCGCTCGGTGATGTCTATATTTCAGGTAGCTACGGTATATGGAATACTGCTTCAGCGACTGTTATGAATATTGCAACTAGTGGAGCATTGTATATTTACAAGCCACTGTCAGTTGGCTCACTTGTAAGTGACGGACTAGTCAATGCCTCGACCACGCAGCTCTACCTCGGTGGCGGTGCAAGTCTATCTAAAGTGCCGCAAGCTTCATATTTACAAGTTTTTTCAACTGCGGTTCAAGACACGCTTCCTACCGGTGTTCGCTTTTCTAAAGACGGGACAAAAATGTATAGTCTTGGTGATACAAATAATCGCCTGAATGAGTACCGCTTAACTACTCCATGGAGTGTTTCGAGTGCCTCACATGTAGATTTCCTAGCCCTAGCAGATTCGAGTCCTCAGGATCTGGCAATTAGCGATGATGGTACAAAGCTTTACATCATGGGGGTCGCCACTAATCAGGTAAGGCAGTATGCTCTTAGTACTCCGTGGGATATTTCAACTGGTACACAAGTTGCTACTACAAGCATATCTGGTCTTGATACAGCCATGACAGCGTTTGCTATGAGTACTAATGGAAGTAGGATGTATTTACTTGGAACAACAAATGACACCGTGTATCAGTGGTCACTTGCTACACCTTGGAATGTCTCAACTGCACAATATGACAATATTTCCTACTCTGTAACAGCACTGGAGTCTCTGCCGACTGGTCTGGCGTTCAGCGATGACGGTCGAATCATGAGTATAGTCGGAAGTGCTAACGATACGGTGTACAATTTTGTGCTCAAGAACCCGTGGGATATCTCAACCGCGCAGGCACGGGGATCATTTTCTGTGACATCACAAGAGACAGTGCCATCTGGTCTTACCTTCGGTGCCGATGGAAGTAGATTGTACGTAACAGGCTCAACTGGTGATGATGTAAACGAGTACGTTCTTAGTGTTCCGTATTCTGTAACCATGACGGATCTGCTTGAGAAAAGTGTTTCAGTTTTTGCCGATGTGCCAAACCCTGAAGACGTCGCCTTGAGTTCCGACAGCTCACGAGCATTTATCCTTTCTGGCACCACGCTTCGTGAGTATAACCTCACTGTTCCAGGTGATCTAAGTACACTTCAGTACGTCGATGCGCTCAGTGTGGGTGCCCAGGAGTCAACACCGAAAGGTTTTACGTTCTCACCTAGTGGATTTGAGCTCTATGTGACTGGTATATCTGGAGATTCTGTCTATCAGTATACACTCAATACCGCATTTGATGTCTCAACTGCAGTATACACGCGAACCTTAAGCATAGCTGCACAACAAACTTCCCCACAGGATTTGGTGTTTAGCAAAGACGGTGCCCGCATGGTAGTGGTTGGTACAACAGAGAGTGGAAATATTCGCTATTTGAACGAGTACGCTCTTGCTACACCGTGGGACATAAGCACCGCAGCTCTTAGTTACCAAGGTTCACACACTGGTCAGAGTATTAGTTTCAACGACGCAGGTACTGAGGCGTTGGTTCATGATGTCGTCACGCTGCGTCGATATCGACTTGCGAACCAGTGGACGCTTGCTGGAGCAGCACAGGTACAGACTGCAACAATTCCTGCCTCTGGCTCTGCCATGACGTTCTATCCAGATCGGCAAACCTTGCTTATTGTGACCGACGATACTTCAGTGGCAACAGTCAATGAGTATCAATTTACGCACACCGTTAGAACAGCCACAAGTACAACTGCCTCAAGTACTCGTATCAATGGAATTGTGTCACTTGGTTCAGGGTTGATGCCGGGTACTGAATTTACTATAGCGCCAACAGGTTATCTTCGAACAAATCAAAACTTGCATCTAGAAGGTGATTTCAGCAACCAGGGGCGTACGCAGCTGACTGATATGTATCTCAGTCTTAATGGTTCTAGCGGTACGCTCAATGGATCACTGGTGGGCAATAATGCACTCAGCGGTCTCGTGGTTGGGGGTGATTATGTTGTGCAAAGTGCTGCGAGTACAACTTATGATGTAACCATTAGCTCGGGTGGTTCCTTGACTTTCGATGATGACTACTCAGTCTCTCGCAGTTTGCGTAATTACGGCACCATAGACTTTGCTGCAAGTGGTCTCGTAGTGACCGCAAGCTCGAGTATTTTCAATAGTGGTGTTTCAAATCGTACGTCGCTCACTAAGGCGCTCAACGACACTTTCCCTGAAGATGTTGTGTTTAATCCAACAGGTACAAAGATGTACGTTCTTGGTTCTACAGATGACGCAGTCGATGAGTATGCCCTTGCGACCCCTTGGCTTGTAACTTCGGCCGTATACACTGATACATTCTTAATAGGCGTCCAGGAGCTCACTCCAACTGGTATAGCCTTCAACAATACGGGAACCAAGCTCTACGTTATAGGTTCTACTGGTGACGATGTAAATGAGTACAATCTGTCGGTCGCTTGGGATGTGTCTACCGGCACGTTCGTTGATACATTTTCTGTAGCTGTACAAGAAGGAGCTCCAGCTGGTATGGCATTCAATGCGGATGGATCAAAACTATATGTTATTGGTTTTGGAGATGATGAAGTCAATGAGTATACCCTCGCAGTTCCGTGGGATGTGTCTACCGGTACGTTCGTGGATGCATTTTCTGTTGCGAGCCAAACAGTAACTCCGACCGGTATGACATTCTTGCGTGGAGGAAGTAAATTGCTTGTGATTAGTGCAAGTGTAATGTATGAGTACACTCTATCAACTCCATGGGATGTGTCATCAGCAATATATCAGAAAGCTATAACTACATCGAGCCTTGCGCCTTCAGCTACTGGTATTACAGTAGGTGTAGACCCGCAGTACATCTACGCTGTTGGTTCAAGCGCTGATACGGCAGTGCAGATCCAGCGACGTACTATTCCAGTCCGGATTGTTGGAAACTATACAGGTACTGAAGCTATAGGTGATGTACGTATAGGAACTAATGCTGATGTGTATCTTCGAGGTGTTGCATCGACCACTCATGTGACCATAGGTGGTGGCTCTTGGCTTGACCTTGGTACCTCGACACTTTCGGTGTCAGGTAACTATGTAGGGAATGGCGGTCTCTCAGCTTCAAGCTCACGGGTGGTCTTCAATGGTACGAGCCTCCAGAGTGTGACCGGTAGCCTCTACGGTGATGCAGGCTTTAACGAATTGGTAGTATCAAACAGATCAGGTGACGGTGCAACGACGCAGTCGGTTACTTTCGGTGGTGCCTTGAGTACGACTGATCTCTTTACCATGCTTCCAGGTACCTCAGCGTCTTTCAAGACTGGTGCAACGTCATCCTTTGCTACCGTCACCTGGCAAGGCAATGAGACTAATCAAATTTGGTTGTATGGTGAGAACAACGCAACGCGCTGGGGTGTGACGGCGACCGGTACTATTGACTGGGTGAACGTGAAAGACAGTAATGCGTGCGGTAGTCCACTCAATTCAGTCAATGGGCTCAGTCGGGGCAATAACCGCTGCTGGTCACTCCCAATGCCACAGGCTGGTACGTTGACGCTTGCACCGCATACAGCAGGTCAGGTAGGGAGCTCATTCACCAGTGCAGCCGCCACCAATGCAACACTCTTTGCCTTCCGCCTAACACCATCTGGTGAAGAAGCGCTGATGACCGATATAGCTTTTGCACTTACCGGTGCAAAGAAGCTGGCAGCGAGTGACTTCTCAAACGTCCGGCTATTCACCGATACCGATGGTGACCGCCTGTACGATGCTGGTGAGACGCAGGTAGGTGGAGCGGGAAGTCTAACCCTCAATGGTTCACAAGGAAGCATTCAGTTTGCTGGCGACTTCAATGTGGCAACGGGCACGAATTACATCGTTACCGCTAACTGGAATGCACCACCAAATGGCTCATTCTTGAATGTGAACTTACAAAATATTGATGTTGATGCGACCGGGTACTCATCTGAAGGAGTAATGAGCGTTACCGGCGGCGTACCGGGAGTGCAGCACAACCGCAATAACAAAGGAGGCGGGGGGGGAGGCTCTGGCGCCGTGGGCGGTGATGCGCCAGCTGGTGGTGGTATTGTGGGTGGAGGTGGCGCAGGTGGTGGTAGCGATGTCGACACCAATACCGGTGGTGGCACGATTGGCAATGAGTCTGGCTTCTTGCGACCAAACGCCCAGAGCGGAAGCTGGAATAGTCCAAACAATGCCTACGATGGTACCGATGGTACGTACGCCACAACGAGTAGTGCAAACACCCATACGTACAACAACAATAACTTCGGCATACCGGGTGGCAATCAAATTAACGGCATCGCGGTCAAACTCGAAATTGCGGGTACGCAAACAGGAGGTACCGTCAATGTGCAGCTCTCATGGGACGGTGGGTCAAGCTGGACCGAAGCCAAGACAAGCCCAACCCTTCAGTCGACCGACACGGTATATACCATTGGTGGGGCAAGTGACCTTTGGGGACGAGCTTGGCAAGCTAACCAGTTTACCAACGAAAACTTCCGCGTGCGGCTTACCGGCGCACCGAGCAATAACATCATCAAGCTCGACGCTATCCAGGTACGGGTCTACAACCAGACGACCGGCGGCGGTGGCGGAGGTGGTGGTGAAATATAGCTAATCTATTCCTAAAAGCACCCTCTGGGGTGCTTTTTTGTTGTGTCTACATGCTTTTGAAAACAATTTTGCCCGTGTATACTCTACCTATGCAATTTGAACTCTCGACGGAGAAAACACCGGCTGGTGATCAGCCGAAAGCAATTGAGGGACTGGTTCGGGGTCTGCGTGAAGGGCATCGTCACCAGACGCTCCTTGGTGTGACAGGTTCAGGAAAGACCTTCACCTGCGCCAACGTCATAGCGCAGGTGCAGAAGCCGACGCTCGTCATTGCGCACAACAAAACCCTCGCTGCCCAGCTAGCCCAGGAGTACCGCGATTTCTTTCCCCATAATGCCGTCCACTACTTCGTTTCCTACTACGACTACTACCAGCCGGAAGCCTACATGCCTACCTCTGATACCTATATTGAGAAAGAAGCACAGATTAACGAAGAGATTGACCGCCTACGGCATGCGTCAACCCAAGCCCTCCTCACTCGAGAAGATGTAATCATTGTGGCCTCGGTATCGTGTATCTACGGCCTCGGTGCACCCGCTGAATACTTAAAGAAGCACATTAAGTTTGAGCGAGGCTTTAAGACCAATCGGGCTGACTTGTTGCGCACGCTGATTGACCTCTACTTCGAGCGTACGAACGCCGACCTAACTCCCGGGCAATTTCGAGCAGTGGGGAACACGGTAGAGATAATGCCGACGAACGAACGCTCTATTTACCGCCTCGGCTTTTCCGGTGATGGGGTGTCGAGTATTACCAAGATTGATGCTATCTCTCGACAAATTATTGAGGAGTGCGAGGTATTTTTCCTGTTCCCAGCTAAGCACTTCGTTACCCCTGAAGATGAACGTAAGGTGGCGTACGAAGACATTAAGCTCGAGCTAGAAGAGCAGCTCAAAGTATTTAAAAAAGAAGGGAAGTTACTTGAAGCAGAGCGTCTTAAGCGGCGCACCCAGCACGACCTCGCGCTCATTCGAGAGGTGGGGTACTGCAACGGTATTGAAAACTACTCACGTCATTTTGATCGCCGTAAGTCAGGTGAACCACCGTATACGCTGCTTTCATACTTTCCCCACAAGCCCGATGGTACGCCAGACTTCTTAACCGTCATTGACGAATCGCACGTGACTATCCCACAGCTTGGTGGCATGTACGCCGGTGACCGTTCGCGTAAGGATACGCTCGTCGAGTTCGGCTTCCGCTTGCCGAGTGCGGTCGACAACCGGCCACTCAAGTTTTCCGAAATTGACGCCGCCCTAGGGCAGCGTATCTACACCACGGCGACTCCGAGCAAGTACGAGTTTGAGCAGTCAGCGCAGGTGGTAGAACAAATCATTCGACCAACCGGCCTCGTTGACCCTGAGATTGATGTGCGCCCAGTGACTGAGGTGGGAGCCTATCCTGGTCAGGTGAAGGACTTCATTGATGAGTCCGAGCGCGTCATTGGTCGCGGTGCCCGCGTCTTGGTGACCACGCTCACAAAGCAAATGGCTGAAGACCTCGCTGAGTTCCTCGAAGCGAAAGGCATGAAGAGTAAGTATATCCATAGCGATGTCGATACGATGGAGCGCATAGAGATACTGACCGAGTTTCGCCGCGGTACGTTTGATTGCCTCGTGGGCGTTAACCTGCTCCGAGAAGGGCTCGATCTACCTGAGGTAGAGCTCGTCGCTATCCTTGATGCCGACAAAGAAGGTTTCTTACGTAGTGAGACAGCCCTGATTCAAACGATTGGTCGCGCCGCCCGTAACGTCAATGGTCGCGTTGTCCTGTACGCCGACAACATGACGAAGGCCCTCGATGCAGCCATTGGAGAAACGCGTCGTCGTCGCGCCTTGCAAACTGCCTACAACGAAGCCAATGGCATCACACCACAGACCATTAAGAAAGAAATCAAATCAATCGCCGATCAGCTTCGAACTGAGCATGACGAGACAATTAACACGCTCTTGACCGTCGACTACGCACTCTACCAAAAGAACCCTGAGAAAATCCTGAAAGAAAAACGAAAGCAAATGGAAGAAGCGGTCGCTATCCTCGACTTTGAAACAGCAGCGATTATACGCGACGAAATTGCCTACCTCAAAGATTCAGGGAAACAAAAAAAGAAGAAGTCATTACACTAACAAGCACTACACTATCTATGCACCAGGTACTCATTGTTGAGGAAGACCCGTTTTTGGCAGAATTGGCGGCGATTAAGCTCATGGGCGCAGGCTACGGTGTAACCGTACAGAAAGATGGTGAGTTGGTTATGCCGTTTCTTGCTGCTCAGCATGTTGATGTTATCTTGCTCGACCTCAACCTCCCAAACCTCGACGGCCTCACTATCCTCAAGCGCATCCGTGACAACGGTCCAACTGCGCACCTTCCCGTACTCGTGTTTACCAACGACGACAGTGGCGATGTGCGCGATGCCGTCATTGCGCTTGGAGGAAAGTATTATTTGAAAGCAACAACCGGGACAGATGAGTTGCTTACCGCTGTTGAAGATTGCTTGCGATAGTTATCGACACCCGAGGTAATCGAGACAGTTGGCCGCAAGCTATACTAAGTCTATGCCAAAGCGGTTGGAGGAAACACCGATTGCCAAAAAAGAAGCTGCAATACAAAGAATTGCTGCGTCTGCTATTTTAGCTGGCTCAAAAAAGGCACCTAGAGTTGCCAAAAGGGCACCAGTTGCGCGTACAAAAACTAAAGCAGCGGTAGTGGAAGCGAGCCTCGAAGAGCCTGGTACTCCTCCAGCAAGCGTGCCAGCGCCCACGGTAGCAGCGTTCCAGTCCAAGGTACCAATGCTGCCGTCACCGTACCGTTTTCCTGTTGATATTGATAGACTCATGACCCAGGTAGCGAGGGCGAGTGGTGTTGCGTTTGTGGTACTCGGTGCACTCTGCACCCTCAATTTTACCGCTGCACTCTGGGGCGATAATGCAACTCTTTTTAGTAGCCTCATTGGGAAGAGCAACGTAGCACAGACGCAGCTCATAAATGAACCGGTGATGCAAACACTCGATCCTGTAACGCAGACGATAGATTCAGCCGGTACAGTAATTGACTCGGCCGCTAATCAGCTCCAAAGCTACATGGTCATAGACCAGCAGGCGCCGCTGCGCGGTACTGCCCGCGTAACGGTCACCACGCCACAAGCCCACCGGGTAGAGATTTTTATGTTTACCGACTCCTGGCAAGACAAACGCTCGCTTGGGTTTGCGCAGCAGGTAGATGCCGGCCGCTGGGTGTTTAACTGGGACACCACGAAGGAGGAGAGTGGTCGGAATTATCGCCTGTCGGCCCATGTGTGGGATAAGAGTACCTACAGCACCAATAGCAATCCTGACTTCGTGCTGCAGCTTGAGTACATGATTGTCGATAACACCACGACACCCACAGAGACGACCACAGCCCCTACCGTAGCGATTAACAAAGAGCCAGCAGTTGAGCTTTTAGCGCCTGCAACCCTAACTGGCGCGGCCAATGTACAGGTGAAAGTGGCCGGTGCTACCAAGGTTAGTTTGGTCGTTGAGCATATTGATACAGCTTCAAAAAACTATCTCTACAACGCAACGAGAGTGAGTAATACCGAATGGCGCGTGAATTGGTCTACCGTTGGTTTTATTGATGGTGAGTACACCGTACAGGCGCGTATCCAAAACGAGTATGGCACCTACACCGGTGGTGACTTAACAGTACTCCTCGATAATTTTCCTGATACAGATGGAGATGTGGTAGATGAAGTGGTGGAAGAAGAAGTGGTTCCGGCAGATGAAGTGGTAGAGCCTACACCAACCACTGTGCCGCCAACGCTCCCGACTCTGCGCATGCGGTTAGGTGACGGGGTGACACTCGACGGTACAGAACGACTTGAGGCAGACATGAGTACCGATGTGGCAACCCATGTGTACTTTTATCTCCGTGATTCACTCAGTACAGTACCTCGTTTTGTCGGTGCTGGCACCAAAACAACAGGTAGTCTTCGCTGGTACACCAACTGGTACACCAACAATACGCCTAATGGGACCTACAAGCTCTTTGCCCGCGCCGTCACACCACTCGGTGCGATTGATAGCCAGGTAGTGTCTGTCACTGTAGCAAATCAGGTAGTTCTCGAAAAAACGCCTGAGTCTGCACTGGAGGCAGAACGCATCGTTACTACTGCTGAGTCGCTCGATGACGAGACAACGACTCTCAAGGCACCAACGGAGAACCTGAGTGAAGAACCAGGAGCAGAAGATGGCGTAGCGGCAGAAGAAGACTCACCAGAGGTTGCCGCAGCAGATCTCCTGCGTACACACCGTGAAGCCCTCGACAGAGAGTTGATACGTCTTGGCTCAGCCTTCCGTGTAAAAGATGAGGCAGCTATTGCGCGGATTCGTACCCGCATCACCACCTTAATTACCGAAATTGTTGCCGATGTCTCGGCCGAGAAGCGCAATGCGGTCCGCGATGAACTCGATGCGTTAGTGCAGGAGATAATCGCAAAGTACACTAGAGAAGTTGACCGCGTGAGCGACATTATCGCAGAACGCGAGCAAACAGATATTCTTAAAGACACTGACCAAGATGGAATTTCCGACTTCGATGAAGTATCGCTCTACAATACGGACCCACAGGTGGCAGACACCGATAACGACGGCTTTACCGATGGGGCTGAAATCCTCGCTGGTTTCGACCCGCATTCTGATGTGCGCGAGAGTGTGATTGCGTACGAGTCACCTAAAGAGACGGGTATCTACCGTGAAGACTTGTTGAAGATCGACACAGTTGTGGCTGCGCCACGTACCGCAACAACCACCAGTGCAACTTCGACCGGCATTCTCTTGGCTGGACGAGGTTTACCAAACAGCTTTGTGACGTTGTACATCTTTAGTACGCCGGTCATTATCACTGTTAAGACAGACGACGAAGGCGCCTTTGAGTATCGCTTTGATCAAGAGCTCGAAGATGGTGAGCACAACGTGTACGTCGGCATAACCGACAATGCTGGGCGCATTGTGGCGAAGAGTCAGCCGTTTAGTTTCATCAAAGAAGCGCAAGCGATTACCCCAAGCCAGGCGGCCGCAATCGATAACAGCCTCGATGCTTCCGACGATGGCAGCCTAGTCTCGGGCTATGCGTTTGCCGCGATAGTGTCTATCTCAGTAGTGGCTATCGGACTCATACTCATAATGCTCGGCGTCCAGCTCGATGCTCGTCGACGCCGTGATGGGGTGCTCCAGCCACCGGCCAATGTATGATTTCCGCCTTTCTTGACGCGGTAACACGCGGGGTGCAGTACTTACGCAGCCATCCACAGCTCGGCTTCGTGCTCGTGCTGATTCTCGTGTTGCCGCTCCTGTTTCTCTACTCGGGGCAGAATTTTCTCGACGCAGGTCGGGCGAACCAAGAGCGGCTACAAAAAGACCGTGTCGGCTTGATGCACGACGCGTTTGCGTCGGTGATGCGTGCCTCCGATTTTAATCCCGACATTATGCAGGCTGAGCTGGAGAAAATTTCATCGCTCAATCCAGACATCACCAATTTTGCGATTATTTCACTCACGAGTGGTGAGCCGACAGTTATAGCGGCCGTTGACCGCAGTCTTGTTGGTGCAACTACGACGTACTCCGATTTCATGCGCCACTCAGCGGCCAACAGCTACGACAGTCTCATCTACCCATTGCAAACTCCTGAAGGGCGACTCTGGTCAACCTACCGCTCACTTGAGCGCACACCAGGGCAGTTCTACTTTATTTACACCGAACACTCACTCGTGGCAATTGATAATGTGTTCAAAGCCAACGAGCAGATTGCCTACGTCTCACTCATCTACGTCTACGTATTCTTGATGGTGCTTGCGTACTGGCACATTCGCATGACAGACTACCGCTACCTCTACCTAGCGGCTACAAAAGCCATTGATACAAAAGATCAGTTTATGAACATCATGGCGCATGAACTTCGCGCACCCCTAACCGCGATGCGGGGCTACGCCAGCCTTATCTACGAGTCCGAAGCGGTACCTACAGAAGCACGCACCCATGCTACCAATATCAACGAAGCGACCGAGCGACTCATTGCCATCGTGAACGACATGCTCGACGTCGCGCGGATTCAATCAGGTAAGCTGGCAGTGTCGGCTGAATCAACCGATGTCACTGCGGTGGTGAATTCTGTGGTTAACGAGCTCCATGTCTCAGCTGAAGAGAAGGGAATAGGGCTCAGCGTTACAGCGCCTGAAGTGCCGCTCGTTATCACGAGTGACAATAAGCGTCTCCACCAAGCGCTCACCAACCTGGTTAGTAACGCAATCAAGTACACCCCGCAAGGATCGATTACCCTTGAGCTTAAAGAGCTCTACAGCAAGGTTGAAATCCGTATTAAAGACACCGGTACCGGCATCTCACATGAAGACCAGCAGAAACTTTTTGCGCCGTTCTTCCGCGTGAGCGATGACAGCGTGAAGAAAATTACCGGCTCCGGACTCGGCATGTGGATCACCAAGCAGTTCATTGAGCTCATGGGTGGAACGGTCGCCGTGGAGTCGATTAAGGGTGTTGGTACCCACTTAGTTGTACAGCTCCCGAAGCAGGGTAGTGAGCCAAAAAAGTAGCTTTTTTTAGGAGCTTTAGCTTTGCGCCTGCTCGTGTATAATCACTAGTACAAAACCTCCGGCACCATCCGGAGGCCGATTGGTATGGTGCTGGGAACACGTAATTTATTATATTAGGATTGAGTGGCTATGGCAGAGAAAAAAACAAAGGTAACCTGGGAGAAAGGGAAGCATGACGAAATCGTCGTGCGTGGAGCACGTACCCATAACCTCAAAAATATCGACGTGCGCATGCCGCGTAACGCCATGGTGGTGATTACGGGCCCGTCTGGCAGTGGTAAGTCGAGCCTCGCGTTCGATACTATCTTCGCCGAAGGGCAACGTCGCTACGTCGAGTCACTCTCAGCCTACGCGCGCCAGTTCCTCAACAAACTCCAGAAGCCCGACGTCGATGAAATCACCGGCCTTTCTCCTGCCATCTCTATCGATCAAAAGTCAGCCTCGCGCAACCCACGCTCAACGGTGGCAACTATTACCGAAATTTACGACTACCTGCGTATCCTCTACGCACGTGTTGGTCAGCCGTACTGTCTCGACACCGACGTGCCTATTCAAAAGCTCTCGCAAGACGAAATCCTCGGCATTATTTTGAAGTCTATCGAAGACAAAGAAGTGAAAGACGCCACCAAAGCTCAGGCGCAGAAAGTGCTCGGCATCGAGCTCTCAAAGGGGCGCGTGTCTATTTTTGCCCCAGTCATTGTGGGTCGCAAAGGTGAGTACTATCAACTCCTCTACGATCTCCTTGGTAAGGGCTTTGAAACCGTTAAAATCGACGGTGAGATTAAGCAGCTTCGTGAAAAGATTATTCTCACGAAGACCAAGCGGCACGACATCGATGTGCTCGTCGATGAAATCTACGTCAGTGAGTTCACCGATGATCCGCGCGGCAGTCGTGAGCGACTCTCGGAAGCGATTGAGATTGCGCTCCATGAAGCCAACGGCTTGGTAAAGATTGAGTCACCTGATGGCGCAATGCGTACGCTATCAGCGAAGTTTATTTGCCCAATCGACGGTTCGTCTTTCCCTGAAGTGGAGCCACGTCTATTTTCTTTCAACTCACCGTACGGTGCGTGTCCGGAGTGTAACGGACTTGGTGTGGTTGGTATCTTCCAGAGCGATGAGTGCCCTGCCTGTAAGGGGGCGCGGTTGCGCCCTGAGGCATTGCGCGTGTACCTCGGCGGAGACGGCAAGAAAGACTTAGGCATCAACATCGTCGCCTTCACGTCAATGACCGTGAAGCAGGCGAGCGACTTCATTGCGCAGCTCAAGCTCTCAAAGAAGCAGCAAGACATTGCCTGGCCGGCCCTACGCGAAATCATCGAACGGCTGCAGTTCATGCAAGACGTGGGTATTGAGTACCTCACGCTCGATCGCCGTGCCAATACCCTCTCTGGTGGTGAAGCGCAGCGTATCCGCCTCGCCTCACAGCTCGGTTCTGGCCTCGTGGGAGCACTCTATGTACTCGACGAGCCGAGTATTGGTCTCCACCAGCGCGATAACGACAAGCTCGTGAAGACGCTCACGGGCCTACGCGACCTTGGGAACACTATCATCGTGGTTGAGCACGATGAAGACACTATCTACGCCGCCGACTACCTCATCGACATTGGCCCTGGGGCTGGTATTCATGGTGGAAACGTCGTGGTGGCTGACTACCTCGAACCGCTCTTGAGCGCAAAGAAGAACGACAGTGGCTCAATCACCTTGGCCTACCTGCGTCACGAGAAGCGCATTGAAATCCCTGAGCGTCGTACGTCAGAGAAAGGCTCCATCAAGATTAAAGGAGCGAGTGCTTTCAACATCAAGAACATGAACATCGACATTCCGCTCGGTCGCCTCGTCTGTGTGACGGGCGTATCAGGTTCAGGCAAGTCGACCTTCATGTATGAAATCGTGCACAAAAACCTGCTCGCCAAGCTTGAGCGGAAGTACCGCACTGCCCAAAGCTACAACGTAAGCTCATTTACCGGTACGGAGTACTTGAGCCGGACCGTCATGATTGACCAGTCACCGATCGGTCGCACCCCGCGCTCCAACCCAGCGACGTACACCGGCGCCTTTACGCATATTCGTGACCTCTTTGCTGCCTCGAGTGAAGCGCGTGCACGTGGTTGGAAGCCTGGTCGCTTCAGTTTCAACGTTAAGGGCGGTCGCTGCGAAGCCTGTCAGGGTAACGGCGAGATTGCCGTAGAGATGCACTTCTTGCCAACGGTGTTCGTCACCTGCGACGTGTGCGACGGTAAGCGCTTTACGAAAGAAACCCTTGAAGTTCGCTACAAGGGAAAGAACATCCATGAGGTGCTCAACCTCACTATCGAAGAGGCGGCTGCCTTCTTCCACGACGTACCGTCAGTCTACGAGCGGATTGAAACCCTCGTACGCGTAGGTTTGACCTACCTCCAGCTCGGCCAGAGTGCAACAACGCTCTCCGGTGGAGAAGCCCAGCGCGTGAAGATTGCCTCTGAGCTCTATCGGCCACACACCCAGAAGACCATTTACCTCCTCGATGAACCAACCGTTGGTCTCCACTACGAAGACGTGAAGAAGCTCATTGAAATTCTCCAGGAGCTCGTGAACCACGGCAACTCAGTGATGGTCATTGAGCACAACCTCGACCTCGTAAAGAGTGCCGACTACGTTATCGACATTGGCCCTGAAGGTGGGGCAGGGGGTGGAAAGGTAATCGCCAAAGGGACTCCTGAAGAGGTGGCGCGCGTCACCGCCTCACATACGGGGCGCTACCTTGATAAAATCTTCAGCAAGGAGAAATAATCACAGGTACTGGGCGCGGTACATACGGTCTGCCTGTATACTTAGTGCTTAGAAGTTCACCCCACCAAAGAGGAGACCGCCATGCGCGATATACCACGGACTATGGTTGAAGCTGAAGGTGCACGGTTGCTGGAGCGCGATATTCGCCTCGCGTGTCGCCCACACGCACACGCTGGCGAATCCAATGTGGCTTTCGCCACGCGGATGGCGCTCCACTACGGTATCCCTGTCGAAGAAGCGCAGGAAATCCTCGGCCACTGATTACCGAAAAAGGCTGTGCATGCACAGCCTTTTATTGTTTGCTATAGTACGAACGTGTATGACTAAAGACGACCTCAACTCGAAAAAGCTACCCGATACACCCGGGGTGTATTTTTTCATGGGCAGCAAGAAAAATATTCTCTACATCGGCAAAGCGACGAGTCTTAAGAACCGGGTACGGAGCTACTTCGCGAGCGACCTTAAAGAAAAGCGCTCAGAGCTCATCGAGCAAATGGTGAGTGAAGCGAAAGTGGTAGAGGTAACCAGTACCGACTCAACGCTTGAAGCACTTATCCTCGAAACCAACCTCATCCGCACGCATAAGCCGAAGTACAATACCCGCAGCAAAGACGACAAGAGCTACAACCACCTCGTCATCACCAACGAAGAATGGCCACGTGTGCTGGTGGTGCGTGGTAAAGATCTCACCTCAGAGTACTTAGAGACCGACCTCCTCTACCATTTTGGCCCGTTTCCGAGTGGACAGCTCTTTCGTGAAGCCCTGAAGATTGTCCGTAAGCTCTTTAAGTTCTATGACACCAAGCAGCCCTTGGGGAGCGAGAAAAGTAAGGTGGTAAAGGGACAAATCGACTTCAATCGACAGATCGGTCTCTACCCGTCGGCAGAAAACAAGGAGGAGTACATGAAGACGATTCGTCACATTCGCCTCTTCTTTGAAGGCAAGAAGCAAGAACTCGTGGCTGAACTCGAAGCACAAATGATGGCGCATGCGGCTAAAGAAGAGTTCGAGCTGGCTGGCATCGTGAAGCGAAAAATCTACGCGCTCCAGCACATCCAGGACATCGCACTCATTCGTGACGACCGCAAGCTCTACCGCGACGATAAGCGAGTGCGCATCGAAGCGTACGACATTGCACACATGGGTGGTGTCGACATGGTGGGTGTGATGACGGTAGTTGAAGGAGAGGAGGCTCGACCGAGTGAGTACCGCAAGTTTAAGATTCAGAGTGTGACGGGGAGTAACGACCCGGCAGCCCTCAAAGAGGTCTTAGAGCGGCGCTTTGGTCACCCGGAGTGGCCGTTTCCGCAGATTCTCGTGGTAGACGGAAGCACGGCGCAGAAGAACGTGGCTGAGCATGTGCTTCGGAAGCTCGGTCTCGTGATACCGGTGGTGGCGGTGGTGAAAGACGAGCGCCATAAGCCAATCCGCCTGATTGCGAGTGCAAAGCTCAAAGAGCAGTTCGGTGACCAGGTGCTCCTCGCCAACGCCGAGTCACACCGCTTCGCAATCACGTACCACAGAGCCAAGCGGCGAACCAAGTTGGTGTAACTTTATCTTAAATACCAGGGTAGTAAAAGGCGATTGTGCGCCATGTAAAAGCAACTTCAGCACTTGTAGTATAGTCGGACTATCCTACAAGTTTGAACTGGTGAATTGGACAAGGTGTACAGCCTCTGTAAGAAGCGATATTTAATCTATACACGGTAATTATGAAAATTGGATTTATAGGACAAGGCTGGATAGGACGCCATTACGCAGACGACTTTGAGCGGCGCGGCTACGATGTGGTGCGCTATGCGCTTGAAGCACCGTACGTAGCCAACAAAGAACTCCTCAAAGAGTGCGCGTATGTGTTTATCGCGGTACCAACACCCACTACACCCAATGGTTTTTCGATGGATATTCTCGCTAATGTACTCACGCTCTTGGCTCCTGGTACCGTGGCGGTTATCAAGTCGACCCTGCTCCCAGGCCGGACCAATGTGCTGCAGGCACAATTTCCTAAGCTTACCGTCATGCATAGCCCTGAGTTCCTGGTGGAGGCGACAGCTGCGCACGATGCTGCCAACCCGCAGCGCAATATCATTGGTATTACCGTCAACAACCCCGAAACGCTACAAAAAGCCGAGCAGGTCTTGGCCCTCCTGCCACCGGCACCATTTCAAACTATTGTGTCGGCCACTGAAGCAGAGATTATTAAGTACGCTGGCAATTGTTTCCTCGCGACGAAAGTAGTGTTCATGAATATGCTCTTTGACTACGTCGCTGCCACCGGAGGTAACTGGGAGCACGTGAAAGAAGCGATGACTGCTGATCCGCGGATTGGTGCCAGTCACATGAACCCGCACCACCAAAGCGGCCGTGGCGCAGGCGGACACTGCTTCATTAAAGACTATGAAGCCTGGATACAGAGCTACGCGGCACTAGTTGGTGATAGCGAAGGAGTGCAGGCGCTCAAAGCGCTCCGTGATAAGAACGTCAGTTTATTAACGACGAGCGGCAAAGACCTCGACCTGCTTGAGGGTGTGTATGGAAAGAGCCGAGTCTCGTAGGGTGTAGTGGTATGATGAATGCACTATGAGATGTACCGAGGTAGCAGTCCTTCGTGGTGGACCAAGTAGTGAGTACGATGTATCGCTTAAAACCGGTGCAGGCGTCATTGCTGCACTCTACGACGACCCGGTCTGCGTCCGCGACATCACCATCACCAAGCGAGGTGAATGGATGGTTGGTGGCTTCGTTAAAACCCCCGAACAGGCGCTCACGGGCGTCGATGTCGTCTTTATTGCACTCCATGGTACCTACGGCGAAGACGGCACCGTACAGCGCATTTTGGAGCGTATAGGCGTGCCCTATACCGGTAGTCGGCCGTACGCCTCAGCGCTTGCGATGAACAAAGCCCTTACTAAGGACTTCTTAAAATCACAGGGTATACGCATGCCGCAGCACCTACGCCTCTCGCGTGAGGGCGTAGCCGATATCCGCCAGACTGCCAACAGTATTGAAAAGCTCTTTGGCCCTGAGTACGTCATTAAGCCCGTCTCTGGCGGCTCTTCCATCGACACCAAAATGGCGCAAGGAGGAACTGAGCTGGCAGCCGTTCTCGCTGACATCTTCGAGCGTGTCGACTCCGTACTAGTTGAGGAGCGCATTCGTGGTAAAGAAGCGACGGTCGGTGTACTTGAGCAGTACCGCAACGACAAGCACTACGTGATGCCGGCTATTGAAATTGTTCCTCCGGCCGCTGCTGATTTCTTTTCAGTCGACGTAAAGTACACCGGTGAGACCGAAGAGATTTGCCCTGGCCGCTTCACGAGTAGTGAGCGCGATGAGCTCTTGCGGACCGCCCGAGATATTCATAAGGCCATGGGACTACGACACTACTCTCGCTCCGATTTCATCATGACCAACAACGGCGCCTACTTCCTTGAGGTGAATACACTGCCGGGACTCACAGAGGCTTCGCTCTTCCCCAAAGCGATTGAGGCCGTCGGTGGTTCGTACAAGGAGTTGGTAACACACCTGCTTCGCCTGGCCATGAATGATGTATAATACTTCGAGTATGGCATCGCTCCCAAAATCGCTCCAAAAGAAAGAACAAGCGCAGCTCCTCAAGCGTTTTCCTGGTTGGAAGATTGCACCTGACTTTTCAAAAGCCACAGTGACCATCAGTTTTAAGCGTCACGTCGATGCGATTGTTTTCATTGCGCGGCTCGGTATCCAGGCTGAGGTGCATGGACACCACCCAGAAGTGGTTTTAACCAGGGCCAAGGTAAAGCTCACCACAACCACCAACAAGCAGCTCACTAGGCAAGACGCCGCGCTCATGAAGCACGTTGAGCTCCTCATAAGGGGCGGGGATAATTCTGCGACAACTGAAGCCTAAGGACGTATACTAAGCGTATATTTAATATACATAACATTGTTACTATGGAAGGAACTCGACATGAACGCGTACTCACGGTGCTCTCAGCCTACTTGATTGGTTTTACGACAGCCTTTATCGCCTTTGGCGTGACGCAGATTGAAGATTCAGTCAACTTTGTCTACGTACCAGTCCCAACACAGACCGCAGCGGTAGTAGACGCAGTTGAGGAGCCAGCGCCGGCGCCAGTGGCTAGCGATCTCGTTGCCTACCTCACTGAAGACGGTTTGGTCTACGCCAAAGACGGCACTGAAACCCTCGTTTCAGCCTACGCTAAAGATGCTGACATGGATGGCGTTCACCACTCAATCTTCGAGTTCGGTCTTTCTCCAGACGAGAATTTCCTCTATTTCTGTGAGGTTCCTACCGCTGAAGCAGAAGCTTGCAAGCCGTTCGTGTATAGCGCAGCCGCCGATGCTGTCTATCCGGTAACTGAAGCTGGTGACCGTATTGCCTTGCCACTTTCAGCGACAGAGCTCTCGTGGGGAACTGACGGCCTTGCTGCAATCAGCGGCCTCACCGTAGACGCAAGCCCAATCCGCTAGTCTGTCGATAACGGTGTTGACTTTTTGCCCCTAAGTCACTATTATAGTGCGCACCTGAATGAAAGTTTGGGTTGATGTGGGGCCTTGTCCCGCATTACGACGAACGTTGGGCCGTAAGCA
>CAYRMU010000007.1:0-31120 GCA_964425655.1 uncultured Candidatus Saccharibacteria bacterium | reverse complement strand
ACTAGTCGACCTTCTTACAGAAGCTGTTCAGGTTATCAATATTTTTCGTTGCCTCAAAATATTTGGTAACCTCTTGCGAAAGTGTGTAAACACTTTCTCACTCTACCGCTCCGCTACCGAGGAATGAAGAGGAAAATTAAAGTTTACTTTAATTGTTTCTCTGAATGAACTCGGCAAGATTTCTCTTACCGAGGAATGTCGTGTATGGCTGAGGGTTTACCCGATATGCCATACCGTGGACGTCCGTCTCACAGCTACTTGTTGCCAAGTCGCCATATTCTACAGAAAAATAGACTTTATTCAAGGAGGGTGGGGGAGGAACGAAAAAGACCAGTCAATTATGGTTGACTGGTCTTTTGTGCTAGGCGTTTCGCGCTGCCTTAAGTGCTTCGCCCCACCAGGTAAGTTGGGTGAGCATGTTACCAAGGCTCTGTGTGTACGGATCGAGTACACCATCCTTGAGACTGCCGTCTTCGTTTGAGAGTAACCACGGAGCTTGAATGTGGACGGCATTACGGGTTGACGCCATCTGGAGTTCAACAGCTACTTGGCGGAGCTGCTCAACTGCACGGGCGCCACCAGCACTACCGTATGAGATGAAGCCAACTGGCTTGTTGTTCCACTCGCGGTAGACCACGTCGAGGGCATTCTTGAGAATGCCTGAGGTGCCGTGGTTATACTCAGGGCTAATCATGATAAAGGCATCAGCCTCAGCAATTTTCTTGCCCCAGGCGTTAATTGCATCGTTCCCGTAGTCGCCATTTTCGACGTAGGCTGGACTCATTGGTGAATCGAAGAAGGGGAGCGGGTGATCCTTAAGGTCAAGCACTTCTACCTGAAGGTCAGTGTGCTTTGCGAGTTCAGTGTGGAGCCACGGCAATACCTTCTCACTAAATCGGCCTGGTCGTGTACTGCCAACAATTACTTTGATGTGCAACATAGGTACAAAATTATTTTACTAAGCCCCTGTATTGTGTGCCAGGTACTTTACAAAGTAAAGTGAATAGGGTAGTTCGGCCACACCTACTTTACATTGTAAAGTAGAAGAAGGTTTGCTATAGTGCCGGTATATGGAGCACACAGATGGCAAGCATGTTTGTCCAATCCGCGAAGTGGCGGAGCTTCTCAGTGATACCTGGACAATGCTCATCATGCGCGCCTTAACCGAAAGCCCAAAGCGTTTCTGTGAGCTGGAAGCGTGGCTCGGTAATATCTCCACCCGTACCCTAACGCTTCGCTTGCAAGCACTTACGGAAAAGGGACTCATCGAGAAGCGGGATACGAGCTATTACGCACCAACTGAGAAGGGGAAGGGTCTTAAGATAATCGAGAAGGCAATGGTGAAGTATAGTGAGCAGTACCTCAACACCTAAGGTAGAGTAGCCCTATGCCAGAACTTCCTGAAGTAGAGACAGTTCGCCTACAGCTGCGGCGTGGCGTAGTTGGAAAAACCATCCGCGCGGTGGAGGTATTTCATAGTAAGTCAGTGGAACACGATGAAAGCATCGAAGACCGGTTGGTAGGTAAAACCATTGCTGACATTGACCGTATTGGGAAGTTAATGATCTTTTCGTTTATTGGTGAAGCTAACCTTTTTCTCTTGGCGCACCTCAAGATGACTGGGCAGTTCTTTGTGGTGGTGGAAGGGGGTGTAGCGGGTGGCGGACACTCAATGACGGCGGCTGATGTGCGTGAACTTCCTGGTCGACATACCCGCGTCGCCTACCACTTTGAGGGCGGTACTGTGCTCTATTTCAACGACATGCGCCTCTTTGGCTACACGAAGCTCGCTGATGCGGCAACGGTGGCGATTGCACGCCAAGGTTTTGGTCCTGAGCTTATCGACGAAGGGTTCGATGATGCGTGGTTTGTGGCGAAGCTCAAGAAGCGCAATACGCCGATTAAAGCAGCCATGCTCGATCAATCGTTTGTCGCAGGCCTCGGTAATATTTACGTCGATGAAGCACTCTGGCGAGCAGGTGTACGGCCTACACGCAGCGCGAGCAAGCTTACAAAAAAAGAAGCCCTGGCACTTCGTCATGCAGCTCGTGATGTGATGCAGGAGTCTATTACCGTTGGTGGCACCACCTTCCAGAGCTTCGCTGATACCGACGGCCATGCGGGTAACTTCACCGAGTACCTTATGGTGTTTGGGAAACAGGGTGCGCCATGCCCCCGCTGTGGTACAACCATTGTGAAAACCCGCGTGGCAGGAAGGGGGACTCACTACTGTCCGTCTTGCCAGAAATAAAAAACGGCCGGAGTGAATCTCCGGCCGTTTCTATCTCTCTAATCCAGCTTCGGTTCGATTCCTAACGTACCCCACTTCACACGTCCCCACACCCGTTCGTGCATGTAGTAGAAAAAGACCTTCGCGGTAATATCGATAACTCCCACACTCGCCATGAGTTCGAGACTACCGGTAATAACGTACACCACGGTCATTGTTGTGGCTGAGGCAATAATGCGCCACGTCACCCCTTTCATAATGCTTCGGAAATGTGATTCTTTCATGAGGAATATTGTACCACCGAGTGCTGCGTCGTAGCAGTATGGGCCTTGCCAAACCGGTGTATACTAGGGCCTAATGCAGCAGGGATACCGCTTACTTGGCCTCATTTTTTTGATAGTTTTCGGGACAGCCTACCTACTGTACCGTTTTCTCTAGGTCGACGTGGCTGAAAAGTTATAAACAGTAGAGGACTGTTGTGAAAGGTGTATACTGAAGGTATTAGCAGTATAAGGTACCCACTATGGTGACATTGTATAGCAAAGCAACCTGTCCATTTTGCCGGCGCGTCGTAGCAGTTTTAGAGCGCCTTGAAGTGGAATTTGAAAATAAGGATATTAGCGAAAATCCCGAGTTTGCCGATGAACTTGAAGCTCTTGGCGGCAAGCGTGTGGTTCCGTACTTGGTAGATGAAGCACACGGCGTAGCAATGTATGAGTCAGACGACATTGTGGCCTATCTCCAGAAGACGTACGGCACATCGGTGGCCTCTGCGGTGCGCCCTCGGGTGCATGTTGGTGGATCAACCTGTATCTCCTGCGAAGGGTAGTGTATGCAGGTGAAGGTAAAGGTGAAAACGGGCGTTCGTAAAGAATCAATGAGCGTGGTGAATGACACTGTGTTCTCCATTGCGATTAAAGAGGCGGCTGAAGAGAACATGGCAAACCGACGCGTGAAGCAACTCCTGGCCGAATACTTTGAAGTAGAGTCGAGCAAAATCCGCCTCATCGCTGGCCACCATGCTCCCCATAAAACCTATACCGTCAACCTTGAGTAGTAGGTGTATGACCCCTGTGGTCGTATACAAAAAACCGGAAGCCCACCGAAGTTATGAGTTAATGTGTAACACATACTATGGCATTTCCAACGATTCAGTTTAAAGCAACGAACACGGTCCTCGAGGGAAAGCTCCAAGACCTCGTTCTACAAAAGTTTAAGAGCCTCGAGCGCTACATAGGTACAGCGACCGACCTCAAGTGCGAAGTCGAGTTTGAGAAAGTTGGACTTCACCACAGTGGACGCATCTACCGTGTTGAAGTTAACCTCTACCGTGATGGTCAATTCTTTCGTGCCGATGCCACCGAGGAGAGTTTTGAAAAAGCAATTGATAAGGTCCGTAGTGAGCTCGATACTGAAATGAACCGCACCGGAAAGAAGCGTGACACCCTCATGAAGCGAGGCGGACGCGCGATTAAAGATATGCTCCGCTTTGGTACATAGCTCCGCTTAAAAAACCCGAGGCCATGCCTCGGGTTTTTTGTGCTTGGTAATATGAAGCGAGGTGAAACGGCATGGCTGTGTCAGCGGTGTGCGACCATCTTGCAAATAGTAAAAAGAGGTACATACTTAATTGACAACGCGTCGAACGGTCAGTTCATGTCGCAGTCATCCCTCCGCTTGGCACGTTTTATTAGCCAGCCTAAGTAGGTCACATTACTATGGTAGACATCAATCTGCAGGTAATTGACGTAGCGCTTACACCCCTTAAGGAGTATCAAATCAATCACCACATTGGTTCACTCCTCCGTTTAACCAGTACCCCTGAAGCTGCCCGGTGTGATGTGCTCATTCGGGAGATTGCACGTCCACTCGCATCGAAAGTGGTGTGTGTGATGGTTCGCCTTCATACACCCGAGCAGACATACTACGCGGTAGGTATGGAGCACACCTTTTTTAAGGCGGTGCGCACTGCCGAGCGCGAACTCCACCGGACACTCAGTCGCGCGTACGTGCCCGATACTGCAACGATCGAGCACTTGCGACGGCATGCCCATGAGCGTTTCTACATGGAGCTCTTTGTGAGCTAAGTAGCAATACTGGCGAGGTACTGCGCAAACGACTGCACCTTCTTGCCTTCGGGCACGACGGTGTGAATATCGAGTGTCCCACTTGGCGTAAGCGAGGCGTCAATTATTTTGACACGCTTACTCTCGTGCATAAAAAAGGTACCTGGCCAACCTGCAAACGCGCGGATTTTTAAGAGTGCCTGGTACGCCGTCTCGCCTTCGGGTAGTCGGTGGGGGTTAATGAAGAGCTCGCCTTCGGCCCGGGTTATTTTGCCACAGTACGTCGCTTCAGCGTGCGTTTGTTCGCTGGGAGTTATGGTACCAGCAACCCAGGCTGGAATAGTTTCCGCCAAAAGTCGGCCGCCGGCTTCACTCAAAATAGCATCGAGGATAACGCCGTCTATCGGCCACTGCTCAGGTGTGAGCGGCATAGCTGCTTGCGCCAAAATCGGCCCATGGTCCATTTCTTTGTCCATGAGCATGACCGATACGCCCACGGCTGCTCTGTTATCGTCGAGGATGGCGGTCCGGATTGGACTCGCACCTCGGTATTGAGGCAAGAGAGAAGGGTGGAGGTTGATGGTCTTGTGCGTCGGAAGCTCGAGGAGCCATTCGGGAAGAATGCGGTTATATGCCACCACCACAAACAGATCGAAGTTTCCTTCAGTGAGAAGGGTGAGTTCATTGCGGTCTTTGAGTGAGTCTGGTTGAAACACTGGAATGTTGTGTTCCGTTGCCCATACTTTGACGTGCGGTGGGGTGAGTTCAAGACTCCGGCCGGCAGGACGGTCAGGGTTACAAACAATTAGTGACGGCATGAGTCCAGCAGCCTTCAATTCTTCAAGGACAGGAACACCAAGTGGCTCGCCACCAAAATATGCAAACCGAAGTGGGGTACTCATGCGTTATTTTTTAGCTTCGCGCAAGCGAGCCTTATCCATCTCTTCTTTGGTGTATACGTACTCAGCGCGGTCGGTGAAGAGAATACCGTCGAGGTGGTCGATTTCGTGCTGGAAGATTTGTGCTAAGAGCCCGCCAGCGCCGCGGTCGTACTCTTTGCCGTGCTCGTCTAATGCGCGCATGGTGACGTTGGTGTGGCGAAGCACTTCACCGTATCGGTCAGGGACCGAGAGGCAGCCTTCACCTACCAGATGCGTCTTCTTAGAAGCTTTCACAATCCGGGGGTTAATTGCTACAAACGAGGGGAGTGAGTCACGGTCCTTGCTTTGGTCTTCCACGATAAAGAGTCGCTTACTGATACCAATTTGTGGCGCGGCAATTGCAACCGCAATAAAGCCGTCTACGCTGTAGGTTTTCAGCGCTGCTTTCATGTCTTTTATGAGCTTCGCCACTTCGCCACTTTCTATTTCCTCAGCCGTAATTTCCTCGGCAATGGTGTGAAGGGCGGGGTGGTTTTCTGGTACGAGCTTGGCCATATACAGGGCACTATAGCAAAAAACGCAGAAATAATCACTGCCTTCAATAGGAGACCCTTAACAGGGGACATCCGATGTCTCCTGTAGGATGTGCGGAGTTATGGTGTCGTGTATTTAAATAATTCGCTCGGGGCCGACTTCGATACGGATCATTGGGGGTAAGCTGCGGAGCTTGTCCATGAGTTTTTGATCTGGCCAGTCTTTGTGACTTACTCGAATGAGTGCGTGGCGCGTGAGTTTGGCTCCAGGGAGGGGCGTGCTGTAGCACTGAGGGTCGTACTTCGCGAGGAGTGTCGTGATTTGTTCCTCGAGCGCTTTGATAGCTACCTTATCGCCTTGCCAGGTTAGCAGCACAAACTGCGCAAACGGAGGGTAGTTTAAGACTTGGCGCATACCGATTTCTTCATCGTAGAACTCATCGATGAGGCCACGCTCAAAATGCTTCAAGAGTGGGTCGGTCTCACTGCGTGTCTGAATGAGACACTCGTGGGAGGTCTGTTCACGCAGTGCTAAGAGGGTGGCAAGAACTGTCTCCTCTGCGCGCCACGTCGGCATGGTGCGCATTGCTTCGTATGAAATCACACCAGTCAATTCAATGTCTTCGGTGAGGTAGGGAAGGGCCATATTGGTACCAATCAAAATCCCACCCTTGCTCGCATAGAACTGTTCGGCTATTTTCTTGGCCTTCAGGTGTGTGGTGGCAGTGGTGTGGTCAAATACGAAGAGTGGGTTCTTGGGAAAGAGCTTGCGGGCGTGTGCCACTACCTGCTGGATACCAATTCCTTGTTCGCGCAGGCGCCATGAGCCACAGTCTGGGCAGGTGTCCGAAGCGCGAACTTTTTGTCCGGTAGGCGTGGAATAAAACCATCGCTCCTCAACACCATTCTTATTGGTAGAGAACAGGGTGTACGGTGCACCTGAGTCAGGGCAGCGAAACACATGCCCGCAGTCAATACAGAGCACCAATGGTGCCAAGCCTCGCCGTGCTGAGAGGAGAAAACTGCGCCCCTTATTAACGGTCGTGCGCGTAATGGCATCGACCAGTTCGGGTGTAAAAATCGGAATCACTTTCTCTACCGATGGTTGGTGAGCAGCAATCGTACATGAACTACTGAAGTTCAGTCGGTGCGGGTGCTCTTCGTGAGTCTGGTACCGTTCCTCCCGGCGCCAGGCTTCTTCTTCGGTACGTGGCAAGATATCACCAAAAAGCAATGTGCGCTTGGTGACGGTGGCGTAGGTCATGAGCATGTCGCGCGCATCGAGGTAGGGCCTCGTGCGCGTTTTATAGTGCTGCGAACCAGACTCCTCAATAATGATGGTCGTGATGTCGTGTCGGTCCAGGAGTGCGAAGTTGGGGGTAGTAATAATGAGCTTGGCACTGCTGAAGTCGGTGAAGGCTTCGTAGGATGCGTCAATTTGTTTCTTAGTGTGGGTACTTGAGAAGGTGACAATGCGCTTTTCAATCCCGGTCTCAAGGAGTACACGCGCATTACGCACTGCCGCTGAAGTGGGTACAACAAAGAGGACTGATCCACGGTGCGCAAACGCTTGGCGGATGAGGCTGCGGTACGCCATGAAGCGATTTTGGCGCGTATCGGTAAGGACAGTTGGTGTCGCGTCAAACTCGTTTTCGTAGCTCTTGGTGAAGGGGTACGGACGGCTACCGCTCCTGATGTCGGGCGGGAGAATTGAGTAGAGGATACTCCCGAGCGTAGCTGGATTGGTCGTGGTGAGCTTCTCGGCTGTTTTGATAACGTTTTGCGGCAAGGAAGGAGGGTTCACTTGCGTTGCGAGCTTGCGTAGACTAAAGGTAGCGGTTTTAAGCGCCGTCTTGGCAGCTGAAACCGGTTCAACCGCTATCACGAGCGCCGAAATAGTTTTTTTACGCAACGGTACTTCAATCACAGTTCCGAGTGGGTAGCTCGTACTGCAGTAGTACGATAGGGCGTCCAGTGTGGCTTGTCGGCTGAGGGGAATAACACTGATGACGTACATGGTGGGGGTATTTTAGCAAATTTAAAGGGAAAAATGAAAAAATAAAAAATAAGCGCTCGTACGCGCTTATATTACTCTTCTGTTTTGAATCGCTTGCGGTCACTGATGTCGCGGACAAGGGTTTCAATATTTGACAAACTTTCCTCGAGTGATGTAGATCCAAGTCGAGTCAGGGCATACACCACCATCGGTCGGCCACGCTTTTTGGTGCGAATCACGGAGTCAACATAAATCAGCTCTTGCTCAACCAATCGCTTAAGTGAAACGTATACCTGATCAGGGGAGCACGTCCGATTTCGGTACAGAGTTATTGTTTCGGCAATTTTGTCACCGTAGGCTTCTTCTCCAAGGAGCTTGATAACCAACAATTCAATAATCCGAAAGTCGAAGCTTGTTTTAGGCCCCATACCGCTTCCTCGTGAGCTATGTGTCTACTTCAAACATAATGTTACAGATATATATCAATGTCAATACTGTGCGATTTCGTAAACCGCTCATCTTAGTCTTTAGTTTTATTGACAGAGACATAATGGCGATGTACTTTGGTGGCAGACTTGAATTAGCTCAGGAGGGGTGCATGAACGCAATGTCAGACTTGTTGGTGCGTGAATACGAATTGCGGGTTGGTCTCGGTTCTCAATTCATTGATGCCGCTCAAGTGACGACTGTACTGGGGGTTGATTATCGTTCAAACGATGGTCAGCTTCAAAAGCTCCTTGAGCGGCTGCCTGAACCTGAAATGTTTCGTCGGGGATATCAGAGTAGAGACTTTGTGGTAATTGCAGGTCCACCGAAAGAAATGAACCTCTTTCGGATCCATGCTGTTGACCGAAAACTCTTCATGCTTACTTGGAAAGAGTTGATTGATCAGTCTTGGTTTGATGATGTAAAACATTTTGTCGTACCTGCTACAGAGTGGCTCGTGCTACGTCGCTCTAGCTACGAAACGTTTAGTGGTGTCCGGCCACATTGGCTTCAATGGCAAGCTGGTTCCTCATCTTGGTCGCGGCCAAACATTGCAACACTTGCGTATATGCATGCAGTGCTGGCACAAATGCCAGGTATTTCAGTTTTGAAAGAGCAACAATCAATTCCTTCATCATCCAGGGCAGGCAAGAAAGAGCTTTCAGTTTGTTTGTACCAAGGTAAGGTTTATATATAAAGTGATCAGATACAAATGGCCTGAGCAATGCTCAGGCCATTTTCTTATACATCTTTCTTAAACGCATTCAATGTAATAAATGAGCGATTTACGAAGTCGCTCATTTGAGTGTTTTTAGAATTCTTCCAGGTATTTAATCTCGGCGCCAAGTCCATGCAGGCGATTAACGAGGTTCTCGTAGCCGCGGTTGATTGAGTAGATGTTGCGGAGCACCGAGTTGCCTTTCGCGCCGAGCATAGCAATAAGGAGGATGGTGGCTGGGCGCAGTGCCGGAGGACAGATGAGTTCATTCGCACGCAGTGGCGTCGGCCCGTTGATGTAGATACGGTGCGGGTCAGCGAGGACTGTGTCGGCTCCTAATTTATCGAGTTCCGTAAAGTAAATAGCGCGTTTTTCGTACACCCAGTCATGGATGAGGGTTTGACCCGTCGCTTGCGTGGCAATCACAGCGAAGAAGGGGAGGTTGTCGATATTGAGGCCAGGGTAGGGGCGGGCGTACACTTTTTCATGAAGGGCGGTGAGCTTCGAAGGCTTAATTGTGAGATCAACCAACCGTGTCTTACCGTTGTGGCTCGTGTACGGCTTACTCTTGGTGTACTTCAGGCCCATCTTCTCGAGCTTTAACAGTTCGAGTTCAAGGAAGTCAATCGGGGCGCGTGTAATCGTGAGGGCTGAATTGGTCACAATTGCAGCAGCAATGAAGAACATACTGTCAGTTGGGTCTTCAGCGAGCGTGTAGGCAATGTCTTGCTTCATCTGGGGTACACCGGTGATGGTGAGGGTGGTTGTACCGATGCCTTCAATCACAACGCCAAAGAGCTCAAGGAAGTGGCAAAGCTCTTGCACCATGTAATTGGCACTAGCGTACTTGATCACAGTCGTCGAAGGGGTGAGGGCAGCTGCCATGAGTGCGTTTTCGGTTACCGTGTCGCCAGATTCGTAGAGGATTATTTCACTTGGCTTTTTTGGAGTGACGGTTACGTCGTAGGCTGTTTCGGTAGTGTCGATGTGGACGCCGAAGTGCTCAAGGGCAAAGAAGTGTGGCTGCACGGTACGGCTGCCAAGCTTGCATCCACCTGATTGGGGAAGGGAGAACTTCTCCAGGTGGTGCATGAGGGGACCAATAAACATCACAATACTGCGTGTACGTCTCGCTGCTGCTACGTCAATCTTTTTTAGATTGAACTTCTTTGGCGGTACCAACACAAGCTTATTGCCTTCCCATGACGCTTTCACGTCGATACTTTCGAGCACCTCAAGGAGTCGGTACACTTCTTCAATCTTTGGGACATTGATGAGTGTCGTAGTGCCTTTGTTTAAGAGGGCTGCGCAGAGGAGCCCAACTGCACCGTTCTTTGAAGTATTAGTTTCAATTGTGCCCGAAAGTTTCTTTTGTCCAGCAATCGCTAGGTTCATCGAACCAGCGGTGTAGGTGAGGATGTTCTTCTTGAGTGCCTTACTAATCTTCTTAATCATGTCAGCCGAAATGTTCTGGGTCCCACTTTCAAGGCGCGCCACTGCGCTCTGGGTGGTCCCGAGTGCTGTTGCGAGCTGTGATTGGGTAAGCTGGGATTGTTCGCGTACGCGCGCGATGCGGTGTCCAATTGATTCCATATGTTTTTCAATATAGCATATCTGCTATATAGTTAAAATATTTCGGGTGGAAAAGTGCTGCTTCGGCCACGCCTAAGGCTTTCTTTTTTACCAAAACGTATTACTATGGGTGCTCATGCTTTCTCGCTTAACGCCGAAAATTGGGATCGATTTGGGGACCACGAGTGTGTTAGTGTATGTCCCTGGTGAAGGGGTTGTGCTTAATGAGCCGTCAGTAGTGGCCGTTTCAAATGATAATCAGGTCCTGGCGGTAGGTGCAGAAGCCAAGCAGATGATTGGTCGCACCCCTGATAGTATCCGTGCCTACCGGCCCATGAAAGACGGTGTTATTGCTGACTATCGTGTGACTGAAGCGATGCTTCGGTACTTTATCCGTAAAGTGCTTGGGAAATACCACCTGTTTCGCCCAGAAGTGATGATCTCAGTTCCGGCGGGCGTTACCTCAACCGAAAAACGTGCGGTAGTTGAAGCAGCCACGAAGGCCGGCGCGCGTAATGCCTACGTTGTGAAGGAGCCGATCTTGGCTGCGATTGGCGCAGGTGTACCTATTTATGAAGCGCAGGGGCACATGATTGTCGATATTGGTGGTGGCACCATCGACGTAGCGGTAATCGCGCTCGGTGGCATTGTAGCTTCTAACTCCGTGAAGTGTGCCGGTAACCGCATCGATGCCGCTATCATCGACCACATTAAAAAGACCCGTAACCTCGCGATTGGTGAAAAAACAGCTGAGGAACTCAAGATTATGATCGGTTCGGCGTTGCCGGTAGGGGAGGAATTAACGACGAGTATTAAGGGTCGAGACCTTTTGACAGGCTTGCCACGAACCACTGAGGTCAAGACCAACGAAATCGTCCGCGCTATTTCCCGCGAGCTGCGCGAAATGATTAAGGCGATTAAAGATGTGTTTCAAGAGACGCCACCTGAGCTCGCGTCCGATATTATCGATGGCGGCATTATTATGACGGGGGGCACGAGCCAACTCCGCAACTTCGCTGAGCTTGTCCGTCGTCGCACTGGGGTGAAAGCCCAAGTGGCTGATCAGGCACTCTTTTGCGTGGTAAAGGGGACGGGGGTAGCGCTGGAACATCTAGACACCTACAAGCGAACCATCTTAGCGAAGCGGTAACTTGGCAGCATCTGCTTTGCTGCACTGCGCAAAATAATACTCATCGTGAGAAAGTCTGGGAGACTTTCGCAAGAGGTTGTCGCTCATTTGTTAAAATGAGCGACAACCTGAACAGCTTCTGTAGGAAGCATTGAGTACGCCTCGCATTCTTTTACTTGTACGCCTCGCATCTCCTACCAAATTACCACTTCGCACTTCGCAGCGCATATACTAAGCGCATGCTGTCTACCGTATCGATTGCTCGCTCATTGGTGCGTGCTCCGATACCTATTGGATTACTCCCATAGTTGCTCAGGGTCACTTTGGTGTAGGTGTATACTGTAGCTAAACGTCAAATTGTAATTACAGCTATATGCCAAATGAATCTTTCAACAATGCCACCGAGTCAGGACCGAAAATTGAATTCTTCACTACCAAATACGGTGATCGGGTCGCGCTTAGGACTGATAAGGCTGCCTTCGATGCGATAGGCGCCGGTGCTCACCATTATGGACGTTTGCAAAACCAGCGTATTGGTAGCTTTTTGTACCAACCCGTCGGTGTTGGTTCCAAGTTCGATTCATCCGAAGAACCTAAAATGGATGATCCTAACCTATGTTTATGGATTAGATTGGGAAGTGGTCCAGTCGTTTTTGTGAGCCTCAAGTCAGGCGAGACCGTTGATGATGCACTTAACGAAATGGCAAATAATTGGAGTACGCTTACCCCAGAACAGCAAATGCAATTTGTAGAGTAATTGGAGTATGTACGTGTCCGGTGCCGTAGGCTTCGAAACGTGTCCAATGAATTTCTTGTCCACGCACATAGGCACTCATTCCAGCTATTTCAACCTATAATAGAGGGAACATGGAGCGGATACCGAAGCAGTTTCAAACCCCGGAAGAGGAGATCGCTTTTTTGCGTGCGCAAATAGCGCAAAAAGAACGCGAGCTCTTGGTGCGTGCACCAGAGGCTGATCATACTGAGCTTGAGTCAGTTGCGAAGCGGCAGCTTTTTGAGTACGGCAAGTTTACGCCGAACGTTGTCTTGGCCAAGGAACAGCAAATGCCAAAAGAAGACGTGGTGGCACAGGCTGAATTGCTCCAAGTCTCGCACAATCCCATTGAAGACATCATGCAGATTGCCACAGAAAAAGGCATACATAATGCACTGACCGTCCTTGAGCGTAGCGGTAGTGCGTTCACGACTGACGAAGTACACCGACGTCTCATTGAGCTCATCAAGTCGGGAGTAGAAGTGCAAGACCTAAAAGAAGGGGTCCCGCCATGGCAGATACTCCATATGACACTGTTTGAGGTGACACTCCCTGAAGCGAGTGAGCAAACGGGTGGTGGAAAGGAGCATCAACTCATTGAGCTCTTTGGCATTATGGAGCAGTTTTATGCGGGTATGCAGAGCGTCGGTTCGCACAACAGCCGTGAGCACTACGCCATCGAGGTAGCTAACCCCGAAGGGAGTGATCATATCGTGTTCTACGTGGCTGTGCCTATGCAGTACGTCGACCTCTTTCAAAAGCAGCTTCTCTCGCTCTACCCAAACGCTGTTCTCACTGAGCAAAAGCACGACTACAACATTTTCGTCGAAGGCGGCGTCTCGCAGGTGGCGGTAGCAACACTCAAAAAGCATCCGATTTATCCGCTGCGGCCAGCTGATACATTTAACAGTGATCCACTCGCGGTCTTGCTCAATGCTTTCTCTAAAATTGAGCGCGAAGGTGGTGGGGCAGCACTCCAGATTATTATCAAGAGTGCACCGCAAAAGTACCTCGGTACCTACCAAGAAATCATTAAGCGTGTCCGCGGTGGCATGAAAGTAAGCGAGTCAATTTCTCGTAGTTCGCTGACCGGTGAGTTTTACGCCAGCTTTAAAGAAATGGTCATAGGTACCAAGAAGAAGGCGGAACACGAATTCCAAACGCCCGACATCGATCAAGATGCCCTTGAGGTTTTTAGTACCAAGCTGGCCTCACCTATTGTTGAAACCAATATCCGTGTTGCTGTGTCTGCCTTGAGCGAACATCGCACGGCGCAGATTCGCGCTGAGATTGAAGCTACGTTTAATCAGTTTGAAGATACGCGCGCCAATCGCATCTCGTTTCGCCAGGTAACAGGCAAGGCGTTAGCCACAGCAATTCGTCAGTTCTCGTTCCGTGAGTTTATCGCGAGTGAAACCCTCCCGCTCTCCATGCGTGAGCTGGCTACCCTGATGCACTTCCCGGGGAATGGTGTTGAGTCTTCGCCAGAGTTTAAGCAAGCGGGTGCCAAGACCGCTGCGGCACCAAGTGAGATTCCAACGAAGGGGACGCTCTTAGGGGTCAACGATCATCGAGGTGCGAAGCGTGATGTGTATATCACACCTGAAGACCGTCTTCGCCACTTCTACATCATTGGGCAGACTGGTACAGGTAAGACAACGCTGATGAAGAACATGATTATGCAAGATATCTTCGCTGGCTACGGCGTCTGCATGATTGACCCACATGGTACCGACATCGAAGATATCTTGGGGGCTATTCCACCAGAGCGTGAAGACGACGTCATTTACTTTGATCCGTCGCGGCTCGATCGTGCGATTGGTTTCAATATGCTCGAGTTTGACGAATCGAAGCCTGAGCAAAAAACCTTCGTCGTCAACGAGCTCTTTTCCATTTTCCAGAAGCTTTACGGTAAAGTGCCGGAGAGTATGGGTCCAATGTTTGAGCAGTACTTCCGCAACGCCACCATGCTCGTCCTTGAAGACCCTGAGAGTGGCTCAACCCTGATGGACATCAGTCGCGTGATGGCCGACGCCAAGTACCGGAGGCTCAAGCTTGAGAAAGCTAAGAACCCAGTGGTGGTGCAGTTCTGGAAAGAGATTGCCACCAAAGCCGGTGGGGACGCCGCCCTTGAGAACATTGTGCCGTACATCACGTCGAAGTTTGATGTGTTCACCGCGAACGACTACATGCGACCAATTATTGGGCAGCAGAAGTCAGCCTTCGATTTCCGTCAGGTGATGGACACCAAGAAAATTCTTTTGGTCAATCTTTCAAAAGGACGCTTAGGTGAAATCAACGCGAACCTCATCGGTATGATTATGGTGGGGAAGATTCTTATGGCAGCGCTCTCTCGGGTTGACGACGTCACGCGCAGTTTCCCTGACTTCTACCTTCACATGGACGAGTTCCAGAACATCTCGACTAACTCCATTAGCGCTATCCTGTCTGAAGCCCGTAAGTACAAGCTCGGCCTTACGGTGGCGCACCAGTTCATCGCTCAGCTCGATGAAGACATAAAAAATGCCGTTTTCGGTAACGTTGGTTCGGTTGCTGCGTTCCGTGTCGGTGCCGAAGATGCGCCAATCCTCGAAACCCAGTTTAAGCCGGTGTTTGATGCGCATGACCTCATGAACGTACCAAATCGAAACGCCTACCTACGTGTCCTCGCCGATGGTACCCCAACGAAGCCATTTAGTGTGAAGACGGTACCGCCGCCACAGACCTCTCGTGAGCGAGCAGAACGTATTATTGAGAAGAGCTACCAGAAGTACGGCCGCCCACGCGCAGAAGTCGAGGCTGAAATCGCTGAACGTTATCAAAAGAAACCTCTCTCTGAACCGGAAGGTTTGGTATGATGTAGCTACCTATGAGTGAGTCATTTGAAAAATTCAAGCAAGACGTCAGTGCGCCTGAGGCTTTTTCAAATGACGATATGCTCGATACTGCTGCTTGGGAAAAATTAGGTGGTGCAGTACTCACCAAAGCTGATACCAAGTTTGATGCTGATTCCATCGAGCGCTCTCGCAGCGGTCTCACGAATACCTACACCTACTCACCTGAGAAACTCGACGCGCTCCATCGGCAACTGTTCGCGCTAAAGCAGTACGACTTTCTGTACGAAAACAAGCGCATCAAGTCTGTTGAAGTCCTCTGTCGCCAGCTGCGCGAAGTCCTCACTAAAGCGGGCATGAGTGAACGAGATATTCATGCACTCTTTTCGGGTGAACTGTCACCGGTCATCAATAAGCTTGCTGCCTACGAAGAGGTACCAGTACCAAAAGCGGAGCAAGCCCAAGAAGAAATGTCACTGCGTTCACGACTCCTCTCTACCGCCACCGCACGGTTCTTTACAGCAACCAAACTAAAGCCAGCTGAAGTGATGACGGTGCGTAACGAGCCCGAACCAGCGGTAGTGGCCCCTCCAGTGGAAGTGCTGTCCGTACCCAATACTGCCATGATACAACCAAAGGGGACTATCTCTAACCAGGTGTATGAGGCCATGGAAGACCAAGAAAAATTGGCTACGTCAGACTATGAAGCGCGTGCTGAGTTTTTGGTTGCTAATGACATCCGTAGCGCACTGCTCCGTCAGCAAAACGCCGTGTCTGAAACGTCCGCCAGCGGGGACAACGGTGTCGCCACAGCAAGGGAAGCAGGTACAATTGATGCATCATCTATGAGTTCTGAGTCACCAAAAATTGCTGTCCCAGCAGAAGTGCAAGATACTCCAGCAGCTTCGGAGGCGTCTTCGGCTGAAGGCGCTGAAGAGCGCTCTGTTGCATCACTCATGGCGCAGGCAGACCGATTAATTGCGCTTACGAAAAAGCGCCGTGAACGAAACGACCTCACGCATAAAGAAGCCAAGCTCGACTCAGACGATTACGCTGCAGCGCGTAGTGAGATTACGAAGATAAAGAATCGCTTGCGCGCTATCCTCGAAGAGCGAGACGTTGAGCAAAAGCGTGCAGAAATTGCTGCGTTACGCAGTTCACTCGCCGGACACCTGTGGGCATTGCGCAAAGATTTTCCAATTACTAAAGAAGAAGGTGCGACCGATACTGATGTGCAAGGTACCGATGAAGACGTTGCGGTGGCTGCTCCCGAGCAGACTGAGTTTGTTGAACCTAACCTCGATGACCTTCTCCCAGAGCCAGACTACAAAGTAATGGCACGCGAAGCTGGGGCCGACGTCTCACCACAACAGTCAGTCGAAGCAGCGGTCAAAGCAGCCCGCGAAAAGCTCGATGAAAAAATTGCTGAAACTGCTAGCTACCGTAACTCTATTTTGGCTGGTACCGAAGGTGATCGCATAATGAGCGTAAAGCAAAAACTTCAGACCCTTGAGACGCGACTTGCGTCAGCTATGGCTTCTCCTAACGTGATGCGTCCAGAAGAGGTGCAGGCATTTCGTTCGCAGTTGGCTGACGTTGAGTACGCACTGAACCAAATGGAAGCTACAGCGCCCAAAAAACTACTTGGACTGCCGGTACCAAGGGCAGCCGATGGGCCATTTGCCGTTCGTGCCTTTCGTGACGCACTCAATCTCGAGTGGCAACCGTTCAAGCGAGCAGCTGAAAAAAGTACCGATGCCGACACGCTGCAAAAGAAGCAAGCCTTTGAGAGTATATTTAAAATTCTTGGCTACATACCAGAGTCAGGGTTAACTGAAGCAGAAGCAACTGAGCTTCGTCGCCTTGCAGAATCGATTGCGCTTCCCGCTCGTATCAGTAGGGACTTCACGCCAACGAAACAAGAGACAGTGCCAGAAGCAGAAGTTAAAAGCGAAGTCATGGCGCCCCTCGTGCTATCAGAACTCATGCGTGTTCGTGAAGGTGCGGCGGCACGCGTACTCAAAGAAAAGCTTCCGGGAGTAGCGCAAAAAGAAATTGATCAAAAGCGCGATACGAAGGCTCGACGTTGGTTTGCCGGATTTGGCGCGCTTGCAATTGGGGGCGTCTTGCTCGGCCTCTTTGGAGGTGATGATGCTGATAAGAAGAGTGTCACCAGCGGCAAGAGTCCACTCGAAACCGCTGCTCCCGCAGCACCGAGTGATGTGCTCGAGCCAATAATCACCATCAAGCCAGAGGTAAAGCCAATCGAAGGTAAGTGGCCATCAGGCGATGCTGCTACGGAATCACCTTCGACTAACGATAGCGTGCCCACGATTACTGATATCACCGACAGAGTGGCAGCTGAAGGAGAGCGTGCTCCAGATTACACCGTGATGGCCAGTGATAACCTCTGGGATTTTGCAGAAGGTGATGTTGAAGACCGTGAACCACTCGCGCCACTTCAGGGGCTGACTGAGCTACAGAAGAGTCTTGTCTTGAACGATATGATAACTGCTTTGAAGTACAGCCCGGAACGTATGCGTGATTTAGGTCTTCGCAGCGGTAACCCAAATCTTATTTTCCCCGGAGAAGTGATAAAGACCCAAGTCTTAGTCGATTTACTCAATGAGATTAAGCGTGATCGCAATTTAGCCTAAATCTATGTCACTACAACTTACAACAGAACAACTGAAAGCGCTCGGCATGGAGTCGTACACGACACCGAAGAGTCGTCAGGTGCTGATGGAGCGCATCGGTAAGGTGGTCTTTGATGGGGCGATGGTCCGCTTAATTCAGAACCTTACTGATGACCAAATCTTTGCACTCAACCACGCACTTGAAAGCTGTGACTCATTCATTTGTGTTATCGAATACGTTGAGCGGGCGTACCCGCAATTTAAAAATTATTTGCGTGAAGAGCAAGAAGGATTTGTTGAAGCGTACATAGCGCAACTGCAGCCAACAAAGTAGCGACGTTATCCACTGTATCAACGCTCGCTGTGGGTAATTGAGGTGACACGGTGGTGCTATACTAGCGTTGATATGTCGATGTCGACAGGAGGTTCTTCAGGCGGTTCTTCATCTGTGCTTACAGAGACTGTTTTTAATATGGCTGATGAGCACGATGTGCTCGCGCTCCTCCGGCACATCCATTTGAGTGCGCTTCCGCTTGAAATAAAGAACTACCTTCGCGACCTAGTGTTCAGTACCCGGTTCGGTACCCCTGTTCCGGTTGATGCAGCCATGATTGCTACGTTCAAGACACACGGCTTTACAATTGCGACGAGTGCTGCAGCTAAAGCTGAGCTCCGTACCAGTACCGGTGCTAGTCCAGTGCAGGTACCGCGCAAGCCGGTCGCACTGGTGATTGGTTTTTCACGACACGCTCCGCAGTTCGCCCCGAAGAATTTCAGTACTGCACCCGGAGCTGTAGCTGATGTGGCTACACCGGCACCGGTGGCAACGCCAGCACCAGTCAGTACGCCAGGGCCTGTTGTTACAGACGTGCCTCCGGTACCTGATAGAGTAGCTGAGCCAATTAACCTATCGCCAGTCCCTGACGCAACTCCGGTTACAACTACCCTCAGTGAACCAATCTCACTTCCTCCGGAAGCGATTGCAACCCCAGTACCTGCGGTTGCAGCCGAGCCAGTCGCAGAGCCTGCTGCTACTCCAGAAGAACCGGTAGCACCAGTTCCTTTAGAAAGTACCCCAGCGCCAACTGTATCTGGCGCTGACCCAACGGCACGAATTGCCGCTATTAAGCGTGAGGTAAATGGTCTGGTTGGAAACCCGGTTAATTTGATTGATGTCAACAATGAAGTTGGGCGTGAGTACATGAATGCGCTTCTAGATGCTATGAAGAAGACTCTCGGCGCCACCCCGACACAAGAAATTGATCGCGCAATGGCGCGTCTCGAACGCGCGTTCGTGGCAGTTAAGGAGGCGCTCAACCAAGCGCAGCATGGAGGGACTGTTTCTGCTGGTGCGGCACCTGTTGCTGAACCAGAGCCTGCTGCTGTGCCAGAAGTTGCGTCAGCACCGTCAGTTCCAGATGTCGCGCCGCTTGAGCAAGCGGTCGATCCACTACCGGTTCCCGCAGAAGCTGCAGAGCGTACGTCATGGGCAAGTAGCGAGGTTGCCTCGCCGGTGCAGGAACCAGAAGTTGCTACAGCAACACCTGGAGCACGTCGTGTACTCTCAGTGGCTAGTCTGGATATGCCTGAACCAGTAGTAACGCCGCTACAACCAGTTGTCCCACCTGTGGTTGAACCTGTCGTCCCCCTAGAACCAGTTAGTGAAGTAGCTGTCGTACCTGAACCAGTTTTTGAATCACCCGAAGCCGTTGCTAGTACCGATGGTGCCGCTACGCAAACTGAAGTAATTACCTCTGTAGCAAAAGAGAAGCAGCTAAAGGAATTAATGGAAGCACGCCAGGCAGCAGAAGCTGCAAGTATTGCAGAGCGTGCAGCGCTCTCGGCTAACAACCCGCTCATGGCTGAAGAGGTTAATAGTGGACTAGGACAGCTCCTGTCTGAGTGGAAGCTGTTCAAGAGTAGTGGCATTTTTGGTACTGGTCCGTCAGGCTACGAACATCCGCTCTACAAAAAAATAAGCCAGCTGACCATGGCAGCACTACTAGCCGGACGCTTTGAAGGTTCAACGCCAGAGATAAAGCAGAGCATCTCAGACTATATGAACGGCTGGCGCTACGAAGAGGGTGTTATCTACGAGCAGGGCGAAACTTTTGAACACTACCTCCGCCGGGTGATTCGCCATATTCTTGATAATCAGACGACGAAGTAGACGAAGTGAGCCTCCTCACGCATAATAAGCGCTATGCCAAACCATCACGCGCTCGTATATATTGCTGATTCTGTTAGTACAGTTGCGTTACCCGATATACTCAAAATCCCCTCAGTTGATGTGGTACACCTCATCACTGAGCGATTACTCATTGGTGAAGCGCGGCAGCTTATACGTGATGCCGCTACTATGCCGGTATCTGAAGCTCACCGTACGTTCGTTGTTGTAGCTCGCGATTTGCAGATCGAGGCTCAGAATGCGCTCCTGAAGTTGTTTGAAGAGCCGCCCGTCACTACTCGCTTTGTACTCATTGTTCCAAGGCTCGATGTCCTTCTTCCGACACTTCGATCGCGAGTGCATCTCGTGTCCGGCCATGACTCGGAGGCGCGTGTTGAAAACAGTCACTTCGAGACATTTTTGCGAGCATCCTACGCGGAGCGAATGGCGTTCATCGCCGACTACGCAAAGGACAAAGATACGCACGCTATGGAATCAATAGTTCGTGGCGCTGAGCTCTATGCGGCTGTTGATGTACAGCAGCATGCCAAGCTCCTTACCACCATACTCATGATTCGCGACTACTTTGGGTTCCCCGGCGCTTCCCGCAAGATGCTCCTTGAATCGTTGGCACTGTCTCTGCCGAAAGCCTAAATTGTGCTAGAATGCGACTATAGAGGAATACATATATAACTTGATTTTATGATAGATTTTGATGCTCGAAGTAAAGGAATAATTGATTGGCTCATTACAGAGTTTACTGGTATCAGGACCGGTCAGGCTGCTCCAGCCCTCCTTGATAGTGTGAAGGTAGATAGCTATGGAAGCCGGATGCCGATTAACCAAATGGGTACGGTGTCAGTAGAAGACGCGCGCACATTACGCGTGTCAATCTGGGATGCTGGCCAGGTAAAAGCGGTTGAGACAGCCATCCGTGATGCTGACCTCGGTGTTTCACTCGCGGTAGATTCTTCTGGGATGCGCGTTATTTTCCCTGAGCTCACGAGTGAGCGCCGCGTACAGCTTTTGAAGCTCGCTAAGCATAAGCATGAAGAAGCACGCGTGTCAGTGAAAACGGCTCGTGAAGATGCGATGAAAGATATTGATAAGCGAGAGAAAGACGGTGAGATTGGCGAAGATGCAAAGTTTGCCGAAAAGGAAAAAATCCAAGCCAAGGTAGAGGCAACGAATCGCAAGCTTGAAGAACTCTTGACCGCTAAAGAGGCTGAGATTTCTCGCTAGCTACGCATGTCTATTCTGCTCTTTTTTGTTGTTCTCTTTCTACTCATTTTGGTCCATGAGTGGGGGCACTTTATAGCTGCCAAAAAGACCGGCATGCGCGTTGATGAGTTTGGTATCGGCTTCCCACCGAAGCTCTTTGGCATCAAGAAAGGGGAAACCGAGTACACGTTCAATGCCCTTCCGATTGGGGGATTTGTTCGTATTTACGGTGAAAATGCCGCTGATGCAGCTGGCGACGCCGGAAGCGGCAAAGATATCTCTGGCTCCTTTACACAAAAGAGTAAGTGGGCACAGGCACTCGTCTTAGTGGCTGGTGTCACCATGAATGTTATTTTTGCGTGGGTGCTCTTTGCGGCTGCGCTCATGATTGGTGTTCCTGCAGCAGTGGACGAAGCGGTAGCAACACCAGACGCGCAACTCGTCATTCAGGAGGTGGTACCAGACGGTGCAGCTGCGAAGGCTGGGATTACCGGCGGATCAGTTATTACTGCTGTTGCGGCCGATGGTGTGGCGCTGCCAACACTCACCCCAAGTACCTTTCGGGCCTTCACCGAGGGCCGGGCTGGCCAGCCAATGGAGGTCACGTTTAGGGCAACAGACGACCGTGAAGAGACAGTTACCGTAACCCCTGAGGTAGGCACTAGTGCTGAGGCGGGTGATCGTGCGGTCGTTGGTGTCCGCTTGGCACTCGTAGAGACAAAGCAAGAGGGTGTGATTACCGCCATGGCTGAAGCGACGGTACAGACAGCTACCATGCTAAAGCTTATTACTGTAGGCATCACTACCCTTATCGTGGACAGCTTCAGTGGCACCGCAGACTTTTCTTCGGTGACTGGTCCTGTTGGGATTGTGGGAATGGTGGGGGATGCAGCCGCGTTTGGCTTTACCTCGCTCCTTATGTTTACCGCGATGATTTCCCTTAACCTCGCAGTCATTAACTTGCTCCCGTTTCCGGCACTTGATGGTGGACGACTCATTTTTGTTGCTATCGAAGCAGCTATCCGTCGCCCTATTAACCCGGTCTGGGTAGCACGCACGAACGCAATTGGCTTTATACTCCTCATGACCCTCATGGTGGTGGTGACCTACAAGGACATAGTGACGCGCTTGTAGTAATGAATTGAAGAACGGCCAAAGTAGGGTATGATAGGGGAGTTTGGTGCGAAAAAGCGTTATTTTTTGCACCTGTTATGCACCATGTTTGTTAGTTGTCTCAATCCCGCTGGGGTAATACTCCGTTCACGCTAATATATTTCACTGTTAGTGCTATTTTAATTACACCTACTACTAAAACATATGAGACAATCACAACTATTCACTAAGACGCGGAAGGAGGCTCCAGGCGATGAAGTGGCGCTAAATGCCCAGCTCCTTATTCGCGCTGGCTACATTTTTAAGAACATGGCAGGGGTGTACTCGTTCTTGCCACTTGGCTTGCGCGTGATGGAAAACATTAACCGCATCATTCGTGAAGAAATGAACGCGATCGGCGGTCAGGAGATTCACATGCCATCACTCCAGGACGTATCACTCTGGGAAAAGACTGGTCGTTGGAGTGACGAGGCGGTTGATGTCTGGTTCAGGACTGAGCTTGCGACTGGTGGCCAGACTGGTCTCGCCTGGACGCACGAAGAAGTCGTGACTGACCTGATGCGTCAGTACATTTCCTCATACAAAGACATGCCAAAGGCGGTCTACCAAATCCAAACTAAGTTCCGTAACGAAAAGCGAGCGAAGAGTGGCATCATGCGCACCCGCGAGTTCTTCATGAAAGATTTGTACTCATTCTCTGCTACTGAAGCGCAGCACGAAGCGTTTTATACTGCCTGTGCTGATGCGTACATGCGCGTGTTTGAGCGCGTTGGGATTGGTCACAAAACCTACAAAACCTTTGCCTCAGGTGGTGCGTTCTCAAAGTTTAGTCACGAGTTCCAGACGCTCGCTGAAGCAGGTGAAGACCTCGTCTACGTCAATGAAGAAAAGGGTATTGCGGTGAACGAAGAGGTGCTCGAAGTGGCAGACTTGGCAGAACTCGGCGTAACGCGTGAAGAGCTGGTCGCTAAAAAGAGTATTGAAGTGGGGAATATCTTCTCACTCGGAACGAAGTTTTCTGAGGCACTCGGCCTCACCTTTAAGGATGAGGAGGGTACAGAGAAACCAGTCATCATGGGCTGCTACGGTATTGGTCCAGCGCGTACCATGGGTACGATTGTCGACCTTTTAGCCGACGAAAAGGGCATTGTCTGGCCAGAGAGTGTAGCACCGTTTATGATCCACCTCATTGGTCTTAACAGTGATGATGCAGAAATCCGTGACTGGGCCGAAGGCATCTACGCCAATCTCAAAGAGCAGGGTGTATCTGTGCTCTTTGATGACCGCGACGCTCGACCGGGTGAGAAGTTTGCTGATAGTGATTTGATTGGTGTTCCGTACCGCGTCGTTGTGAGTCGCAAGACAAAGGAAGAAGGAAAGTTTGAGCTCGTGGTGCGAAAGAGCGGTGAAGTACGCTTTTTGTCAGAAACTGAGTTGTACGATGAGTTTAGCACTGTGGCGTAATGAAAGGATTCTTAAAAAAAATTGACGGCTTTGTTGAAAAGTTTTCGACTGACATCGGGATTGATCTTGGTACGGCTAATACGCTCGTCTACGTAAAAGGTAAGGGGATTGTGCTTAATGAACCAACCATTGTAGCGATTAACCGCAAGACTGGTCAGCTCGTGGCGGTTGGAAACGAAGCGAAGGCCATGCTCGGCCGTACTCCGAACCATATCGAAGTCATCAGGCCGCTTGTCGAAGGTGTTATTTCTGACTTCGAGGTGACCGAAGAAATGTTGGCGTACCTCATCAATAAGGTGCGCGCTGAAAACCGTACGCTGATTGCCCCGCGCGTATTGGTGGGGGTGCCATCGGGTATCACCAATGTAGAAATGCGCGCCGCACGTGATGCCGCAAAGAATGCGGGCGCACGCGACGTGTTCCTCATTGAAGAGCCAATGGCTGCAGCTATTGGGGCAAAGCTCCCGGTCGGTAAGGCGGTTGGTAACATGATTATCGACATCGGTGGCGGTAATACCGACATTGCGGTTATTTCTCTTAACGGGATTGTGGTGGCGAAGAATCTTCGTATCGCAGGTGATCACTTGAACGACGCAATCGTGAGTTACATCCGAGACCAGTTTAAAGTGCTCGTTGGAGACAAGACAGCTGAAGACGCCAAAATTGCACTGACGACAATTGAGCGCAACAACACTGAGAAAGACATGGTCGTGCGAGGTCGAGACGTGGTGACGGGACTGCCACGAGAAGTAGTTATCACCGACACTGATATACGCGCGGCTATCTCGCACTCAATCGATACCCTCGTTGAGGCAGTGCGAACCGTACTCGAAAAAACCCCGCCAGAAGTGATGGCCGACGTTATGCAGCGTGGCATTCACCTTGCGGGTGGTGGTGCGCTCATACCAGGGCTACCGGCACTCCTCGAGGAGATGCTTCTCGTTCCGGTGTATGTCGTACCTGACCCGCTTCGAGCCGTCGTGCGCGGAACCGGTATCGTGCTTGAGAACCTAGATCAATATGAAGAAATTCTCATCAACAATGAAGGCGAACTCTCGCCGTACCTCGCCGAATAAACGAATTACCGAGGTCGTTATTGCAGGCATTATCATGCTGGCCCTTTTTTGGGTGGTACCAAAAGTAGTCTACTTCACTGCAGCTATCATTATGGCGCCAATTAATGGTGCGAAGACGTGGTTTGCTGAGTCATCGGCGAGTCTACCGCAGTACTTGCGCAACCGCACAGTCTTGGTTGAAGAGCTTAAATCACTCGAACAGCAGTTGGCTGACCGTGGCGGCGACCGCTTCACCCTCGATATGCTCGTGAAAGAAAATGGCGAGCTGCGTGAACTCCTCGGTGATACTGGTGATGATCGTATCCTAGCTGGAGTAATTGGGCGGCCGAATGCCTTACCGTACGACATGCTCCTCGTCGACCAGGGTGCAAGTGATGGTATTGTGACCGGTGCACCCGTCTATATTGGTGACCGTACGGTAATTGGTTTTGTGCAGTCTGTAGCTGAACGCACGTCACTCGTGACGCTCATTACTACGCCGGAATTTACCTCGACAGTGTTCGTGCTTGGTCCTGATATCTTTACAACCGCTGTTGGTATTGGCGGTGGACAGCTGCGCGTTGGTATCCCGCAAGGGATAATCGTCAAAGAGGGTGACTTGGTGATACTGCCGTCGATTACCTCAGGTGTATACGGCTCAGTCTCACACATCGAGACCATCCCATCGCAACCGGAGCAGTACGCCTACGTCGCACCAAAGACACCAATTGGTAGTCTTCGCCTGGTATCGATTGGCAAGACGCCAATGGTCGGTACGTCGTTTGACGCAGCACTTGAAAACGTTGCCACTGCTCGTAATGAAGTGTTTATGGTGCCGATACCGCCAGGCTACCAAGCTACGTCGTCACTCGCCACCACGTCACCGGTGCTGGCTACGACCACGAGTACACGGGTCGAGTAAGCTACTTATGATTATTCGCGCACTTTGGTTTCTAGGGGTTCTCGTCAGTGCTGCGGCTGGGCCGCTGTGGTTCCTTTGCCTCGTGGGTGTGCCGTACCTCTTGTACTACGCTGGTATCGAGCTTTTGTTCGTGGCACTGCTGGTTGACGGGTACTTTGGTTTTGAGCGAACAGACTGGCCTCTCTACACGCTGGTCGTGCTTGTACTGATTATTGTTGTGCAGTTTTTGCGCCCCTATATTTCAGTGTATAATCGCTAGCATGTTCCGCTCTGGACGAAAACATAGGCGTCACGAAGTGGCGTTTGAGGAGATATTGCTCGACGCCTCTAATCTACCCGCCTTCAACCAGGGTCGTCTAGAAGGGAAGATGGAGCTTCCGATTACCGACCGCAACATTGGTTTAGTGGCACTAATTTTCGTTGTTGTTGCCATTCTTTTCTTGAGTAAGTTGTTCACGCTCCAGGTTATCGAGGGAGCTGAATTTCGCAACATCAGTGAAAACAATAGTATCAATGGGTCGACCATTATTGCTGAGCGTGGGGTTATTTACGATCGCAATGAAGAGCTCATAGCGTGGAATGAACCCGACACCGCCGGCCTCTACTCATTCCCGGTGCGTGCGTACACTGACCGCAGTGGGCTTGGACAAATCATTGGTTACGTGAGCTACCCACTCAAAGATAAGTTTGGCTTTTACTACCGTACTGAGTACGTAGGGCGAAACGGTGTAGAGGCAGCCTTCAATACTGCGATGGCGGGCGTGAATGGTCAGCAGCTCATTGAGACCGATGCGCACGGCAGCGTGATTGCTGAGCACATCGTAGAAGGTGCGGTTCCGGGCATGCCAATTACGCTATCTATCGATGCGGAGCTGTCAGAAGCGATGTACAACATCATTGCCACCTCAACCATTAAGGCTGGCTTTCGTAGTGGTGCGGCTGCCATTATGGATGTAGAGACTGGTGAGATTCTCGCGATGACGAGTTACCCGTCCTATGACCCTGAAGTAATGGCCGACGGTGACGACACTGAGCTCATTGAAACGTACAACACCGATGACCGTTTTCCATTTTTAAATAAAGTGTTTGCCGGTGTCTACACACCTGGTTCTATCGTGAAGCCATTCATGGCCTACGCCGCACTCGAAGAGAAAATTATTGACCCGATGCAGACCATTGTCAGTACCGGCGAGATTGTAATTCCGAACCCGTACGATCCAAGTAATCCTGCGCGCTTCACCGACTGGCGAGCACACGGGGCGATGACGATGCGCGAAGCGATTGCCTTCTCCTCAAACGTCTACTTCTACTACATCAGTGGTGGGTACGCTGACCAGAAGGGGCTCGGTATCGACAAGATGAATTTCTATTTCGACTACTTCAATTTTGGTGCACTGACGGGCATTGCACTAGCTAATGAGCAGGTGGGAACAGTCCCGTCACCAGCTTGGAAAGAGGAGACCTTCGATGAGGGGTGGCGTCTAGGTAACACCTACCAAACATCTATTGGTCAGTTTGGCTGGCAGGTGACACCGCTCCAGATGCTCGTCGCCTACGGGGCGCTCGCCAATGGCGGTCGCTTCTTTACCCCGCAGCTCATCAAAGACGCGGCGCCGGTCTACGAAGATAAGTACTTAAACCCCGCAAGTCTAAAGATTATTCATGAAGGTATGCGTATGACCACGAACTACCCCGGTGGTACCGCTCGTTCGCTTGAGAAGCCGTACGTCGCGATTGCCGCTAAGTCAGGAACTGCCGAAATCGGGGCAGGGAACCAGTACGTAAACTCCTGGGCAGCTGGTTTTTGGCCGTACGAAGATCCAAAGTACTCATTTATCTTGATGATGGATCAGGCGCCGCGTAGTAATGCGCTTGGAGCGACGCGCATTATGGGTGATGTAATGGACTGGATTCACCTCAATAAACCTGAATACTTAGAAAATACACCGTAAGGCTGCTACTGCCAAAATTGTGCACAGTTTGACCCAAAGGGGGAACTGCGTATAATGGTGGAAACGTAAATTTGCATTATGACCGATACACAAACATACCTCACGAAAGAGAAGTTCGAAGAACTAAAAAAGGAGCTCGAGCACTTGAAGACGGTACGTCGCAAGGAAGTAGCGGAATCGCTCGAGTACGCACGGAGTCTCGGAGACCTCTCAGAAAACGCTGAGTACCAAGAAGCTCGTGATATGCAGGCAGCCATCGAAGAGCGTATTGCGCACCTGGAGCAGGTCATCAAAGAGGCAAAAATTGTTTCAAATGACAAAGGTGATGTTGTTGGGCTCGGCTCAGCGGTCTGTATCCAAAAGGATGGCGACAAGGCAAACATTTGCTACACCATTGTGGGTTCAGAAGAGGCGAACATCCACGACAAGAAGCTCTCATTCCTTTCACCACTCGGTGAATCATTGATGGGGAAGACAAAGGGTGATGAAATTCAGTTTGAAACGCCAAACGGCAAGCAGAAGTACAAAGTTCTCAAAGTGAACTAAGTACCAATGTACAAAAAATGAGCGACTTCGTAAGTCGCTCATTTTTTTGTAAACAGCTTCCCAAAACCCCAAAAGGTCGCTACTATACACCATTATGTCTAGTACCGATGAACTGCGAGCCGACCGGCTCAAGAAGCGTGATGCCTTAGTGGCCGGAGGCCAGGCTGCCTATCCGCCAGAAACCAGTCGAACCCATACCCTCGATGAGGTTATTACCTATTTTGATCGTCTGCTGGCTGACCAAACAGAGTGCGTTGTTGTGGGGCGAATTATGGCGATGCGCGAGCATGGAGCTATTGCCTTTGCCGACCTCTACGATGGCTCTGAACGCCTCCAGGCCTTCTTTTCTAAGGAGTTCATGGCTGAGGCCGATTTCGAGAACGTCGTGTCACTCGTCTCAACTGGTGACTTCATTGAGGTGACTGGGACTGCCTACCTTACGAAGCGAGGCGTGCAGGCAATTGCGGTGACGAGCTTCAAAATGCTCACCAAGGCGATTGCTGCCATTCCTACCGAGCACTTCGGCCTCAAGGACGACGACGAACGACTCCGTAAACGCTACCTGGATATTTTGCTCAACCCTGAAGTGGCCGACATGTTTAAAAAGAAGGCAGCCTACTGGCGCGCGTCTCGCCGCTTCCTTGAAGACAAGGGATTCCTTGAGGTGCATACGCCAACCCTTGAGACCACAACCGGTGGTGCAGAAGCTACGCCCTTTAGTACGCACCACAACGACTACGACCTCGACGTGTACCTCCGTATCTGCGTCGGTGAGCTCTGGCAGAAGCGACTCATGGCGGCTGGCATTCCACGCACTTTTGAAGTTGGGCGGGCGTACCGCAACGAAGGGACGAGTCCAGACCACCTACAAGAGTTCACCAACATTGAGCTGTACGCGGCCTACCTCAACTTCGACGATGGCTTGAAGCTCCTTGAAGAGCACATTCACTACGTCCTCGATGAAGCGTTTGCGGGTCAGCGTATCTTCCACATCAAGGGGTTTGAGGTGAACTTCACGGGTCCCTTTGGGCGCATTGATTACGTAGACACCGTGCGTGAGATGACCGGTATCGACGTGGTTACGGCAACCTATGAAGAGGTGCTCGCCAAAGTGGTTGAGCTTGGTATCAAGCACGAAGGAACCAACCGTGAGCGCCTGACTGATACGCTCTGGAAGTACTGCCGCAAGCAAATTGCTGGACCGGTCTGGCTCACTGGCCACCCGACACTGGTGTCGCCGCTCGCAAAAGAGAACCCAGAGAAGCCTGGGACCGTTCTTCGCGGGCAGCTCGTCATTGCTGGTACGGAGTTTAATAACTGCTTCGCTGAGCTCAACGATCCAGAAGATCAGCGACAGCGGTTTGAATCACAGGCTGACTTACTCGCAGAAGGCGATACTGAAGCCATGATGCCCGACTGGGAGTTCGTTGAAATGCTTGAGCATGGCATGCCGCCAACCTTTGGAGCGGCTACCCTCGGGGAACGATTCTTCGCGGTGTTGGTTGATAAACCAATTCGAGAAACTCAGTACTTCCCGCTGATGCGTCCGAAAGTCGAAGTCGACAAAGTGAGTGAAGGAGGGGAGTAAGCTTTGACATGCAGTAAAACAGCGCGACCTACGGTCGCGCTGTTTTTGGTAACTTTTCTAGTTTGTGCTAGTTTAATTACCGGAACCACACGCGTGGGTAGGTCTTTAGATAACGAAGAGGGACATCATATGGAACACGATATACGACATCTCGGTATCATTATGGATGGTAACGGTCGATGGGCTGAGCGCCGCAGTAAACCGCGTACACTTGGGCACAAGAAGGGTGCCGAAAACATTCGTGCCATTATTGAGCATGCGCGAAAGCGGGGAATTACGTTTCTTACCCTGTACGCATTTTCCACGGAAAACTGGAAGCGTAAGGACAACGAAGTCAACGCCATCATGAAGCTGTTGCGCTACTTTGCCAAACGTGAAATCGAAAGCATGGTGTCGGCCGGAATCAGCGTTCGATTTATCGGGCGCCGAGACCGACTCCCGCAAGCGCTCGTCACTGCCATGTGCAGTATGGAGCGTGCAACTGAAGCGTGCACAGACATGACACTGGCTGTCGCAGTCAACTACGGCGGCCGTGATGAAATCGTTAGGGCAGCAGAAGCTGTAGCGCTTTCCGGTGAACCGTTTACCGAGATGACTCTAGCTGAACATCTCGATACTAAGCATATGCCTGACGTTGATCTTGTTATTCGCACCGGCGGTAATCAGCGAGTCTCGAATTTCTTGCTCTGGCAAATTGCCTACGCAGAAATTCACTTCACTGAAACTCTCTGGCCAGACTTCACGCCTGAAGAATTTGATCTCTGCATCAATCTCTTCTTGGGAACTGAACGCCGCTTCGGTGGTGTACCGGCCGCTGCAGAGTAATCTGTATCTCTTCTACGTACATTTGCCGCGAACCTTTGGTTCGCGGCTTTTTTGTTGCCGGTGGGATGAAGTGTGTATAAGTGTGGTTGCGTGTGGGGTGAAGTGGTATACAATGTTGTTGTGGTGGGAGATAGTGGTATACTTTAAGAAATGAAAGTATACAGGGACATGTTGGGTTGTGAACCCGCTGTAGTAGCTCCACCTACGGCAGCTGGTTCACAGCCCAACATGAAACTATCAAGATATGTTAATCGGTGAATACAAACATACGTTGGATCCCAAGAAACGGCTGTCCTTACCGTCTAAATGGCGTAAGGAACTTGGGAAAAAGCTTGTAATCACCCGTGGTCTTGATAATTGTCTCTTTGTATATCCCTTGAAGGAGTGGCAGCGGATTTCTGAAAAGATTTC
>CAYRMU010000006.1:12800-34270 GCA_964425655.1 uncultured Candidatus Saccharibacteria bacterium | reverse complement strand
CTTTAAACTCATTCGCTTTACCTTTGTTATAAATGATCGAAAGATCACGACAGACGATAAGTGGTTTTGCCATTACATTACATAAGCAACGAGCGAAGCGACTATGCTTAATTTAGTTCCCGCTTCGCCCTACTAAGGGAGAATTGCTGGAACCCAAAATCAAAATACCCACGACGCAGACGCGTTGTTTACTCTATTACACCACACTCAGGAAGTTTTATACGGCTGGGCTATCCACATCTACAGAATATAGTTCAGGCTGCATAAACGGGATCAAAGCAAACACCAACGCCGCTCGATAGAAATCTTGTCGTGTGATGAGGTTGTTCGTTAGAATAGCGACTACACTCCCCTTATGCTTTGAATTAGTCTCGTTAAAAACAATGTCTGTCGCGGTACCGAGCTCCTTACCTGCATCAATTAAAGCCCCAAGTGGCGGCGGTAAGCGAAACGCCCCAGTCCGACCAAAGCTCGTTTGTCCAGTATGGTCGCGGACGCACATCCAGGCTGACGCCCAATACTCATCGGCAACTTTTTCTAAACCACCCTCGAGTCCAACAGCATAGTCGGCCTCCGGGTACGCCGCGAGACAGGCGGTCGCGCGATTGTATGCTCCCGTTTTGGTTTCGCTGTCACCTATCGGCTGATCAGGGACGAGTGATGGCGCACTATACGGAACGAGTGAAAATGGCTCGTGCGGGAACACCTGGGTGAAGGCAGCCTCAACCGCTGCCACCTTAACCGGATTCGTTGAACCAATGACTATTGTTTTCATGGGAGTAGTATAGCAAAACAGCCGGCGAGCTCTGCTCGCCGGCTGTTTTCTAGACTACGCACCAATATTCTTAACCCATCCAAATGTGAAGTAAGCAAAGGAACGAAGTGACTATTGCGAACTTCGTTCCGACTTTTACCCTTCCTAGGCAAAAGTCCTGGAACCAGTAATTGATTAGATGTGGTCAATCGCCGCTACTACGCACCAATATTCTTAACCCATCCAAATGTTGATTCAAAGTTCTCCAAGATCAGGTCGATAATGTTCTTCTCTTGAATTGGGGTAAAGAGTACGAAGTTTTCTGACTGAATAGCGTTACCAGCCTCGTCTTCACAGTTGAGCCAGAACTGGTAGACCGTCGCTGGGGCGAAGTCGATAATCACTTCTACGTGTCGCTCGGTATAGTTCACCTCTTCAGCCTCGATGGTGTATGGCTCAACACCACCAGCCACGCCTTCACGGTAGGTCATGGTACACGATGCGGGTTCATCGGTTTTCCACTCAACGATACTCTGAATACGCGCTTCACTTCCCGGGAACAAGGTTGACTCGTTCTTTACGTTACTGATAAGCGGTGGGGCGGTATCGCGCACAGTAATAAAGGTAATCGGCTGACTCTTTACACGGTCACCGCCGGCATTTTCAGCTACCGCAAAGGCAACGTACCGTGTCCCCAGCGTAAGGTCATCAATACGCATTTGGTGTGTTGTGGCCAAGGTTGGTCGCCCCTTTGAGTTCTGAGCACCAGTAGAAAGGTCTTGGTACTCCACGAGTGCCTTCGCCGGCACAGGAGTATCCCAGGCCAAGGTCGCAGCATTTTCTTCCACCTTGAGTACTCGAAGGTTTTGAATCACTGGAAGTGAGGCCTTGGTCTTGAAGGTAAAATCACGACTCTCCCCTGTTACTCCAGCGGCGTCGGTCGAACGCACCTTGAAGTGATACTCAGTAAACGGCTCAAGACCGATGAGCTGCACTTCGTGTTCAGAGGTGTTACCGGCAGTCGAAGACTGTGAGTAGACGTACTGATCAGGTACATACTGACTGCTCGGAGAAAACAGCACCGTTGAATCGGAATCACGGTCGGTCACCCACCGTACGATAGCTGTCGTGGTTTCAGGAATTACCGTCGGCGGACCAATAATCGTGAGGTCACTCGTAATACCCTGAATAGCTTCCATAGTTACTTCAAGAATCTCCTGGAGCTGCTGTACGTTCTGGATCTCTTGAATAGCCTCGACAATTTCTTGTGTCGTAACTGGCGGGTTATCGTTTTGACCGGGACCGATGTCGACTCCTTCACCCTGCCCGTCTGCCTCACCCTGCCCTTCACCCTCTCCGACAGAGGTTACATCGCCGGTCTGGAAGCGGTAGTCAGCCGAGATACCTTGGTTACCGTCTTCGTCGGCTGAACCGACACGGAAGTAGTACACTCGCCCAGTCTCAAGGTCGTCGAGGGTTATCTCGTGCGCGGTTCGATCGGGTGTTGGGATACGCACGATACCGTAATCTGGCTGCAGACCGTAGTTAACGAGTGAGTCAGCATCTTCGTTTGTTTCCCACTTAATCGTGACTGAGGTTTCTGAATTTTTAATAACTTCAACTCCTGACACCTCTGGCGCCTCTGTATCACCACTTTGCGCAACCACATCGGAAAAAGGTGCCGTTAGTAAAACCGCAATCAAGAGAAGTGACAATCCGCTCCGCATTGGCTTCATAGTACCACTTCGGTACCTACGGAGACCCATATTCGTCCACAGGAAGTGTTTTACCATAGGCTAATTATCGTCAACTGCGTAGAAGATATTTGATCCAGTATGTGGCGCACTTGATGCGCCAAACGGAATGGCAATACCCCAGTAGATAACGTCAGAAACTGGTGGTGTTGCGACTGTTGGCTTTGCTAGGTCCACCTCAACCAGGGTGCCGGTGGCAGTTAGGGTACTGCAGCTGACGCAAGCGGTGTAGTTGAAACTGGTGGTGGCGAGCTTCTGGTTCGCTACCGGGATAGTTGAACTATATCCGTCACTCATGTCGCTCCCCTCAACATTCACGTCAATCGCTATGTTGCCGAGATTCTGTACCGACGTCGTTGCGTTAGAGGCAGCCGTTGAACTACCTGCTGCCACTGCGGTATAGGCAATCGACTGCGTCACATCAAGCGCGCGTAGGGTCTGCACATCAATACCTGAGGATGTGTCGAAGTCGTACTCACTAGCTGCATCTTCTACTTCAAAGAAGGCAACCCAGTCAAATCCGCTTTCGTCGGTTGCTTCTGCATGGAAGAAGAAGTCTGCGTAGCATGAGAGCACACAGCTGTTGCCAGAGCAGCTACTGTAGCTACAGCGGTTACTGTTATTGCTGATGTAGCAATTATTATTGTCCGCGGTACAGGCCGCTGAGCCAGTAGTTGGATACATTGTCGAGGTAGCGTAGCCTGATGAGAAATCGGCGTAGCCGTTTAAGTCAGTGACAGTTGCCGTGGCGTACACCCGTGTTGTAGTGCCAGGCAAGAGACTGATTGGGTCACCATCATTAAAGGTAATCCCTGAGATAACTGGAGCAAATCGTAGCTGGAGCTTCGCGACACGCAGGTACGTATCAAGTGGCGTTCCTTGGTCAGTTACGCGGAAGCAGAGGTTTTGGTCAACTACGTTTGCGGTTGGCGTTATAGCGTACTCAAGTTCAGTGTATTCATCTTGGTCAATGGTAAGTGGGTCAGCAATATTTGATGGATCTTCGGTAAGTTCACCAAGAGTGAAGGTGCCGCGCGCTTCTGCGAGCAGGTCGGTGGTGGCTTCACCATCGGTTACGAAGGTCGATGACTGCATACAGACTGGTGACGTACCGCACGTACTCTGTGGAGGAACAATGGCGTAGCTACCACCAGTAACCGCTTCACAGCTTGGGGCAGCACCTTGCTCGGCGTACTCGAGCTGGTACTCCTTACCGGTTACCGTAAGGCCTGAATTCTCAACCAAGACACGTAGGCGCGCAATATCACCGAGTTCGAAGGAAGCTGCTACCGTATCAAGCGCGGCAGCCCATGAAGCACCACCATCGCCCTGCTCTGCACCAAAGTACACCGTCGGCTCGGTAGTCACGAGCGGTCGCGAGATAAATGAATCCCAGCCACCGTAGTTGAACCAATACGCAAAACCGTAGCCACCTGAGGTATAGGTACTATCGGACGTCGATACATTTGCTACTTGACTACCTGCATAATTGACCGTCACATCGATTGCGCCACCACTTGCCCAATCAATCACAACCTCATGCCAACCTGTAGTATAGGTAATAGTAGTTGACGCGAGGAGCGTACCTGTACCGTCGGTATTGATAGCATCTTTCACGATTGAGACTCGGTCAGTATTGTACTGCTCAAGACAGACTGCGTAGTTGTCGTTGGCAGTAATTGGTGACTGCACTGCAAAGAGCGTACAGGTCTCGTCACCTGAACCAGCGGTAGTGTCGATGTACTGCATGAACCGAATCGTTTCACCCTGACTGACGGTTTGGTCGAAGCGTGCGATGCCCGGGGTTGAGAAGTTTGCTTCGTCGCCCGTGTTATCGAGACCGTTACTGCCACCAAAGGCAAACGAACCGTCAACCGTAAACAGTCCTGTACCTCCGGTGTACTCAGTGATGTTACCGTCTTCAAAATCGTCCGCCGCGATAAACGTAGCAGTACTTGAACTCACCGATGAAGCACCTGCATTGCCGTAGTACATAAAGATGTTGGCCGTATCGTTACCCTGCAAGTCAGGGACCTGCACCCAGACGGTCGCTTCAGTCGATGCGGTAAATCGTTCAGTCCAGAACGGTACTGAGGTAGTACCACTCGCGTCGGTGAAGCGAAGGTCGTCAAAATCGACCTGCATATCAGCATCGTACGGAATCGTCAGTTCGACCACAGCGTTCGCATAGTCGGTAGCGTCGTTGTTCTCTACGCGCACTCGCTGACGCTTATCCCATGAGCCATCAAACCATTCACTACTTGGTACACCAATACCACCATCATCGTTGCGCCAGCGGTAGTGCACCTGCTGGGTAATGAGGCATGCACTGTCGTCAAAACGCACTGAGCCACAGGCAGTCACCCCATCAACGTCAAAGGCTTCTCCGTCGAGGTTGCCGGTATGATCGACAAACGTCCATGCGTTACTCGTGACCCCTGTAAGGGTGACGTTGAAACCGGTAATCGCACTCGTTGTCGCAAAGCGAACGTCAGGAATAACGAGTGATGCGTTTGCATTGAGTGTTGTTGAAGAAAGTGAAATGAGGGTACCGCTATTTACTGCAAGTTCAAAGTCACCGTTTGCCAGTGAGCTAATGACCGGTGTTCCTGAGAGTACGAGTCCGGCTGCATTCAAGTTACGGAAGGCGTAGTAGGCAGCGTTGAAGGTACCGTCTGTAACGCGGAGTGCGTAGGTACCACTTCCTTGATTGGTAATGGTTGTTTCGTTACCGAGGGTACCGACTATATTGAGCGTACCGCCACTCAGGGTAGTGGTCGCGTTGGCCGCCAGTGACACCGTTACATCACGACTACTTCCTCCGAGTGCTACACCATCGAAGTCAGTTGCGTAGCTCCAGTACTCAGTAGTCGTACCGATATTGAAGTCACCGTAAATATTGAGTGCACCATCGCTCGCAGCGTGATCTTGTGAGTAGAGTGACGCGTTTAAAGCTACGGTCGTGGTGGTTGCGGCTGAGTTCCAGATGCGTACATCAGTGTTGGCCCCCAACACGAGCGTTTGGTACCGGTCTCCTGGATTTGTTTTCAGGTTTGCGGCGTACTCACTGCCACTTACGAGCCGCAGCGTTGAACCAGTCCAGGTGGTTGCACTACCGCCCACGCTATTAGTGAAAACGCCACCGACACTGAGAGTTGTGCCAGTCTGCTGAGTGAAGCTCGCAGCGGTCGTGAGCGTGAAGTTATTTGTTGTTGTGGCGTTAGCGGCTATTGTCCATCCACCTGAGGCGTTCGCAAACACGACGTTATAGAACGGACTGGTGCCTGGGTTAATAGTTTCACCAGTATCAGTCGAGTTAAAGAGAATGGTACCTGTTGCGTTATTGAAGGAGCCTGACGGTACTGTAAACGAACCGGCAATAGCGAGCGTACCGGTAGCGAGGGTAAGACTACCGCCGTTGATGGTCAGTGAGCCAGTGAGGGTAAGGCTACTGTCACGCATGGTAAACGCACCACCGCCCGCGACGGTCACTGAACCGAGGTTTGAACCACCAGCTCGAAGGTTGGCGCTACCAGCAGTGGTCAACACAATACGTCCATTGCTACTCGTCACTGTACCAGCGTTGTTTTCAAAGCCACCGCCAAGCGCTAGTACACCCGTTGGTAACGTGAGACTACCGGCAGTCTTAATGAGTGCGCCAGTTGACGTTGCGTTCGTGTCAGTCATGGTGAATGTACCCGCACCAGTTACGTACATCGCTCCGGCTGTCGATCCATCAAACCGAATCACGTGTGTACCGACGCCATCGAAAACAAATGGTCCATTTTGTGTGAAGCTGCCGCCAGTCGCATTGAACGAAGCGCTCACCGTAGTAGTGCCGGTTGGAAGCGTGAGGGTACCAGCGCTCTGCGCAAAGCCGTATACATCAAGGAGGGTGTCCGTAATCGTCCAACTGCCGCTACCGGTGAAGGCGACGTTGTAGAAGCTGCCATTATTTATATCAATAGTTCGGGCTGCACCGGTGGTCGTGAAGGTTGTTGTACTGTTGCCAGCAGTCCAGGTAGCACCACTACCAGAAATGAGTGAACCACCGATTGTATGGACCTGCGTCCCAGCACTCGTCCAGGCAGCACTGTTCTGGAGTTCTACGGTACCGTCATAATCAGCCCCAGCTCCCCCGCCTGACACCGTAACGTTACCGCCTGGGGTAAAGTTCTTACCGGTCCAGACCAACAGCTTGTAGTTAGCTGGGAGTGACAACGTGTCTGGCGAACCATTGACTGCAGTAAACGGAATATCTGCATCATCACTGCTGTCCCAGGCTGCCATGTCGTCGATAGTAAGTGGGCTCACGCCTTCATGGCGAACAATCACGCGACGCTCGTAGATGTCCATGTTGTTGATGTTTGATACTGGGTCGGCAGTCACCGCTGCTGCACCAACTGCTTCACCATCGAGGTACACGACTATTGAGTCGCCTGGTGAGTAGGTGACGCCAGAGACAGAGTACTGACCAGTACCTGCGTTACAGGTACTCGTGTACGAGGTCAATCCAGCAACGCGCACAACCACGTTGCTCGTTAGACCGTCACAGTTCGCTGAAACGGTTGAACCTTGGTCACTGTAGACACGCCCTGAGACCGTGATTGAAGCAGCTGAGTTGTCCCACACAATGTACCCTGGGTCACCATCTGGGTCACTGTCGTAGGCTTCCCCGTCGATGCTGCCACTATGGTTTGTAAAGCGCCATGATGAAACTGACGTACCAGTAGCGGTGACGTTCGTGGCACTACTAACACCAGTTGAAGTGGCGAAGGTATTTAAGGTGAAGGTGCGGGCTGGACTACTATTGAGCGCGGTACCACCAACAGTCATGGCACTGCCACCCGTCTGCCCCACCTCAAAGTAGCCGTACGAGAGATTTTGCACCTGTGCGCTACCGGTAAAGGTAAGACCAGCTGTCGTTGTATCAAATACCTCGTAGTAGTTCATGGTAGTTGACGCAGTGCCACCGACAGTCAACGCGTAGGTGCCCGAGCCTTGGTTTTGGAGGGTGGTTGAGGCGCTCGCACTTCCAAGTACCGACAACTGACTCGTACCGAGGTACCGGGCAGTGGCTCCGTTTTCGAAGAAGACATCTACCTTACGAGAACCACCACCGAGCGCCGTGCCATCGAAGTCTGTTGCAAAGCTCCAGAAGTCAGTGCCACTTTGCTTAAGGTAATCACCAAAGACGTAGAGATCACCCGCCACGTTGGCATGGTCCATACTGTAGAGTGAACTGCCAGTACCTGCCACAACTGCTGCCGCGTCTGAATTCCAGGTACGCACCTGTGTATTGCCACTGATTGCAATGGTTCCGTACGTATCGGTACTCGTTGCCCCATTGATGAGGTAGGTACCACCACCGGATAGTGCCAAGGTACTACCAGTCCAGGTGGTTGCGCCGCCGCTGAGGTAGTTATTGAATGTGCCTGAAACCGCGAGGGTCTGTCCAGACGTAAGGGTAAAGCCGGAGAGGTTGGTAAGTACCGCCGCAACTGTCGCCGTTGCGTGCTCAGACACGGTATAGCTACCAGTACCACTGAAGCGAAGGGTGGCAAAGCTTGATGCGCCAGCAGCTACAGTCTCTGTGCCGCTACCGGTAAAGCGCACAGTTCCTGCACTCGCCGTAAAGGTGCCGTTGTTATCCCATGAACCAGCGACGGTAAGTGTCGCACTGTTGCTACCGACGAGTGTTCCGTTACTTGTAACCAACACATCATTGAGCACGGTGAGTGCCGTATCGTTGGTATCGAGCGTAAAGTTTGATGCCGCACTACCACCGACAGTTACATTATTGCCAACATTAATACCTAGGCCAGTGGCAGTGTAGGTTGCACTACCAGCCCCTGAGCTGAGGAGCAAATTATAGTAGCCGGTACCGAGTACGTTTGCGGTCGTACCGCTGTAGCGAACGGTACTCGTGTCTTCGAGGAAGGTGCCCGTCTCCACAAAGACACCGCCTGTACCCGAAAGATCTAGGGACCATGAGCCAGCATCAAGGAAGTGTGCGTTGGCAATAGTAAGTACCCCGCCAACAGTTGTGGTCGCAGTTGATGCCGGAGTCGTTGTTCCGACGACTGTTCCGTTACCGAGCGTGAGGTTATTAAACGTCCATGGCTGCGTACCCCCGAGCGTGTTGGTACGAGCGAGGAGCACAGTACCGCCACCAAATGAAACGACGCCGTTACCGGAGAGCGATCCGTTTAGGAGCGTTACGTTACTTGTGCCAGTTACGGTACCGGCGTTGACCGCCATGTTGCCAGTAAGTGAGAGTGCGCTGTTGATATTCCAAGCGCCAGCGGTGCCGGTGAAAGAGAGATTATGGAAATTAATAGTTGCCCCGGCACCCGCAGTAATCGCCTTGCCACTTGATGTGGCGTTCATAATCACTGTTGATGAAGCAGGAATAAAGCTGGCACCTGCGCTCTGGGTAAACACACCCCCAATGGTGTAGGTCGTGGTGCCAACACCGGTGAAGGTTGAGGTAGCGCCCAAGAAGAGTGAGCCGTCGTAACTATTGACTGCGCCGTTTCCACTTACAGTAACCGCTCCACCTGGACTGAAGGTTTTATTCGGCCACACGTAGAGTTCGTTGCCTGCTAGTACGGTGAGCGTGTTTCCACTTGAAGTTGCCGCTAGGTAGCGCACGTCGCTGTCGTTTACCGTATCAAAGGCATTCATGTCGGCAATGGTCATTGCCGCCACATCTTCATGGCGTACGATGACGCGATTGGCATAGAGATGCGCGTCGGTGATGTTGGCAGTCGGGGTCTTTGTCACCATCGTTGCCCGCTGTCCGCCACTGGCGTCATTGAGGTAGACCGTAATAGTTGGGTCACCAACCACAACGACTCCTCCAATACTGTACGCGCCATTGACGTTACTACAGGTACCGTTGTAGGTGGCGCCACCCTCTACCACTACCCGCACCACGTTCGTAGCACCGTCACAGGTACCGCCAGCAAGTGGCGTTACTCCTGCGTCACTGTACACTGTTCCTGAAATAGTAATAACGAGCGAACTATCATCGAAGCGTACAGAGCCAGGGTCACCGGTATCAGCGTCATAGGCCTCACCATAGAGGTTACCGGTACCACTTCTAAACCACCAGTACGAAGTCGGTGCACCACCAGTTTGCGTCACGTTCGTCGCCCCAATAGCTGTTGTCGTTGCAAAGCGTGTACGGAAAATTTGGTAGCCCGGATTGGCATCAATGGTCGATGAGGCAATAGTGAGCGCTGAAGCAGCTGCAGCACCAACGGTAAATGAGCCGTCATCGAGATCAGTTACGGTGACCCCCGACAAGAGCGAGAGACCGCTACCACCGAGGTCGGCAAACTGGTAGTACGAAGCATTGATGGTACTGTTTGCGAGCGATACGGTGTACGTACCACTTCCTTGATTGGCAACAGTTGTAGAAGCAGTACTGATACCCACAATCTCAACGGTACTGCCGGTAAAGCTTGCGCTCGCGCCACTGGCGAAACGTACATTGGCTTGCCGTGCACCACCACCAAGTGCTGTGCCGTCGAAGTCAGTTGCGTGGCTCCAGTACTCAGTACCAGTGGTGCGCTCGTAGGCACCGTAGATATTGAGCGTTCCGTCAACTGCTGCATGGTCCTGTGAGTAGAACGAACCACCCGAGATCACAGCAACCGTCGCCGCTGAAGAATTCCAAGCTTTAATATCAGCGGTACTTGCAATCAGGAGTGTGTTGTACGTGTCTCCCCCATTTGCTTTGGTATTGATACTGTACGCACCCGAGAGAAGCGAGAGCGTTGAGCCTGTCCAGGTTGTTGATGCATTACTGAGTGCGGTACTGAACGTTGCACCAACCGCGAGGGTGCGGCCAGAAGCGAGCGTAAACGTACCAGCCGTCAGTGTTGTGTTGTTGGTTGTGGTAGCTGACTCACTCACTGTCCAGATACCCGACGTACTGTTGAAGGTGGCATTATAGAGACTTGAGCTACCCACCGCAATCGTCTCACTACCGCTTGTTGAGTTGAAGAGGACGGTACCTGTCTGCGGAACCAGTGTAGCGTTGTTATCGAGTGATCCTCCGAGTGTGAGCGTGCCAGACGGCAGGGTCAGTGAACCAGCGTTCACCGTTAGACTGCCATTGAGAGTAGCGTTCGTTGCGGTAAAGGTAAACGGACCAGCTGCAGCAATGAGGACTGAGTTAAGCGGTGAGGAAAGGGTGATACTCTCTGCCCCACTACTGTAGAAGCGTACCGTGCCGCCACCTGGAGTAATCGTACCGCCAGTTTGTAGCAGCGATCCACCGAGCGCAAGCTCAGCAGATGGCAGCACCACCGTACCGGAGACGACGCGGAAATCATTTGATGTAGTGGCATAGGCTTCAGAGAACGTATAGGTTCCAGTCCCAGCAAAGCGCACGTCGTAAAACGCATTGGTAAACGCAGTGCCACCCAAGGTAAGGGTGCGACTACCACTACCGGTGAACGCAATCACACTGTTGTTGTGCGCAAAGGTACCGCCGGTATTAAGGAACGAGCCAGCAATGGTCGTTGTTGCCGTTGGCATAGTAATGGTACCTGCAGAAATACTTACGTCGTTTGAGACAGAAAGTGTATTTTCAGTGAATGACCAACTACCGCCGCTGCCGGTAAATGAAAGATTGTAGAACGCGTCACCACCGGCAGTAATCACCCGATTGGTCGTTGTAGCTGCAAACACGACAGTACCACTGCGTGCCTGGAAGGTGTTGGTGTTAATGAAGTTTCCGTAGACGGTCAAGCTGTAGTTACTCGTCGATGCGTCGAGCGTGTCGTCAGCCCCGATGCGAATACTATTGGCAACTACGTTGCTACCGAGCGTGACTGACTTGTTGGTACCATCAACTACCACGTAGCCAGGGTTTTGCTTTGTGGCATTTTGATCGGTCCAGGTACTCGCTGCAGTACCATCGAAGGTAGTAGTACCATTTCCGGTCCAGAAACCATTGGCACCAGTGAGTAGGTTGCCGGCCACCGTAATCGCACGAACACCGCGCGCGAGCGTACCACGCGTAACGGTGAGAGCACCATTAACATCAAGCGTGTTGGCGAGCGTAAAGGTAGCCGCGCCGGTCGTGGTACCAAAGGTAAGATTATTGAAACTCGCAACAGCCGCACCAGTCGTATCGATTGACTCTGTAGTTGACGTAGCCGTCATGATGACCGTACTGCCCGTCATGGTTGTGGTGGCATTATTGTCCCATGAGCCTGAAACCGAAACGGTTGAGGTAGCGATGAACGTACCGTTATTTTGGAAGTCGTGCGTCGCCAGTGTACCACCAAGACTATAGACCGTACCGGCCTTGATAGCGAGACGAACGTCGGCGCAACCTGTCGTTGCACATAGATTTAGCGCACTACCCGTTAGTCCAAGGAATACGTCCTCGTCTTGCGTTACGGTATAGGCACCAACATCGGCGTTGGTCATAGCGGTTGAAGTCGCGTCGTTTGAACCGAGGGCAACGTGCCGCTCATACATAGAGAGACCAGTAATGTCGCCCGTTCCATCGTAACGCGTCACACCAACAGCCTCGTTGGCGTCATTCGCCCCACTCACAAACACCGAGACAATGTCTCCAGCAAAAACTGTGACGTTTGGAATACTCCAAGCTCCAGCTGCAATCGTGCCACTCTTTCCTGTTTGGAGTACTCCGTTTACTGCCACGTTCACCGTACCGCTCGTGACGTCTGTCGTTTGATCGTACTGATCGAGCGTTCCAGAAATGGTAATACCTTCAGCCCAGCGCACTGTCCAATCACTGAGCGTAGGACAATTATTTGAACCGTCACACGTCAGCTCAGCGTACGGACGGATGAGGTTGTAGGTATTTTTATCGAGCGCCGAGAGATCGACTGGACTCGTTGTAAAGCCAGCAGCGTTGCCGGTCAAATCGCCATCAGGAATAAATTCCCATGAATCGCCGTCGTAGTACTGGACGGAGTAGCGAATATCACTTGAACCAGGCGTAGTGTCAGTCCACGCAAAATCTTCCCAGTACGGACCGACCCCAGCGGTAAAATCGATACCCGGACTAACAATAGTTGTCCCCTCGCGCCCTGGGTTACGCGGCGCGATGTCGTACGGATGTCCATATGGACTTGCACCTACCGATGCATTATTTTCAATCGTCTCTGTGGTTGACCATGACGTACCGTTCCAGCTTGAGAAGAGGAGCGAGTCATTAGTTTCATCGAAGAAGATACCCAAGATGAGATTGGTACCCGTTCGCTCTAGGAGCATTGTAATAGCGTCTCCAATAGTGTTCACCTGCGTCGCGCCAGCCCAGGTTGCATTGTTCCAGGTGGTGTAGACGCTCTGGGTTGTGTTGGTGTACGTCGTCAGTGCGTAGTTATCTCGACCAGAAGTATTTTCATACACACAGGCAAAACCAGGGTCAGTCTTGGACTTACCGGTTGTTGCTAGCAACTCAGTCTGCCCAGTCCAGGCAGCACCGGTCCACTGCACGACACCTATATTGGTGTCCTCATCTTGGTAACAGAGGAGCATTTCGTCACTTCCCCGATCGCGCACCAAACTAGCCCACTCGAGGTCGTCACCGATGGCCTGCGTTGCAGCGGCAGCCCAGGTAGTTCCGTTCCACGTACGGTAGGTAAAACGGGCTGGGTTACCATCTGAAGAAAGGATAATAGCCTGTCCCCCGCTCTCTTCGTACTCAACCGCCATACCGGAGTGACCAGGGTCAACAATAGTTCCAAGCGTAGTGGAGTTTGCCCACGCGGAACCGTTCCAAACCTGTGCTTCGTAGGCATTACCTGCAGCATCGCGACTCAAGATGATTATTTCGTCGGACACAGGGTCAGACGCCAGCTCAATCCATTCGCAGTTACTTGCTGACGCAAGGTTAATGGTGCCGCCTGAAGTCCAGGTTGAACCATTCCAGATGTAGTAGCTTGGATCAGCATCGCCATCGCAGTACGCCACCATCGCGTCACCAGAGAGCGTTTCGTAAGCAACATCTGCACCACGTGCTGCAACACTACCGACATTGGTAGTCATTTCTTGGAGGTCGCCCCAGGCACCCGTCTGGAATACCTGTGCGTTGACGTCGGCATCAGTACCGATGGTAATTGCGACATACTCTTCGCGTGTAGTCCCAGCCTTAACGCGCGCCCAACTTACCGGTGCACCAATATCGAGCAACGCTCCCTCAGAACCCCAGCTGCTTCCATTCCACTGACGGTACCGAGGTATGTTTGCGGTACCCTCGCCGTACACCAAGATTGCCTCCGTTGCTGTAGTAGCAACTGCTACCGCATCGGTACCGAGTGTTGTCACCCCTGAAAGCACATTGGTATCGAACTGCTCTTCAGTTGTTTGGAACCAGGTCGAAACCACTACCGCAGTATCAACGGTAAAGCTCTGTGGCTCAGTCCAGAACGAGTACGCATTCGAGCCCGTAGTGTCTTTGGCGCGAACTCTAAACCAGTAGGTAGTACCATTGGTGAGCGCATCAGCTGCCTGCACCTTGAATTGAATTGTGTCTCCCGAAATAAATGGATCAGTATCAAGCCCAGTATCGAGGTTCGAGAAGCCGCTCGCGACGCCAGACGTTCGCGTACTTGAGGAGGTAAAGGTAACATCGGTTGACCATGAGATTTGGTAGGTCAGACTATCGTTCTGTGGATCAGTGGTACTGAAACTGAACGTAGGGGTCGTAGTGCCCACTTTTTCATTCGGGAATGGGCTCGCAACTACCGGCGTCTCAACGCGGTACCCCCAGTTAATACCCCAGCTCTCAATAGACGGCGTACCGCCACTGTTGGTGAGTGTCGCCACAATACGGAGCGTATCGTAGGTATCGGTATCAAGATCAAGGAGACTGACTGGTGAAGCATCGAAGCCGGTACTATTCCCCGCCAGCGCAGCATCAGGAATAGTAGTCCAAATATCGGCATCGTTTAAGTACTGCAGGGTGTATTTCACATCACCTGTTGTCTCAGTATCACTGAAGACTAAGCTGTCCCATGCTGTTCCGTCTACCCCGTCAGCAAATACAATAGCGTCACTCGTCATCGTACCAGTAGTTGAACCAGTGATGAGATTGACTGCGTCCGAGCCAATTGACTGCACGCCAACCAAGGTACTCGTATCAAATTGTTCTTCAGTTGTCTGGAACCAGGCCGCCGCTATGAGGCTGGTGTCTACAGTAAAGCTCGCTGAATCACTCCAGCTGCCCCAACTATTTGAACCAGACGGATCTTGACCACGCACGCGCCACCAGTAGGTCGTACCATTCGTGAAGGTAACGGTTGGCGTAAACTGAATGGTTTGCCCTGAGTTAAAGGCTGCTTTATCGGCCGGCACAATTAAGTTATCGAACCGCGTCGAGTTGCTGATGGTATTTTTATCTTCGACCGGAGAGCTAAAATCTGGATCGTTATCAATCTCAATTTCGTAGTGTATATCATTCCCCTCTGGGTCGGTTGCATCGAAGGTGAAGAGGCGCGTCGTCGAGGCAACCTTTTCATTATTAAATGGCGTATCGAGTACTACATCTTGTGGTGCTCGATTGGTGTACACCATTGGGTAATGGGTATAGCTATTAAGCGGCGTGCCGTCTTGAAGCACGAGTCGGAAGCAGTAATTTGTCCCTGCAGCTGCCCCGTTGTGTTCGAGTACGAAATCCCACTCACCGACATCATCAACCGAGAGTGCGTTTGGTGACGTGGTGGCAACCCCGTCTTCCTCGTATGTTTCGGCAACGGTGGTTGACGCGAGGAGTGTGGTTGAAAGAGTTCCACCATTGGTAACACTTGTGTTGTTAAAGCCGCGCCAAATGCTCGTTGACGCAGTGCCGCCCACATCGCTCCAGGTACCAATCGCACTACAGGTAAACCCAGCCCCAAACTGGAGCTTGAAGTCGGTCCCCGCAGTACTCGTAGCGTTGGTAACCTTGGTACTGAGACGGAGACGCACTTCCTGTCCATTTGTGATGAGCGTCGTTGAAGTACCAATTGGGTCGCGCTCAGCTAGGTCGGTAGCACCAACCGGCCACGCGTCTGTTGGAGTCTGTGCATTGGTGTTGACGTACCAGCGACTTGAGAGCTGCTCGTACACTGGGTCAGTACCCTGACGCTTTCCAAATACAACCGTGAGGTACGGTGGCAGCTGACTCGTCGTAGAAAAGCTCGACACACTTACACTGTGCGTGTGCGTACCGTCTGCACCAAAACCAGGTGATGCTTGCACACCATTTGTGGTGGCACTTGGTGCAGAAGAGACAATGCCTGTCATGTTACCGTGCACGTGTGTATTAGCACCGCCTGTTGCACCGTAGGTTGCAGCACCTTTCGGGAATCGCTGATTGAATGCCGCTCCATTTGCAGTAGAAACATCGAGCCAGCCTCCCGGAACATCTTCGGTCCACATGGTAATGAGGTTGTTTGGTGCAGTCGCAGTAGCAGTCAGCTTTGCGAAAACAACCTCAATATACGGCGGTTCATTATTGAGTGACGGCGTAGTTGTACTCACAGTGTGCGTGTGTGTAGCGCTCGAACCAGCTACCTGTGTCGGCGTTCCTCGCGTACGAGTATTGGTTCCAGCTGCAGCACCAGTTGTCCCGGTAATTGCGTGGGTGTGAGTGTTTGAACCACCAGTTGTTCCTGGTGTGTCTTCTCCGCGCACGTAGTACCCGTCCTGAGCAGCGTAGCGATTCCACCCAGCTGGAAGTGACGAGGACGCCACATCGAATACACCAATTGCGCCAGTTGGAATCGACGCAGGCTCACCAGCGCTTGCCGTGTATTGAATGACACGTAACTGCCGGTAACTCGGTAAGTTCGAGGCACTCGCAATTGTTGGTGTGTAGGTATGCGTGTGGGCAACAGGTGAAATTGTACCTGCCCCTGACTCAGTATTTGCCAAAGAAGTTGCCAAGACAGAACCAGTCCCTGTTGGTGTGTGCGTAGCAGCACCACCAGTGGTGTTGTACGTCGAGCTACCCATCGCAAACCGCTGGAAGAAGGTTCCTGAACCACACGAGAGACATGACCACCCTGACGGTATTGAAGTTGCACTATCCCAATAGAGAATCATGTTACCAGTGGCGTCTGAAGCAATCTGCCACTGGCGCAACTCCACAAAGCCGCTAGTAGCAGAGGCTCGCGTAGGCGCGGCCTGGCTCTCGCCTACCGCTGGTTCAGTAACTGTTTCAGTTGAGGTCGAAGCAGTAGCAGTACTCTGCACTGGCTCCTCTACTCCGTTGCCGACACCATTACTGTTCGCGCTGTTACCACCGTTGCCATTACCATTTCCTCCGGCATTTGCATTGGTTGCAGTATCGGTCGCTGAAGCTTCGGTAGCTGCACGCGTCGCTCGTTTTGATTCAAGGCGAGCTGGACCGAGCTCGTAAAGGAACGGGGACAAATCTGGAGCATCGAAAGAGTACGACACCGTCATCGATTCACCAGCACTGAGTGATACCGGCCACGAGAGCTCAAGCACACCATCTACCTCGTCGACAGTGGCCTCCCCTGCCGTTACTGAAAAAGTATTCGGGACGCGCTCAATCAAGGTGCCGGAGAAACTCTCGGTTGCTGTGACGGTTAGCTCCATTGGGTACCCTGAAGGTGGATAGATACGCGTCGGGCCGTTTCGTTCTATCGTAAGTGGCGCATCGGCAACCACAGAAAAACTCATGCTCGTGTGACTAATGACACTGCCCGTCTCTGGCTCAATGCGCTCCATAAAGAGCTCGTGCATTCCTGTCTGTGTCGTCGTGAGCGTCTGAAGGTAGTCGGGTGTATCTGTTACGTTATTACCAAAACACTGACCAGATGGATCGACTGACGACTGTGTAATTGCGCCATCCGGGGCCACCACAAACAGGCGGAGGGTCGCGTCACAGAGCGTATTACCGTTCGGAGTCAAGGCACCAGCGTAGACTGTCACGGGGCTACCGAGCGTATACTCAGTTTGGTCGGTGTTGATAGCGAGTAAGCCCCACTGGAACTCAAAGCTATCGACAACCTCCACCCCACCTTCAGAGACGGTTATCTCAATTTCATAGACACCCGGCTTGAGCTTACGACGCTCAGCTTCAGGGACGCGTACGGTAACCAACCCCTCGCGAGTCACGGTCACTTCAGGCGTAACACCAATTTCACCCGAGGCGTGGTGCTTCACCGCAACATCTTCAACACGAACGATATCGCGTCCAAAAAACTCACGCACTGCCTGTACCGCTTTGTTACGCTGTGACACGTAGCGAAGGTTGAACACCGGACCCTCAAATCGCGTAAAATCACGTGCTTCACTAATGAGCTCATACGCTTCGGGAGCTTTGAGCTTTTCGACAAGGTCACTCTGGGCACGCTTCATGAGATCGGCTCTCGTAATAGTTTCAATTTCAATCTCAAGCCACACTGCATCAAGGTACAGACCATCGAGCGCTTCGACATCGCCACTAAAGGTTGCGGTCACGCTCGTATTTTTAAGGAACGCGAGATCATTCTCGTACGGGAACGCAAAGAGGAAGTTGCCGCCATTGAGTGCGTTTGACACTTCACCGTCAATGAGAACTGACCCGAGGGTATACGTAGCATCAGGCGTTGCAGCAGTAAATGTAAGTGACGGGATGAGGCTATCGGCAGCTACCTCAGAACGGCCGGCGAGTGAGGCTCGAAGCTGTACATTCTTCACAAACTGTCCAGGCTGCAGTGGCAGCGTACTGAAGTCGGCCAGGGTAATGGCGCGCGTCACCGCACCATCGACCACAACCACCGACTCAGCTGACTCGGCGACAACTGTCTCCTCTTCTACAACACTGGTAGGAGCAGACACCTCAGGTTGGGCTGGTTCAGCTGGGAGCACTTCTTCTGATGGCATTGCCTCTGGTTCACTCGGGGTTGTCGGAACCTCTGGTGCTGGCGCATCAACCACTGGCGACGACTCTTCAGTCTCTTGCGCTACAGCAAACGGGATACCCGTGACGTACGAGATGAAGAACTGAGCTCGCTGAAGCACGCGGTTAAAAGCGGTCGGCTCAGCCGGAGCAGGTTCTGGTGCTGGTTCTGGTGCTGGTTCAGCCGGAGCCTCGACTGGAGTCTCTTCTGGAGCTGCCTCTACTGCTTCTTGCGGCACAGCTTCACTGGCACCAGGTTCAGAAACTTGTGACGCATCTCCATCAGGAGATACTGCATCAGGAACTTGCACCTCATCTGCAGTCACGGGAGCAGGTGGTGGCGGTAGTGCTAACTCTTCTTCAGTTGGCACTTCATCGGTGACGTACGCCGCATTATTTTCCGTAAAAGATTGGTACATTGCGTCAGCAGAAAGGTCAGAAGAGAGCACGTGTTCAACCCCAAACCACTCACTTGAAACAACGCGCGATGGGTAGACATTCAAGGTTTCTGTTGTACCGATGGTCTTCTGCGGTTTTTGGGTGGCGCCGACAGCTGGAATAGCACTCTCTCCTAGCAATGAAACAACCACCAAAAGTAAGAGTAGCGAATGTAGTGTGCGAGCACGATTAAAAGCACGCTTTCGTCTTTTTAGCGCTCTAAATATCGTTTTTATGCCTTTCTCTTTATTGTTTTGAGCGTAAAAACTCATCTACAAACAAGCCACCCGAGCACGTAAAATGTGCTGCGAGTTAAGTAAATTATAACGCGCCCGGAGTGTTTCCGAGCGCGTTATCGTGTGGATTAAACCACTTATTTTATGCGATTTTACTTGAGGATTTTCTTCACGTCGTTGATCTCTTTTTCAATCAATGTTTCGGATACTTCGAGTGCTTGATTGAGTCCTTCGACTGCCTCTTTTTCCTTCTTTGAGAGACGTGGTCGTTTCGTAATCTCGTTAATCTGATCGTAGATTTCATCACGGAGTGCTGAGAAGATTTTCTCCATCTGGTCTTGTATCTCTCGGGTCTCCTTGCGAAGCAATTCTTCTTTCTTCGTAAACTGCTTTCGTTCGTAAATAATGTAGGCGAACTCGAGGAGCGAGACCAGTGCCAAGAACATGATGAGGAGGTTGGTTCCAGTGAAGAATGACCAGAATGAAACCTTCTCTTCACCCTCAATTGGAGCAATCCAGCCAGCGGTGATCAGTACCGGTGCGGTACTGACAGTCTTGTTACCGGCACGGTCGTAGGCGGTCACGGTGACGGTGTACGTACCATCGACGAGCTCGGTGAGAAGGTAACCAAGACGTGCCTCATCAGGCGTGATGGTGACCGGCTCTCGCTCGGCGACAAGGAGTTCGTATCGCTCAATACCAGAGGTTGGGTCGTTAGCTGCAAAGGTGATGAGTGGGAACGAGTCTGCCTTCGTACCAGCCTGGATGAGTACCTCAAACGGTTCAGGTGGTGTGGTGTCGATCTGGATCTTTCGGTTAGTGATACCGCCCCATCCTACTTGGTTTTCAAACTGTACACTCAAGTACTGAATACCGTCACGAAGGTTTTCGGCATTGACCACAAACTCATCAATCGGCGGGTCAAACTCTTCGCTCGGGTCGTTATCAGATGATGTTGCGAGTTCTACCGCAACTGTTGTAACGTCAAACGGGATTTCCCAGGTGAAGATACCGTCTGTCTTGTTGTACCAAAGCTCTGGATCAAGGAAGGCGGTTGAACCTACGTCCGGGGCACGCGGCGGATCTCCGAAGGCGATGGCCGCGTTACTGTCTTCAGGCTCTGCTTCTGGTTCAGGAGTTGGCGTTGGGGTCGGTGTTGGTGGTGGCGGTGTAGTAGCGGCTGCAACAGTGTAGGTACCACCTACTTTGTTTGCCAGCACATCGGTACCGCGACCGTCAGCTGCCAAGGCAGACGCATCACCAAAACTTACGGCACCACTACCAGTACCTTTTGCCGTGAAGGTAATTGAAAGGAGGTTTGAGCGGGCTGAGAATGGCGTTGGACTTCCGCCACCAAATGAAATCGTTCCTGCTGTATTTGAAAACGTTGGTTCGGTAGTCCAGAGTGAAAAGGCAGAGCCTGTCTTTGACACACTAACTACTGAGAGGTTGGCAGTATTAAACGTCAGACTTGCTTCCACCGCGTTGATTGATTGCCCCTTCGGGTCAGCCTGTACGGTAACGGTGAAGGTTTGGCCCGTAGAGTACGAACCACTCGCTGGTGAAAGGAGCACATCGGCAGCGTGCGCAACAGCAACTGAAAAAAGCCACACCACCATAGCTAGGAAGATTGATGCTGTGAGTCGAACTAAAGAACTGAGTGGAAGAGCGTACATACCGTGAAGGTGACTTTATTATTACACACGCGTGCGTGCAGGTGCCTTAGTTATCTTCAGGTTAACTTTTTCTTTCTCTTCTGGTTTCAAGAGCGGGAGTGTGAGGATGAGTACGCCGTTTTTAATTTTTGCGTCTGCATGTTCGATGTCGACACTTTCTGGCAAAATAATGCGCCGGTAGAAGTCTCCCCATACGCACTCTTCAGTGAAGTAAGCACCGTCTGGTTTCTTTTTAGGAAATGCGATGTGCTCTGGTCGGAGACGCCGACCTTCGATGAGTACTATGTCTGCATCGCCTTCAATTGAAACGTGGACGTCCGACATATCGGTACCAGCCGCCTGGGCATACACCACAATCATGTCATCGGTCTGGTATATATCGACGTCGAGCTGCACCACTTTATCAAGTGCTGTCTCTTCATCACTAGAAAGAAGCTTCTGTTCAGTACGAACACCTCTACCTTTGAGTCGCTGCAAGAAGGACATATTACTAAGATTATACTAGCGATTACGTTTTTACGTTTGTGACTTACCCACAGTTCCTATTATTGTTACTTACGTGGTACTGATTGGTTTATAGGTAGTTGAGGACGCGGATAATTTTTCTAGGTGAGAAAGTGCGGGGCACTTTTGCAAGACTCATTGTGGGCTTATGATTGAAATGAATAAGACCCAATGAGTGGACAGTTTCTGTAAGAAAGAAAAATTACTCGCGGAAATTCGCAA
>CAYRMU010000006.1:0-12700 GCA_964425655.1 uncultured Candidatus Saccharibacteria bacterium | reverse complement strand
GTTTGCTCATTTCTAGAGCAAACTCCTGGAACTCCAAGTCGAACGCTTATTACGCACAACTACTTATCCAGTCCAATTGAATAACAATATTGAGAAGTCAGTGAGGGATACTGTACCGTCACTATTGATGTCGGCAGGAGGTTCTGAATTACCGCCATCACGACCCCACCAGAACAAGAGGATTGAGAAGTCAGTGAGGTTTACCTTACCGTCAGTATTGAGATCGGGATTAAGCTCACCTTCGGCTTCTTGGCCAACACCATAGAAGGTGTAGTTCGAGTAGTTTGTCGTTACCGACGTAGCTGCAGCTTTAACGCGCACCTTGTAGGTACCGCGGGTGAAGTTGCCCGTATCAATAGTGAGCTGCCATACACCACTACTGTCTGAAGTGGCTGTGAACTCGCGACGTGATACGCTCGATCCATCTCGTTGGTTTTCTACGGTCACGGTTGCATTTGGAAGCGAGTAGCCACTCACCGTCAGTGTCTGCCCAGGAGTGACCGGATCAGGGGTGACCCGGACTGTTGGCATCACGTTGATGTTGGAAAGACTTGAAGTACGACCGCCGGTAACGGTAAACGATGTACTGAAGGTCGTTGAACGTACTTGGTTTCGGTCAATGGCGTAGACGCCGAAAGTATACGCACCGCGGGCAATCTCAGAGATTGTAATCGAGTAGCGGCCATCAGAGCCAGCCCGCACGTTGCCGCCGGCGGCACCGTCGACGATGGCGTACACCGTACTACCAGGAAAGGCGTACCCACTGATAATTACCTCAGCATCACCACTCGGGTACGGACCATCAACCGACTCGAGGCCACCTCCCGTTTCCCCGTCACTATCAGGGCCTGTGCGCCCTCCGCCACCACCACCTGAACCGCCGCCGCCAGCGGTTCCGCCGACGGTATCTGCCTCACCATCACTATCACCAGTGGTACCGCCACTTCCAGAACCATCACCAGCACCATTATTGCCAGTGCCCGTGCCGTCACCTTCGACATCGCCATCTTCGTTCGATTCACCGGTTGGCTGGTCATTTACCGCAAACTGAATTAAGAAGTCATCAATGTTGATGTTACCTTCATCGTCCATACAGCGGACATAAAAAGTATTCAAGGTCCCGCGCACTACCGCCACTACCGTTGAGTGCGTCACCAAACCGGTGTTATCAAACTCAGCTGTCATGCTGCCGTACGCAGTGTTAGCAGTCGTTGAGTAGCGACAAATTGCAAACTCATCCGTCTCAAGAGAAATTTCTACAAAGGCCGTAGTACCACCCACCGTACTCGTTGGCGCTGGGTTGAAGCGGTACGGTGGAATAGACTCGCGTGTATCAGCATCACCAACGTAAATACCGGGCACGATTGCAATACCAAACTGGGTGTAAATAGGCTCACTGCCGCCGGTCACTGACATATCTATCCAGTGCGTACCAACCGTAGCGGAATTTGTAATCGGCACGATATCACCAGCAAAGGACGAGGTAGCAACTGTGGTGCTCCCGGTCGTAGTCGCTGGAGTAAAGTACGAACTCACACTTTGACTAGTGTGATTACCAATACGTAGCTCGAGCACTGACTCAGCAGCAATCCCTTCAGTACCACTGAGTGTGTACTGAATGATGCCGCCACTACCGCCAGTTATCGCTACGCCGTCGAGCGTGGGCGTCGGACTTGCTGCGGCATCGCGTGCAAAACCGTTAACGTACAGCTCGACGTTGCGCGCTGAGAAGGTATCAGTAGTCGTTGCTACAAAAAAGTCAGCAGGAAAATCTATCTCAATGACGCCACCAGGAGCAATTGCCTTGGTAGGCGTGAAGCGCATCGTGTGATTGGACGGCAAGCTCGGCCGTGACGTACTGATAGTATCACTGTACATGGCAACGTTGCGCGCTTCAGTAAAATACGGGAGGAGGTTCGAGAAAAGCGCAACGCAAAAGAGGAGCGCGGCCGCGTTTAGAAAACCCGTGAGTCCAATCTTCATCCCCCTTATTGTAGCTTGAGCAGTGCGGTTATTTGGTATAGGCGTGTGCACAGGTTAGCGCACGCACCGGAATCCAATAGCGATAGTGGCTGCTGTTGGTGCAGTTTTGGCTTGCACCGCAAACACACCAGCCTCACTTTGGTTACCGTAGTACCCTCCACGCAAGAGGCCAAACACGCCTTGCGTTGTATTCCAGAAGTAATCACCAGAGAATTGCTCATGGGGCACACCACCTGTGACGGTTGGGACGCCAGCGCCATCGACCTGATGCACAAAGCCTTCAGCTGGCAGCGAAACACTATTCATGGCACTGTCGCGAACGTCGTCAGTCACCCACTCCCAGACGTTGCCCACCGCATCGTATATACCTGAGGCAGCCATACACCCTTCATTAGTACCTGTCATCCACACTCCTGACTGGTCTACATTGCACGAGGTACCGGTGTCTGGAGTACCCATGGCTGCGGTGTACCACTCTGCCGCTGTCGGCAGCCGTTTACCCGAGCGAGCACAGAGTGCAGCGGCTTGTTCACGACTCACGAACGTCCATGGTGCGACGTCTGCCTCAGCGACACTGGTGCAGCTTACTTCATTGAGATTCTGCTGCGTATCGACTGATGAGGCGGGTGTCGGAAATGGGCAGGTTGCACCGGGAGAAACTTCGTATCGATCAACACAGGTAAAGGTGGGGGCAGTTGGTATATGTACCATATCTGCTGGACATACACCTGGTTCGCTCGTTGCCAAAAGACCTAGGAGAGAACCACTATTCCCTTGGAGTGTGTCGGTTGCACTAATACCCAACGTTGTGAGTACCAACGCACCAAAAACAATCGCGCCCACCTTGAGGAATCGCATAGCTTGAGTATACGGTATGTTCGTGGCTATGTGCGCTCAGTATCCACTGTTCTAGAGGCTTTGAACACAGCGAAAGCCTGTGGCCGGACTCGCAAATGACGATGCAGTCTTGGCGTGCGTGGCGTAGACGCCAGCATCTGTCCCACTACCATAGAAGCCACCTCGCATCAGCGCATACGTACCCACGCTATCACTCCAGAAGTAGTCATCATTGTACATCGGTGACGGGGCTGGCTCAGTAACGATGGCAATACCAGCACTTGATACCTCGTGCACGTAGCCTTCGGCAGGCACGAGCTGTCCAGCAAAGCTTCCGTCGACCACCTCACCGTCAACCCACTCCCAGACGTTGCCCACCATGTCGTACATGCCGCGAGCAGACACACAGGCCGCAAAGCGGCCGACCGTACTTCCTCCACCAGCAATGTTGCAGTCGTCACTATCGGGTGTGCCGAGCGCTGCTTCATACCACTCTTCCGGTGACGGGAGTCTTGCCCCACGAGCAGCACAGAGTGTTTTAGCCTGATGAAAAGACACGTACGTCCACGGCGACACCTCAGGAGCTGAGACGGCCTGACAACCAGCTGTCTCCATATTGGTCTTAGTGTCGAGCGACGAGCTTGGTGACTTTAGCGGGCATGCCTCCCCTACCCCGTTCTCGTAAACATCAATACACAGTGAGCCACCTGCTAAATCAACCCGTTGCATACCTGAGGGGCACTCACCTTCAACTGCTTGGCGCGCAAATATAGAAAGCGCAGACTGTGAGCCGCGCAGCGCATCAGTCGCATCAATCGAAAAAGTAGTCAGCACAATAATGCCAACGCTAACAAAAACCCACCGCAGGAGTTTCAATACCGAGCGCATAGTTAGAGTGTAGCACGGAGTATTTGCGAGTTAGTGTTCGTACGCGTTTATAAACTTCGGACACAGCGAAAGCCGACACCATCGGTCTTGAGATCAAACGGCACAGCTAGGTTTTGTGCAAACACTCCAGCATCGCTTTGACTCCCATAGAATCCACCGCGAATCATGCCGTAGACACCGGTTGGACTCGTTTTAGCGTAGTCCTCACCATATTCAAGGCTCGGACTCTGACTTGTCGCGACCACCTGCCCATACTGATCAACCGCTGCTACATAGCCAGACTCAGGGAGCGCGCGTCCATCAAGGCTGCCTTCAACTACCTGCCCGTCGACCCACTCCCACACATTGCCGACAAGGTCGTGAATACCCGCCGTCGTTACACACGAAGCGCCACCTGTTACTTCTGGACCATTAGCATTGGTGATGCAGGTAGACTGATCAGCCTGCGCTACCGCTAAGGCGTACCACTCAGCACTCGTCGGGAGTCGCTTGCCGCTTCGAGCACACGCTTGCTGCGCTTGCGTCTGCGAAATAAATCGCCACGGCTTCACTTCAGGAGTCGATGCAACAGTGCAAGTTGGTTCATTCAAATTCGTTTGCGTATCCTGGGCCGTACCGACAGCCAGTACTGGACAGCTAGCTCCTGGAGTTGCTTCGTAGATATCGACGCATAGAGCTCCGGTAGCGAGATTTATTTGTGTAGCTCCCGGACCACACGGAGACGCCGCATCAATGGCCGACCCAGCCATATTGCCGCTGATACCTCGCACTAGGTCACTCGCTTGAATAGCAACAGTCGAGAGCACAATAGCCCCAACCACCACCAACCCAACTTTAGGCCACCGCGCCATACGCTCGTCGGTTAGTAGCTTTAGCGTTGCGGACGTAATCGAGGACGTAGTTCAAAACAATCAGCACGAGGAGTACGAAGACAATGATACTCAGAATGAACGTAGTGTAATCCTGTGCCGTATCGGCTCCATTGAGACCGAGTGCGAGTTCACGCTCAGCAACCGCTGCTTCGCGAGCAGCCAACTCAGCATCGCGAGCAGTCAAGGCAGCGGTAACCTCGTTGAGACCATTTGGCTCAACCGCGGCATACATGCCAACAGCCGTGGCAAGGTACCGCTCGGTATCTTTGCTCAGTTCTTGGGTAACGGGAGAAATAATCCCACTCACAAACAACAGTACCAGGGATAGCGTCAAGGCTGAGGTACGAAGGACAATGTGGTAGAGGGTGTTCTGCATACGTACAGTATAGCGATGCCTAGGCAAAGAGTGCAACCAAAATAAGGAGGAAGAGTGCGGTTACTGCCAACATAACGACCATCACGAGTACTGCAGCAGACATACCGCCACCACGCTTGCGACGCATGATGCGTCGAGCACCACCCATTTCAGCATACTGAAGCTTGCGACGGATGTAGAGCTTCGCACCAATGAAGGTGAGGAGCAAGATAAAGGCAAGCACACCAAGCGCAGGCAAGATGATGTTGGCCGGCAAAATCCAGAACGAAACAGTACTAGAAATAGTCGCCTGCTGACCACGCTCACCGTAGACGAGCGTAAGAACAGCCTCGTAGCGTCCGAAGCCTGGTCCTTCGTCTTCCCACACGAGGTTGAAGGTACGCTCCGCCCCAGGGAACACAGCCGCCTGCGACTCATTGAAGGTCTGCATCGCAACACGCTTGCCAAACATGTTGTGAATCTCAAGAGGTCCGAGCGGTCGGATGAGGGTTGAACCCTTGTTTTCAATCCGTGCCTCAAAGTCGATATTTGAACTACCGTAGATATAGTTGCCGGTAGAGAACTGGCGGATCTCAGCATTCTCAACCACATCACCCGCAACCCGAATACTCACAATGTTGGCCACCTGGTACGCCACCGACGCACCGACAGAGCGCATCTTTGGCGGATCCATAGACACAAAAATGCCAGCGAAGTGACTGCCTGGGGTGGCAAACTCTGGCACGGTAATCGTTACAGGAACGGCTATCTCCTGATCAGGCTCAAGCAGTACTTCTGTCACACCGAGAGCAATCCACTCAGACATCTCGTAGCCAGTCACCTCTTGTTCACCTTCAGCAAAGACCGGCGTGCCGTTACCTTCAACGCCGATAATGTCGCGCGTAAAGAGGTAGTACGTCTGTGGTACCGCACTCAGGTTTTTAACGCTAATTACCTCATTAAGAACTGAATTAGGATTAGCGGGCTTTTCAATCAGTGCTGGAGAAATACCAATACCTGCAGCAGCTCCATTACCTTGAGCAAAGGATAACAGCGGCAGAATAAAGAGGGGCAATACCAAAAGGCCTACAAGCGATAAACGTTTCATCGTGCGCAAAGTTACTAACAATTAATCTCTCTCATTGTAGCACTAGCTATCGGGAAAATACCTGAGTAATACACGTCTACAAAAAGCTGTACGTACGAAGTTTAGTGGATGTATAGATCCAAGCCAGTAATTCAGTGACATAACAAAAAACCTCCCGAAGGAGGTTTTTTGTTTTCCCATCTCACTCGTTTCCACTAAGTTATTTAGAAGGTTGGAGTTGCGATGTACGTCAAGGTTGTTGAGTAGTCATCACCCGCTTCCTGGAGTGGAGTGATTTGCACCTTGTAGGCAACAGTTGTTGAACCGATACCAGGTGTCACTTCATCAGCAGGGGCGTCGTGGGCAAAGATTACGATTGGTGTTGTTGTAACGCCGGCCCACTCGTTGGTGTCGAACTCGTCGGCACCACGGTTTCCTACAGTATCATCATCTTCTGACGTGATACCCCAGTGACCCCATGTATTTGACTGCAACACGTTATTTGATGGAGCAGCCCAGGTTTCAGGAACTGTTACAAGCGTACCATCTTGGTAGTTATCGATGATCGCACCGGTTGATGAGTCAAAGTAACCGTCTTGCTCTACTGTAACTACGAAGCCGTTTCGAGCGTTTGTTGCTACAGTCAAGTCGTGACCGAGAATCTCAGGTACATAAGCTGTAAGCGTTCCATATGGAAGTGTTGTAGAGCCTGATGTACCGGTAGTGGTAGTTCCATTGACAGTGGTTGAGGTAGCAAGACCATAGACTGTGAAGTCAAAGGTTGTGAGCACCTGCGCTGTAACGAGTACAGTGTCAAGGATTACGACGCGTGTGTGTCCTGTGTCAGTCCCCGCTGAGATATCGATCTCATAAGATTCATTTCCATTGTCTGGATCTGGATTGTTTATCTTGTTTGCACCGTTTATTGTAATTGTAACAAGGTCGTTTGCTACTGCTGCGCCACCAGTCTTGGTGAACGTAATAGTATCTGTACCTGTGTTTACGCCTTCTGTAAACGTTGCAGTTCCAGCTGTGATTGCAAAGTCACCGGTGGTAACACCTGTGAAGTCGAAACCATTAGTTGAATCAAAGTTAACAATTATCGTTTGAGCGTCTGCTAATGTACTAGCAAGTCTAAACCTAATTGTATGATCTGAATCCGCAAGGGGTGAAGAATCTGTGATCAGATCTTCTACTTCGGTGAGGTTTGCTGCTTCGGCAAGAGAGTATGAACCAGAGGCCCATACAACCGTTGCTATAGCGAGGAGTGTCGCGATCACTCTCTTCGCCGCAGAAACATCTCGTGTAATTACGAACATGTTCTTTGGTATTAAATTTCTAAATAACTCCGACAACTAACAGATAGTAACCTGTTGATTGTCGCACTTCGAGAAAATGACTGTGGAGAGATATGGTCGCAGTTTCATAAAATAGTCAGCCGTTCTCCTGCAATATATCTTTTGTCTTTTTCCCGATCTCCCTACAGTATACCGGGGTATTGCACTGCTGTCCGATTGTGTGTGTGCATAACTTGTCCTTGTCCTTCAGGCGGTAGCGCAAGCTATGCACAGTTCACTTTACCTACCTCAAGCCTCTGCGACAAACGGCTTTAAAGACGTGCTTTGTCTTTGTCTTTTTCGTCCGAGACAGGCTATTTTGCGTGTATTGTGGGGATATCTTTCCACACAGTAGTGTAGCTTGGTGAACGCAAAGCAGCACTCGTCTTTGGCCTGCTGTCAAGGATATTTCCCGGACGAATCGTACCTGGTCCGAAGCGTTTATTGAGGAGATCTGTGACAGCGTCAACGCCTCGCTCGGGTCGAGCAGCTGCCACTTCCCTAAACAAACTCGGCTGCACAAATGACTCAGGCAGGAGCCCGCCCGCAACTACCCCAGCCTTCTTGTATGGCACCCCTCGCTCGTACAACGCCTCCATACCAGCGACAGCATGGCGGAGGAGTTCAGTGGTGGTGTTTGAGGGGTTGGTGAGCTCGACCAAAACACTGCCTTTGCGGTACGCAAAGTCGCTGTGGCGACCAGCTCGAAGCTCAACACTGAGCCAGGTTGCGACGAGCTTTTGCGCTCGGAGCTTTTCGGCAACGTGCGTGAGGTGGTAGGCCACAGCACTCTCGAGCGCCGCTTGGTCGTTGGTCGCTTTGGCAAATGAGCGAGTACTCGCGAGACTCTGTCGGAGCACATGGCTATTGCCACTAACCGCATACACGGAAATACCCCGAAGCTCATCTTGGAGTCGTCGCCCCATGATTCCGAACTGGCGGTCGACCCAGGCTGGATCTTGCGCCATAAATGCAGCCACAGAAGTAATCCCAAACTCGGTAAGTGCCTTCGCCGTCGCTCGACCAAGGTTCCAGACGTCAGCCACTGGGTACGTTTCTGCCTCTTGCTGCCACGCTTCGACACTCAGTGTTCGGCTGCCGCCGCTCTTCTTGGCAAGCTTGCTCGCCGCCTTGGCAATGGTTTTGGTGGGTGCTAGACCGATTGAAACAGGAATGCCGGTCACCCTCATGATGTTGTCGCGTATCTTTTGCAACTCTTCAGCGCTCGTCTTGGTTGACAACTCAAAAAAAGACTCATCGATTGAGTACGCCTCACAAGGCCCCACCTCAGCCGCTAGAGCGCGCATCACCCGACTGGAGATATCGCGGTAGAGCGGGAAATTGGATGAAAAGAGTGTCACTCCACGCATATCGACTAACTGCTTCGCCTGAAACAGCGGCAACCCCATGGGAAGCCCCATATCTTTAACTTCTTGGCTGCGCGCCACAATGCAGCCATCATTACTCGAGAGGACTGCCACCGGCTTCCCGACTAAATCAGGCCGAAAGAGCCGTTCACAGGAAACAAAGAAGTTATTGCAGTCCATGAGGCCAATCATGCCCCCAAGTATACAACCTAAACAGTAATAATTAACCGTGTGCGATTTACTTTTCATTACCAATAAGTACAGCACTGTGGTATAGTGTCATTCTATGGAACAACGGTACTTCCGCGCCGGCGTCGGCACGGTGATTTACAATGACCGTAACGAGGTTGCCTTCTTCAGACGCTCTAAGTACCCGGTTGGTGTTTGGCAATTCCAACAAGGTGGCATCGATACAGGCGAAACGGTTGAGACTACCCTCTGGAGGGAACTCCAAGAAGAAGTTGGGCTTGGAAAAGCGCACTTTGAGTCGGTTATTTCCTACCCCATGTGGCTCGCCTACGCCGACCCAGCAGCAGTCGCTAATACCCAAAAGGACCGACTGGGCCAGACCCACCAGTGGTTTTTCCTCAAGCTCAACAAGGGTATGAAAATTGATATCAAACGGGCGAGCGACCGCGAGTTTGATGACGTAAAATGGATTCCGTTTGCGAGAGCCATTGAAGAAACCGACAACTTCAAGAAACCAGTCTACGAAGCGCTCCATGACTACTACCTCCAGTACGTGAAGGAGCTCTAGGGACCGTGGGTTGCACGAGATCGAAAACAGCCGGCAAGCTTCGCTTGCCGGCTGTTTTCTAACGCCTTAGTCTCTGCGACTAAAACAAGTCCCACATGTCTTGATCCTCTTCACCGTCAATCTTGAAGATGGTCATGCCACGGAGGTTGTATTCCTCAGCGAGTTCTACCTTTTCAGCAATCGCTGCTGCATCGCTCCAGGTCACAAAGCGGACTGGTATCTCTACCTTGGCCAGGTTTGCTACTAAAAGAGCCTTAGCGGCAGCCTCAAAGCCTTTGGGCGTATCTTTTGGAACAGGCAAGGCATTGAACACTTTATATGGTGAATCTTCTGGGAAGTAGCTAATTACCCCTTCCCCACCAGCTGAGCGACCGATTGGCGAGTTATAAATCTTTGATAACTCAAGGATGCGTGGATGATTGAGGGCAGCTACCTGCTTGTAGTCACGGTACCACTCTGGCGCTACGGTAATATCCCAGGCACGGCCATAGGTAGGGACGCCGAGGAGTACTTTATCTTCATCGAAATCCTCCAAAGCAAGCTTTACCACCTTTTCTACCCACTCGGTATCCGCTACCGGCATGTACGGCACACCTTTACGCTCGTCGTTTAGCGTGAGGTCGGCCCGCTGCTGGTCGTAGGTCATGAGCTCGATACGGTCACAGTGCTCATTGATAGCTTCGTAGTCATTGGCGTACGTAAGCGGCTTTGGTACCACCTTGTAGAGGTCTTTGGCTGGTGTACGCGCTTCAATGGCGCACGTAAGGAGGTCACGCCCGAGCTCTCGGTTCAGCTCCTTAAGGAATTGTGAGAAATCATCGATGGTTTTTGCTTCTTTTTGTTCAAAGTCGATGTTGATGCCATCAAAATTATTATCATCAACTATTTCAGCAATCGCTTCGACGAGCTCTTCGCGTGAATCATCGTCACTCAAAATACGGTGAATCTGTGGTCCATCAAACCAAGCGATGGTAGGAATTACTTCAACGCGCTCTTTACTCGCTAGGCGGAAGAATTTTTTCCACTGACGTTCACTAATATTTGCTTTATCAACAATGGCACCGCTGGCGTCAACTTCATAAATAAATGGATAGACCGTGTCGAGCGAATCGATGTTTTCGGTCGCACTCTTGATGCCTGCAGTATCAGTCCACCACGGAATCCATCCGGCTACTTCCCCTTCGTACGCAGCTGAAACTGCACCTGGCACAGCCATAAGGCAGACTGCCACGGCTAAAATCAATATATTGTGTCGCATATTTTTTATGACGGATGACAAAGACTATTCTTTCAATGAACGTAGTATACACAGCGCGTAACCAGAGAGCCAGGAGTGTAGTTACATAGAGCAGAACAAGTTTTTTGAAGGACAAACTATGTGCAGTGAGTGCCACCTGGAGCTTCCGCGTACCCATGAAGCCTCCACCCACACCAAACCAACCCATCGAACCACCCCGCAACCACACCACCAACCACCTCCACCACGCACTCCCTACACCTATTTTGGACCAACCGAATGCCCATACGAAATTTAACCCCTACCCACCCCACCCTACGACGAGCCAACTTTTACAGTTTGCTCGTCTTTTTTATTAAAATGACCGAACTGAGCCCACCACGACACCCCAGATATAGCACTCTTCCCCATCACCAATCGTAATCGGTTCGTAGTTTTCATTCTCTGACACAAGCTCTAAGACCGAGCCGGCTCCTCCTCTACTAGTGACATTGAGTCGCTTCACCACCATCTCACCATTGACCGCAGCCACCACAATGTGACCGTCTTTTGCATCAACCGCGCGATCAACCACGAGGACGTCACCCGAAAAGATACCGGCCCCTGTCATGGAGTCACCTTCTACCCGCACGAAGAAGGTAGCGGCCGGGTGTTTGACCACGAGGTCGTTGATATCGAGCACTTTTTCCACGAGGTCGTCCCCCGGCGCAGGAAAACCAGCCGCCGGGCGTGAGGCATACATGGGGATTGCTTGTGGCGCGCCCGCCGGGCGCGCCACTTCCGTAACAGTTGTTTCTGTACTCTTTTTCATGCGTGCAGCGTACTAAGCAATGATTGCTCCAGTGGTTAAAGCAGCGTGGAGATAAAAGAGACCACCCATGAGGAATAAGAGAACTAGTCCATAGGCAATCTGCAGTGGCTGTTGGTGGCGCACTTCAATGCCGACCGAAAGGATAAGTGAAATAAGGACAAAGAGACCAATAATGGCGTAGAGCATCTGCAGCACAAAGTGTGGCTTCGTAAGGACCGCACTGAGACCAGCTGGTTCCGTGAATTCCGGCGTACCAGCAATAGTGGCAGGCACCCCACCAGTAGAGGTCGACATATGGTCGAGGTAGAGTGCTACACCACTATCGGTCACTGCCATTTCTGGTACTGGCTCTGGTGTAACCGCTACTGGCTCAGCCGGAATAACATCGACTGTTTCGGTAATGGCGACCTCGTCTGCCAACACTATCTCTTCGGCTGGCTCAGGGGTTGGCTCAGGTACGACAGCTACTGGTTCAGGTACAGTATCTGGCACTACTGCCACAGCCGGTTCAGGCTCTGGCGAAGCTTCGACTTCCGGAGCAGTAGCTACTTCAGCCCCCGCTACCGTGCCAGAGCCCGCCCCTGGCGTACCAAAGAGCTGTACTACGTAGACAGTTGAGAACCCATCGAAGCTCCCCTGTGCGGTACCGACACCAATCTCCACGTAGTCACCATTCATGATGTTGGCGCGGTGGGTCGGTGAATCCATCCAGGCATCAACCACTTCGCCAGAATCGGTGAAGTGAATGGCGAGATTTTCACCCGCATGCACGAAATTATAGTTCACCTGACCAAACCAGTACCACGGCGAAACACCATCGGGGCTGTAGTGAGCAAAGTACTCATTCTTAGCCATGTGCTCAGCCTTTAGCTTCGCGGCTGCGTCGAGCACGCTGTTACGGCGCAGTGTCGGCAGCGCATCACTCACCCGCTCTTTGTTTGTCTCCTCAACAATTACGGCCGGGAGGATAGTCGACACCATCCAGTCGGACGCCATCCAGATAAGTGACTGAACGTTCGTGAGGGTAAACGAGAGGAGAATCATGGCGAGCATGCCCACCACTGCTACTTTTTGCAAACTCTGCGGCGCGTAGCTATTCTCGGGACTCGGGATAAATAACTTCTTAAACCAGGCTTTCATAGGTATAAGTATACCACCACTCATTTTGG
>CAYRMU010000005.1:31069-36941 GCA_964425655.1 uncultured Candidatus Saccharibacteria bacterium | reverse complement strand
ATTGTCTCTTTGTATATCCCTTGAAGGAGTGGCAGCGGATTTCTGAAAAGATTTCACAACTGCCACTCGGTCAGGCGGATACACGAGGGTTCAATCGTTTCTTTTTATCGGGAGCGGTAGAAGCGGAGGTAGATAGTGTTGGACGTATTCTCGTTCCAGATTTCTTAAAAGAATTTGCGAGGCTCGACGTAAAAGTTGTGCTCGCCGGAATTCATGATCGTGTAGAAATTTGGGATGAGAAGAAATGGGATGAGTATACACGACGCATTGAGAGCGAGGCTGATGCCTTAGCAGAAAAACTCGGTGAGATCGGCGTCCTCTAAACCATCTACCAAAACAAACTCTTTGACCACAGGACGTGCTTCACCATGAAACACATTACTGTTCTCAAAGACGAGTCAATCCAACAACTGAACCTGAAACAAGGTTCAGTTGTTGTTGATTGTACGCTCGGTAGTGGCGGGCATACTCGTGCCATCCTCGACCAGATTGGAGCAACCGGAACACTCATTGCCTTCGATGCCGACCCAGCTGCCATTGCAGCCGGAGCAGCACTCACGCGTGAGTACAAAAGTACGGTGCACCTCATAAACCAGAACTTTAGAAGTCTGTCTGCTGTGTTGGATGAGCTCAATATAGAACACGTCGATGGTATCCTGGCCGACTTAGGTTGGCGCACGGAGCAGTTCGCGAGTACTGAAGGTGAGCCACGAGGCTTTTCATTTAGTGCCGATGAGCCGCTCCATATGACGTTTGGTAAACCATCCCAGTACTCGTTTACGGCTGCAGACATCGTCAACGACTGGGATGAAGAAGATATTGCCAACGTTATCTTTGGCTACGGTGAAGATAGAGCGTCACGGCGCATCGCAAAAGCGATTGTGGCCGCCAGGGCAAATGCGCGCATTGAGACCGCGAAAGCCCTCGCCGACATCATTGAAGCCGCAGTCCCACAGAAGGGGTACCAAAAAATCCATCCCGCTACGAAAGCCTTTCAAGCCCTTCGTATCGCGGTGAACGACGAGTTTGACGCCCTCAGCGAGTTGCTCCATCAGAGTATGGCTGCACTCGCCCCCCATGGACGACTAGCGGTCATAAGCTTCCACAGCTTAGAAGACCGCATCGTCAAGCACACCTTTCGCGATTTCGTACACGATCACGTCGGAATCCTAGTGAACAAAAAGCCCATTACCGCCAGTCCCTCCGAATTATCCATGAATCCGCGCGCGAGAAGCGCCAAACTTCGCACCATAGAAAAATTACCTTAGTTATGATACGAGCAGTCACACAGTCACATGTCCTCGAACGGCGCCTCGCGCTTAGTTTAATCACACTCTGTGTGTCGCTTTTTGCTGCGTACATCTACTTCCTTAGTGCGTCAGTGATGCATGTGGTGGTACGTACCGAAGTCGATCAGACTGCCCGTGAGCTGCGTTCAAAAATTAGCGTGCTCGAAGGTGAGTTTATTGCTGCTCAGCACGCAGTGAGTCAAAACATTGCGCACCTTGAAGGCTACGAGCGTGTCAATGCTAAGATTTTCGTCGATCGTGCAGCGCCAAGTTTGGTATTAAATACAGAATCTCAGCCGTAAGCATTGGTGAGCTATGGGTAAGCGACAGAGTACCGTCATCCGCATTCGTATCATTACTGGTGCGGTTTTAGGTATTGCGCTCCTCCTCATCTTGCGGCTCTACTATGTACAGGTGTACCAGCACAGCTACTACGAAGATAAAGCAGAGCGTCAGTACGTCCACACCGTTCGCGACCTCTACAGTCGGGGCAGCATTTTCTTTACGACCAAAACTGCTGAGCTTGTATCGGCCGCCACAATCCAGTCTGGCTACGTGCTCGCTGTCGATCCTACTCGTGTGACAGACGCTGAAGCAGCGTACACAGCTATCAATCCAATACTGCCACTTGAGCGTGATGAGTTCATTGAGCGAGCAACAGAAGTGGATCGAACGTACGTTGAAATCAACACACGCGTCTCAGACGAACTAGCGCAGCAAATCAAAGCACTCGATATTGATGGTGTGCAACTCTACCGGAGTCAGTGGCGGTACTATCCTGGTACGACCATGTCGGCACGCACAGTGGGCTTTGTCGGCTATTCCGATGACCAAAGTGAAGGCTTGGTTGGCCGCTACGGTATGGAGCGGTACTACGATGAGGTGCTCTCCCGAGAGGAGAAACGTATGTCGGTAAATTTCTTTGCTGAAATTTTCAGTAACCTTGGTTCTGTCATGTTTGATAACACGCAAACGCGAACAGGTGACATTGTTTCAACCCTTGAACCAACGGTTTCTCGCATGCTCGATCAAACCCTGGCAGAAGTGCAAGAAGCCTACGGGAGTCGGCTCTCAGGGGGCATCATCATGGACCCAAAGACTGGGGCAATTTACGCCATGAACGTCGCACCTACCTTTGACCCCAACAGCCGTGAGGGCGCCACTATCGAAGACTTCCAGAACCCGCTCGTAGAGAACGTCTATGAAATGGGTTCGATTATGAAAGCGCTCACGGTGGCCGCTGGTCTCGATAGTGGGGCGGTATCACCAAGTACCACCTACTACGACAGCGGCGAACTTAATCTCGATACGTTCACTATTAGAAACTTCGATGGTCGTGGTCGCGGTACCGTCGATATGCAGCAGGTACTGAACCAGTCACTCAACACTGGTGTGGCCTTTATCGTTGATACGATGGGGAAGAAGCAGTTTAGTGATTACTTCAAAGCGCTGAAGCTTGGTAGTGAAACTGGTATCGACCTCCCGAACGAAGCGTACGGTATCATTGGCAACCTCGATTCACCGCGCGAGGTGGAGTACGCTACCGCTTCCTTCGGGCAGGGTATTGCGACCACTCCGGTAGCCACCATTCGTGCCCTCGCAGCGCTCGGCAATGGGGGAGTGCTCGTCACACCACACGTAGCCTCAAAAGTGCTCTACCAAGACGGTAGTGAGAAAGAAATTCGCTATCCTGAGGGGAATCGTGTTTTCAGTGAGGAGACCAGTACCACCATTTCCCGCATGCTCACCAACGTCGTTGATGAAGCACTGCGTGGTGGAAAGCTAGCGCTCCCGCACCACACCATTGCTGCCAAAACCGGTACTGCCCAGATAGCTGCGCCACAGGGTGGGTACTACGATGACCGCTACCTCCACTCATTTTTTGGCTATTTCCCGTCATACGACCCGCAATTTATCGTTTTGCTGTATACTGTTGAACCGAAAGGGGTGCAGTATGCGTCTGAGACACTGACCGATCCGTTCATGGAAATTGCCACCTTTTTAATCAATTACTATAATGTCCCTCCTGACCGATAAGCTGTTTGTATGAAAGATACCTTTAAAAACATTGTCGTCCGTATTCTCACGCTTGAAGCTAAGGTGCTCTTGAAGCGCCGTAAGCCAACAATTGTCGCTATTACCGGAAGTGTTGGAAAGACCTCTACCAAAGATGCTATCTATACGGTACTGAAGCCACACTTCCATACCCGCAAGAGCCAGAAGAGTTTCAATTCAGATATTGGTGTCGCGCTCTCGGTCTTGGGCCTGCAAAACGGCTGGAACAGTCCGTGGATCTGGCTCCGCAACATTGTTGATGGAGCTATAACCGCATTTTTCGCCAGTGACTACCCAAAAATTCTCGTCCTTGAAATGGGTGTCGACAGGCCAGGTGATATGGCGCGCATGGCCGAATGGGTGAAGCCAGACGTCGTTGTCTTAACGCGGTTTCCTGATGTGCCGGTCCACGTGGAGTACTTCAGCACCCCAGAAGACGTCGTCCGAGAAAAAATGCAGCTCGTGCATGCCCTAAAGCCAACTGGAGTAGTCATCTACAACCACGATGACACCATCATCAAAACTGCGCTCGAGGAAATCCGTCAGCAAGCAATTGGCTTTAGTCGGTACGCACCATCGCACTACACCGTCTCAGGAGACTCGGTTACAGTAACCGACGGCAAGCCATCTGGCGTGCGGTTTCGGCTGCAGCACATTGACGAGGTGGTTGATGTGGCAGTCGATGGTGTCCTCGGTGTGCAGTCGGTCTATACGGCTGCTGCGGCTGCAGCGGTTGGTGCTCACTTCGGTATAGCACTCGGAGATATTGCTACTGCCTTAGCAAGTCATCCTCCTGTGCCTGGTCGTATGCGGCTCATTGCCGGCAAGCACGACACGGTCATTATCGACGATACCTACAATTCTTCACCTGTGGCAGCCGAGAAGGCGCTTTCGACCATGGCTGAACTTCCTGTTGGTGGACGCAAAATTATTATTTTGGGCGACATGCTCGAGCTTGGTCGTTTTTCAGTTCGCGAGCACGAGCGTCTCGGCGAGCAGGCAGCTACCGTAGCCGATATTCTCGTGACCGTCGGTGTTCGCGCCCACAAGATTGCCGAAGGCGCCCTAGAGCATGGCCTCAGTGAAAAAGTCATCTTCCAGTACGACGACGCTGAGCGAGCGGCAGAAGAGATTGCTACCAAGATACAACCAGGCGACGTGATTCTCGTTAAAGCCTCGCAGGGAATACGAGCGGAAAAGATTGTAAAGCGCCTGATGGCGCGCCCTGACGAAGCCGCTGACCTCTTGGTTCGCCAAGACGACATGTGGGCGATTCGCTAAGTTGAGTATTGCGTATAGAAAAAACTCCCCAGTAGCACTGGGGAGTTTTGTTAGGCGCGTCCGCTAAGGGTGATGCGATCAATGAAGCTTATTGCTTCCTCGACCGTAGCGCCGAGCGCGACAAACTGCAGGGTGCCATCAGGCGCAGCCTTGAACGTAGGCTTGGCACTCAAGAACGTCATGAGTGCCGGGAAGAACGTATCATGGGCAACAGCGCAGGTAGCGAGGATGCTGTGCATCTGCTCGTGCGTCAAGCTGGTTTGGTCGGTGGGAATTTCTTGTCGCCACATAATGACCGGCTGCTTGTTCTCATTGATTTCGTAGTACCATGAGCCAACGAGCGAGGTGCTGTTGCAGTGGTTCAGAAGCCGGTAGAGCTCAGGGAGCGCGTATCCTGGCACGCTGTACGTGAGCGGCATGTAGATACGCAAGAGGAGCAGGTCAGCCACGGGAGACCAGGTAATGACGAGCGAGATGTGCTTGTACGTACCTGGCACTTCCACGAAGAGCGTGTCTTGCACCGATTCATGAAAGTAGTTTGTCCAACCGCGCTGGCTGGCTGTATCGCTCGCGAGATCGAGCGGGTCGTACTCGTCGTCAAACGTAACCGTGTCGTCCATGGGAGCTACTCCTCAAAAAACGAGTCTGTACTAGTTGTACCGCGTTGTCCAAACTCCGTCAATTACAATTATCATTTGCGGAAATGGTGGGCTAGGCGTATAAAAGGATGAGGCACTGTTCACCCGTTCTGGAGGATTCCGCCATGGCAGCAAACCAGTCTGAAGTCGCCCTGATGCTCAAAGGCTATGGTCTCCTGACCGCCGAGCTGTACTACCGGATGCCCGACTACCGGAGTGTGCTCAATTCCTTTATTTGGCAAAAGTACGACCTTGCCCCGGACTATCCCGAACTTTTCAAGTTCATCGAGTTCTGGCAAACCAAGATTGAGGGCCCCTTGCACTCCGTTCGCTTTACCCACCAGAAGCTCATTCACCCCGGTGAATGGCGTAATGTGGTTGGCGAGTTTAAGTTTCATTGAAGGAAGTGAGAAGTAGTTTACCGGCGGATCATCTCTCCGCCGGCTTTTCTATTTGCCTAGGTTGAGTTTTTCTCCTTTTTTGCTACTATGATGCCCACGTTCAGGTTCGATAAACTTGAGCTATAAAACACAGCCGGCCTTATCGTCTAGCGGCTAGGACACAGGATTCTCATTCCTGTAACCGGGGTTCGATTCCCCGTAAGGTCAC
>CAYRMU010000005.1:7846-30969 GCA_964425655.1 uncultured Candidatus Saccharibacteria bacterium | reverse complement strand
GGGAATCGAAGCCGTTGCCAGCTCGTTTGTAAAAACGAGCGACAACGGGTACTGACCCTGTAAATAAATTTCCTTTCTGCTTTCGCTTGAAAATGTAAGCAAGCTTCCATTTTGCTCACTCAATTGAAAGTAAGTGTCGAGTTCCCGTATATTTCTGAAATTTAAACTTCTCTATTTTTCTGTTGGGGCACTATAAACTCATTCAGCATTGCGAGGTATTGATCTGTAGTCTTTTTTGGAATTTTACCGTGATTGAATAATCTAATGACGCCTTTCTTTTCAATGATGGTGCTTACTTGGTCAAAGTAAAAACCTTCAGGTGTGGCAATAAAGAGTGCAGCATGACGCCAAGAGTTTTCAATTTCCTTTGCAATTGCCAAAACCTTGCTGTTTGTCCGCTTTGCCATAAATTTTACTTCCACGAGTGTTACATTGTGGTTGTCTTCATTAACTATCGCATAGTCAGGTGCTCGACGAACAATTTCAATCATTTCTCGCGCGTCATCACTTTTCCTGGCCTTAGCCAATTGATGAACTACTTTTTCGTATCCGAACTCTAACACGGTATATCCGCGAGTATCATGAATCATTTGCTCGAATATAATTTCCGCGATTTTTCCTTTAATCAGCTCGTGCGTAAATTTGATGTTATTCATATTTCTAATTCTATCACTGTACTCATAGAATATTGGAATTCATTTTTAATTTTTTGTATTTACATCTTGTATTTTTAAACTCCCTCAGGCATAGTTCATCACAGAAAGTCATAGGAGGCTTGGATGACGCAATTCAAACACCGCAAGCACGGCACCCGCATCATTGAACCGGCGCCGCACCCGCGTGGTCAGCCGCTTGTACCGGGTGAGTACTACATGGCAGACTCCCGCAATAGCGGGGATACGCTCCTGGCGTGGCCAGGGGAAACGCATAAGGTGGTCTACTGGCTTGAGACGTCGAGCCCGGGGCCGCGGATTTGCTACGAGGCATGCGAAAACGTTCACGCTGCTACCCGGCTTCTCCAGACAAAGCTCTTTGCTACGTTGACGCCAGAAGATGTAGTTGCACAGCTGGAGAAGGTGCTTGCTGCCGCACGGAAACTGACGCCACCTCCACCGAAGGTGTTCCAAGGTATGCCGTACCTGGGTATGAACGTCTTCGTGGTAGCGCCAAATGGTACTGTGGTTCCGGTAGAGGTGACAGAAATTGGCGAAATTCATGGCGAAATGTCTGTTGTGTTTAACTTCCACTACAAACCAAACGGTGAGTGGTTTTGGACCAGGGAAGCAGCGGAAGAATACGCCAGGAGTAGTGGTGTAGTAACGAGCGCCAAAAACGTGTTCTTGTGAGGTATAGGGTACGTGATGTATATGAGCCTATGGAACTATCCCATAGGCTCTTTTTTGTAGAGTATGGCCGAAATACTTGACAAAACCCTAAAAAGTGCCTATAATTAAAGGCAGTATGGTTCCAACTATTTAAGGAGGCTATCGTGGAGCTACAAGACAACCAACGGCACGTGAAGTTTTACTTCTGGTGCCTCGATGTGTGGGACGCCTTTTGCGATGATTGGACGCCACGGTCCCGTTCGAACCTGTGCCAGTACCTGCGCACCATGTTCGTCTTGATGCCGCTGGCAATCTTTTGGCATGTGGCACTCGTGTGTTTTGGAGTCTTCGTTCTGTTGCTCTACCCGATTGCTACGTTGGGTTGGGTGGGAACATTCGCTTTGTATGTGCTGACGGCCATGTGCATCGGCGCGTACATTAGCGGTTCTTACCTAAGGGAAAAAATGAAGGAAGCAAAACGTGAACGTGAGGTGACGAGCAGCACCGACGACGAAGTGTCGGTGACTCCAATCCCGACAGAAGACAAGGGGCCGGGCTTCCTTGAGGTCGTCTGGCTCTACTTGGTCGCGCAGAAGCAGAAGTTCTGTCCGACCATTGAATTTCGGCCAGCGCAAAACAAGGAGGGCGTGTAATGGGGCGGATAGCTCGTGCAATTCCTACGTACATACTCCCGTACAAGGCAATCGTGGTCTGGTTTGTCCTCTTGACGGCCATCCTGGCTGTCCAGTATGGCTTTAACTGGCTCATCGAAGACAACACGCCGGTCTGGGAAGGTACCTGCTCCAAGAAGGAGTGGTATGTCGGCGATAGTGTGGGCATGGTCGTCAGCTGTGGTGCTCGTGGTGAAGACATCCTCACCGGCCGGGACTTCCTCTACAGTTACCTCAACAACCCTGGCCCACTGACGTGCCGCCAGTACGAAACTGGCAGCATCGGCTGTGATGAACGGCCGGCCCTCGAAGTGGCAGAGTAAGTTTTTTGTTCCTCAATTACCAAAGCCCTGTTCAACTGAACAGGGCTTTTTACGTAGTTATGCGAAGGGCGCGTCCTATTGGCCGGCCATATCCTCTGCATTGCCATATCTGGCCAATAGGTGTAACGTTTTACCCATTACCACCCATAGTATGGGTGAGTGGCAAACATGGAGTCAGTCATCAACATAGAAGCACTCGTCAAAGCGGTAGCCGCTGGCAATGAGACAAGCTTTGAGCAACTATATACGCACTTGGCGGATCGGGTATTTTCCTTTGTGTCAGCACGCACCAGCACGCGCACCGAGGCCCTCGATGTTACCCAGGATACGTTTGTGGAGCTCTACAAAGCCCTCAGCGGTTTCCGCTACGAGCGTGACGCTGCGTTCTACTCATTTGTCTTTACCATTGCGCGTCGACAACTGGCGCAGCATTACGACAAACGAGCGAAGCATCAGGTGACCGAGCTCGTAGAGGAGGTTACCCCGAGTGAGACGGCCTCGGCCGAACTTACGAGCGAGGTGCAGCAGGCACTTGAGACACTCGATGACCGGTCTCGTGAAATTGTTGTACTACACCACTTTTCACGCTATACGTTTGCTGAGATTGCCGCCCTTATTAATATGACTGAATCAGCCGTGCGAGTTCGCCACCACCGTGCGCGACTCCACCTCGCAGCAGCACTTACTCGCTAATTCCTTAGGTATGAACCCTGAAAAAATTGATACAATCCTTGAAGCAAATACCCCACACCTGACTGCGAATGAACGCGAGCGTGTTTGGCGAAACGTGGCTGCTCGAATTGCTACGCCAGCCCCTATCCCTTCGCCGTACTGGAATTTTGTTACTACCAAATCAATGGTACCGGCCATGATTGCGCTTGTGCTCATTATGGGTGTGAGTGGTACCGTAGCCGCTTCTGAATCTGCCAAGCCGGGCGATGCACTCTTTCCGCTTGAGCGGGCTACTGAACGTGCTCGCCTAGCTCTGGCTTCTAAAGACAGAGAGGGTGAACTTCGCACAAGGTTTGCGAACGAGCGTTTGGCAGAACTCCAAGCAATTCTCGATGAAGAGGCAATCGCTGCACATGAGCGTACCGACGACAGTAGCCTCTTTGGAGTTACGGGGTTTGGTAAGCGAGCGCCTATAACCGACCTCGAGATTGAGGTGGATGTCTTTGAAGATATTACTGTGGTGAAGGTTGAGCGCGGTGATGTGACCACTCGGTTTACGACAACTGCCGATACCACTACCGATGTAATTGCAGAAATTATGCGTCGCTACGGCTTTACTGAATCGGAAGTGACCGAAGCAATGAATTTTGAAATAGAAGATCGAGTGAGTCGACCATCAGAGCGTGGTGGTGTCATTACCTCAAACCAGGGCGAGGAGCGCGTTGGTGTAGCGGTGACCGCACTCCTTGATCAGCTCGACGAAATCGACGATGTTGCAGGTCGTGACTGGCTCATTGCTGCGCTTATTCGTGAAATTAATCACGTTGTAGTGAGTGGTGAATCTGGCTCTGTCCTTCGCCCTCGGTTTACCACTGATGCCCGAATCAAGATTGATGACGATCGATTTGAGATCCGTGAAGATGGCTACCGGCTTCGCATAGATACCGATGACGACCGCGATGAAGACGACTATGACGATGAAGACAACCGTGGCGATGATAGCTGGACCAGTGGTGCCTACGACGACGATGCATCAAATGACGACACAGACGACCGCGACGACGATAGTTCAGGTCATGGTTCTGATGACGACACTGACGACCAAGATGACACCGACGACGAAGATACTAGCGACGACTACCGTGAGGAGGACGAACGTGATGAAGCTGAGGATGGTCGCGACGACGACCATGAAAATACTGATGAAGACGACTCAGATGATAACGGAGGCTCAGGAAGTAGCAGTGACGAAGAAAAAGATGAAGAAGATCGTGACGACGAAGACAAAGATGAAGAAGATCGTGACGACGAAGACAATGATGCTGAAAAGGACGAAGACGATAGTATCTAACGAACCGTCCTGGCACTAGTAGCAAACAAAACCGCACCTACCGTGCGGTTTTTTTGTGTACCGAGAAGTAGCCTGTTTACAATGGGTGCGCTACCACAGAGCGGTATGTTGGTGTGTCTGCGGCGCGAGCAACTCCAGCGGATGCTTAAAGAATTGCCGTAAACAAAAACACTGCCAGGGTGGCAGTGTTTTTTAGTTTGTGTGGCGAATCGTAGCCTTTACATCGAAGCGTGGATTAACCTTCTTGCCAGGGTTGAAGATATCATCAGGGTCGCACGCATGCTCAATTCGCTTAAAGAGGTCGAGAATGGATTTAGTGAACATCTTATCGAGGTGTGGTGTCTGCATAATACCGTCATTGTGCTCACCACAGAGGTTCCCATTAAGCTCGATCGCTGCAGAAAAGAAATCTTCCGCCATCTTCATAACCAAGGCGGGTGTCGTCTTGTTGGTGAAATCGAGAAGGGGATAGAAGTGGAGGTGCCCGTTGCCACCATGGCCATGGACTGCTGCAATGACATTGTACTTGTTGAGTAATTTTTTAATAGAGGCAAAAAACTTTGAGAGGTTCTTTGTCGGAACAATCATGTCTTCCAAGAAAGCGGCTGGGCGCTTCTCGGGGTCTTGGAATTTTGAAAGGGTGTAGCTGGCGCGTCGGATTTGCCAAAACATCTCGCGCTCAATTGGACTCGAAACTTTACGGGCGTACTTGCCGTGGTGACTGCGAAGCTTCGTGACGGCGCGTTCTGTTTCAAGCTTTGCATCGTCGCGATTGAGGGTGATGAGGAGGGTGAACTCAGGAGTACGCCGGGCATACCGAACATGGTAGGTGGTGTACATCGAGAGCATCACCTTGTAGTAGGTGAGCATGCCGAGACGGTCTTTGAAAAACTGTGGGTTCTTCAGGGCGAGGTCAAACGTGAGTCCATCAAAGAGTTCAATATTGATTGGGTTGAATTCCAGAGCTTTCTCAATAACAGCACCTGCATCAAGGAGGTCAAATACCGGTACGACGATGAGGTCAGTGTCGTGCGCTATTGGCTCAGCCCGCATGGTAATGCTGGTGATTACGCCTACCGTGCCTTGGCTTCCAGAAATGAGCCGAGTGAGGTCAAAGGTGCCGTGTCCTTTCTTGAAGCTCGCCATGGTTGTACTGAGTACGTGCCAGAGGGCGTAGCCGGCAGTATTTTTGGTGGTCTTTGGCTTGGCGTTTTCGATGAGCTTCTCGTCTTGCTCAAGCATGGTAAATACCTCGCGTGCCATTGTTGCGTGCGCGTTGTCTTTCTTGAGGAGTGATTTGAGTTCTTTGTAGGTTAACGGTGCAAGTGTATAGGTCTTGCCATCAAACAGGGTGACATCAAGTGAAGCAACCCAGTCTGCACAGTGGCCAAAGCGGAGTGAGTCAGGGCCGGCTGAGTTGTTAGCGACAGCTCCACCAATTGAGCAAATGTCTTTGGAAGCTGGGTAAGGTGGAAGGTAGAGGTCGTGGCGCTTCAGCATACGCTCAACATCGCGCCACATTGCTCCGGGTTGGCAGGTGAAGGTAGCTACACCGTTGCGCTTCTCCACGCTTCCAATGTGGTTCATGAAGCGGGAGACGTCTATAACCGCTGAGTCAGTGAGTGAACCGCCACCGAGGCCGGTACCAGCTGCGCGTGGGGTGAGCGAAAGTGAGGCAAAGCGCTTGGTCTCAGTGGCTACGAGGCTCACTGCAATTTCCACATCGCGCTGGTGCTTTGGTTGAATAACGACTTGCGGTCGAATGCAGAAAATACTTTCATCAGTACTGTACTTATCGAGGATTTTCTTGTCGGTGGTAACGACACCTTTAAACCCTGCATCGCGGAGCTTTTGCTCAAGGAGCAAGTGGCCGAGTGGCTGACGGCGCTCAGATAAAACTTTCGTTTCAACTGCGGCGCGCGTTTTAAGTGAGGCGGCATGTTCGTGTACATGCTGTACCGTCGCTGTGACTTTCTTAGTACGAGCTTTCGAAACAGCCGCTTTCTTTACGGAAGCTTTTTTGAGAACAGCTTTCTTTGCAGGTGCTTTTTTAGAACTCGTCGGCATTAGCACTATTGTAGCGTATGAAAAAACCAAATGTCTTCGTATTCCCCAAATGGGATATAAGAAAACCCGCGCAATTGCTTGCGCGGGGTAGTAGTTGTGTATCGCTCGTCAGACTGTGTCGGTCGGCGGCGTGTACGGCGGCCGCGGCAGGAATGCGATGACGCCTTTCACTTCGCCAGGGCACGCGAAGACTGTAGCGTCTTCTGGCATCACTTCGGGCATCAGACTTTCGTCCTGATACACCTTCATCTCATAGGTGAGGTGCGGGGCATCGGTCGGACGGAGGTCGACATAGATGAACTTCTTGCCATCCTCCATGGTCTTCTCGTAGACCTCGGCCGAGACCCAGATACGCTCACCGCGCCGCTGGCAGTTCTTGCCGTCGTACAGGTGAAAGTTCAGGTACCCGCCTTTGACGGGGCTTCCGAACTGCTCGTAGGCCTCGCCGGTGGTGGGAACCGTCATCTGGTTCCGTTTCGTCGGTACCTTGACGGAGACGATGAAGCCGGAGGCCAACAAGACACGGTCGGTGACTTCACGCTTCGGTGTCACAGTGGACGCCTTGAGCGTCGAGGAACCGCGCGTCACGAGGCGGCGGGCAGGCTTCGGGTGATTCAGGAGGGACGGAATGGTCATCGGTGTGTCTCCAGTCTGGTTGTTAGGAAAGGGCTCTAGTGAGTATAGTATCATAAAATACGGTAAAAGTCAATAAAGCATGAGGTGTGGTAAACTGGTGATACTATGACCCAAGAGCAAGCACTGAATGTTTTAAAAACTGGTGGCAATGTATTTTTAACGGGTGAACCTGGGGCAGGTAAAACGTACGTGATTAACCAGTACGTTGCCTGGCTCGAAGCGTGTGGACTTAAAGTGGCGGTGACTGCTTCAACAGGAATTGCTGCTACACACATTGGCGGAATGACGATTCACTCGTGGAGTGGTATTGGTGCGCGCGATAGCCTCAATCGCTACGAACTTGATCAGATAGCGAGCAAGGAGAAGCTCGTGGCGCGTATCAAAAAAGTGCACGTGCTCGTAGTGGATGAAATTTCTATGCTCGATGGGAAGCTGCTCGATATGCTCAATATTATTTGTCGAACCATTCGCCAGAGTGCTGAGCCGTTTGGTGGCATTCAGGTGGTGTTTGTTGGCGACTTCTATCAGCTTCCACCAGTCTCACGACAGGGTGACATGATGCGGTACGCCTTCGAGAGTAGGGCATGGGAGGAGGCTCGTCCTATGATTTGTTACCTTACCGAACAGCATCGCCAAGAGGATGATTTGCTCCTCAGTCTGCTGTCATCAATACGGGCAAACGAAGTAGAAGAAGAGCACTTCACGCTTCTCTCTGAGCAAACGGACATTGCCTTTCCGGGTGTTGAGCCAACCCGTCTCTACACTCACAACGCAGATGTCGATGCTGTCAATGACATGAAACTCAAAGAAATCAAGAGTACACCGCGCAAGTTCACCATGACAGGGAAGGGAAGTAAGCCACTCCAGGAAGGACTCATTAAGAGCTGCTTGTCACCGTCTGTTCTTGAGCTCAAGGAGGATGCCATGGTGATGTGCACAAAAAATAACTTCGAAGCTGGCTATGTTAATGGGACGCTGGGCCGCGTGGTTATGTTTGACTCAGTGGACGGGTATCCAGTTATTGAGACGCTGAGTGGTGCGCGGATAAAGATTGAGCCGACAACCTGGAGCGTCGCTGAAGAGAATAAACTCCTTGCCGAAATTGTGCAGGTGCCACTTCGGTTGGCATGGGCGATTACCGTCCATAAGAGCCAAGGGATGTCACTTGACGCAGCCGAGGTTGATTTGTCAAAAGCGTTTGTGTTTGGTCAGGGGTACGTTGCGCTATCGCGAGTGCGTACGCTGGCAGGATTGAAAGTGCTCGGCATGAGTCCGACAGCACTTCGCGTCGATCCAAAAGTGGTCGCAACTGATGCGCGGTTCCGCAGTGAGTCGGAGTCGGCCGATGATACGTTCAACGCAATGGATCCTACCGATGTTGAAGATTTGCATAAGCGATTTGTCAAAGCTCATGCTGGTACCTATGTATCAGAGGTGACAGCAAAAGCTGACCGAATAGCTGTTCGAGTCAAGGAAGAGAGCACCTATAATATTACAAAAGAGTATCTCGAACGTGGCAATACTGTTTCTGAAATTGCAAAACTACGCGACATGGCCGATTCGACCGTCTGGACCCATCTCGAGAAGCTCCTTCAGGACGGTGAGCTTGTTGAAAGTATGCTGGCCTCAGAGCTGCAGACGGTACCTGACTTCGATGCCGTGTATCCAGTGCTCGCAGCAGCAATGGAGCAGGTTGGTACTGAAAAGTTAAAGCCTATTTACGAAGCTGTTGGCGAAGTTTATGACTACAACCTTATTCGCCTAGGACGACTCATCTACTCCTTGCGTACCTAAGCCACCAGGAACCTCTCTACAGTGGATAACTATTTCCTGTACCACAAGATAGGGCGTATACTATTCTGAGGGGCGGATCGGAAACGACCTGTCTTTTTTTAATTATCATTTTTAAATTAACTAAACTACCAATGTTAAAGAAAATTACTGGTGTAGTTCTCGCACTCTGTGCCGTAGTGGTGATGCATGCCAATACTGCACAGGCGCAAGAAGAAACCACCACCACTACAACAACAACCAGTTCACAACTTGAATTGCTCCAGTCGCTGATGGCGCAGATTGAAGTTTTGAAAGCTAAGCTCGCTGAGCTTACTGGACAAGCAGTTGAAATTCGTCAACAGCTCCGTGCAGACATTCGCGAAGGCGCGACCGGTGATGATGTAAAGAAAATTCAAGAACTTCTTGCGTCAGACCCAACGCTCTACCCAGAAGGTTTGAAGACTGGTTACTTTGGTCCAATGACAAAGGAAGCGCTCAAGCGATTCCAACTTCGTCACGAGCTTGAAGTAACTGGATTGATGGATGAAGACACCCGCGCACTTTTGGAAGAGTATCTTACCGATAGCGGCAATGCTGGTATCCCACCAGGATTCCTCCGCGCTCCAGGCATTCAGCAAAAAATCGAAATGCGATTTGTTGAAGGATGTGAAAATAGGGGCAAGGGTAAGGCGGCCTTCTGTAACAAGGTAAAGATGAAGTGGAAGATGGATGATGACGAAGAAGAGTTCGAGTACGAAGAAGAAGATGAGAGTGAAGATGAAGACGATGTCATCGACAACTCTGAAGATGCAACTGAAGCAATCGAAGATGCTGAGGCTGTCATCGCCGCACTTGAAGCTGCTATCGCAGATTCAACTGCATCAGATAGTAAGATTGAAAATGCTGAAGACGACTTAGCTGAAGCCGAGGAACTCCTCGAGGAAGCTCAGGGTCGATTTGCAGCAGACGCATTCGATGAGGCTGAAGAATTGGCAGAGGAAGCAGATGATATTGCTAAGGATGCCTACGAAACCCTCACTGGTGAAGACTACGAAGACGAGGATGAAGATGAAGACGAAGACGAGGATGAAGATGAAGACGAAGATGAAGATGAAGACGAAGATGACGAGGATGAGGACGCTGAGTAATTAGCTTCATTTACCCTCTATAAAAGCGCGCTCACAGCGCGCTTTTATCTATCCACACCATATGTTTGATTGTTGTAGTGTAGAATAGTGGCATAGCGTTATTCGTTAGCTAACATGTGTATGAACAAGAAACTCTATGTATCAGTACTAACCGTATGTCTCATTGCGACCGCAGCAGCTCCGCATGCGCAAGCAGCAACCTATGCTGAATCACTGGCCAAGATGGATCTACTCATCGCTGAGATGCAAAAGCTGCGTGCTGAGTTTGCCATGCTGTCACGAGGCATTACTGCACCGTCTACACCAGGAGCAGTACTCGGTGTATCAACGAAAGCAGTTTTGACTGATGATCTCTCGTTTGGTGTAACCAATGAAAGTATTACCAAAATTCAGAAGCTCATGGCGACTGACGCCGAGATTTACGCAGATGGAACTATTTCTGGCTTCTTTGGGCCAAAGACCCAAGAAGCGCTCCGTCGTTTCCAGACTCGTTTCGGTCTCGATCCAGTGGGTGTGGTTGGGCCATCAACAAAAGCAATCCTCGAAGCCTTCATGGCCAAGTATCCCAACGATACGTACCCTGCTGGTGTCCTCAAGGGCGCTGTACCCCAGGTGGCAGGAGCTAGTGTAACGGTACCAACACCAACCCCAGTAGTGCTCCCACCAACTACTACTAGTGTGTATACGACAATCCGTGCACAGGGTGATGGTGAAGAATACGACATTACCGTCGTCTACGCAGATGGTCGCGAGAATAAGACGTTTGTTGTGCAGACAAGGAGTGAAGACGATGTGGCAAATACTGTAGCAAAGAAGCTTGGTGTATCAGTGGCAACAGTTGATGCAGTCCTCTCAGTAAAGACAAAGGCAGCACGTAGTAGTAGCGATGACGAAGAAGATGCCGATGATGCATTGAGTGATGCAGAAGATGCTATCGACGAAGCTGAAGACGCTATCGAAGAAGCAGAACTCGATGGCACAAGTACGAGCGATGCTGAAGATTTGCTCGACGAGGCCTACGACCTACTCGACGAAGCTGACGAGGCATACGACGATGAAGACTACGAAGAAGTAATTGAGCTCGCCGAGGAAGCAAAAGAACTTGCTGAAGACGCAATCGACGAGCTCTAGGAGCTTGGCTTAGGAAAAGCCCAACACCGGTGGTGTTGGGCTTTTTATGTCATCACGAGTATCTCGTGTGCGCGGTGAGCGATCTTCCTCTGTCAACATGACGTTCAGAAATAAATCCAGCATGCTTACTGATGCCCATCCGGTGGAGTTTGCGTGCTACATACGTTGCAACAGCGTGCGGCATGACTAAGTCAGGAACGCGCGGTGGGTTGGTTCCGGGAAGCGGAAAGTAGTTGATGGGTATCAGTGTTCCCACGATGCAGCTCTCGTGCTCCGGATGCGCTTCTTGTCGGTGGAGTGCAATGTGCACCGTAAACGCACCGCGTAATGTCGTTCTTGGAACATGAAGCCAAAAGCTTAAGAAAATTCCTCTTGAACAGTATGGTTGCAATTGCTGTACTGCGCTTTTAAAGATCTGTTCATCGATTGTCTGCAGCATCGCTGGTTCCTCCCTACAAGCAGCCCTAACTATACGGTGGCACCATACGTGGCGTCAAGAACTAAAAATACCTACTGTGTAGGTACTAGTGAGACGAAGGAGGAACATTTTGTACTTTGAAGAGCGTATTGAGCAGGTTGGGTCGATCAAGCTCAGTCACGCCAGAAATGGCACCTATACCACACATTTCAAGGAGCATAGTGGCTAGTGATGCAATGAGGTGTGCTGGAGCGACAACGTGCACTGGTGACCAGGTTTCTCCGGTGGTTATCCCTGCTACAGCTACGTAGGCACCACGTTCGTACCAGTAGCTAGCTTTAAAGGTTATTGTCCATTCACTAACGGTAATCGGTATGAGAAATGTGTGTGCTGTATCTGTACCAGACAAACAGATTTGCCGGACTTCGCTTGGGCTATACTTTTTCTGCACGGCTGACCTCCGTTGTACTGCGTTTCCTTCACTACTTTACTTTGCTATGATTGAACGTCAAGTATGTGGTTTCGAAAAAAAAGACGGCAGAGACGCGCGCGAGCAACCTCGGTGACCAAGCACTATCTCACCCATAAGGAGGCAGCTCGCGAGCTGGTGCTCGCCCGATTAGCCCACTTCAATACACACTATGGCTATACTTTTAATCGAGTAGCAATCCGTAATACGCGGCGCAGCTGGGGGAGTTGCACGTCACTTAAGAATTTAAACTTTAGCTACAAGCTGCTCTTTCTACCGCCGCATTTGCGTGACTACATTATTGTGCACGAGTTGTGTCATTTGGTGGAGCTCAATCACGGGCAGGAGTTTTGGAACTTGGTAGCTGTTTGTGCGCCAGCCTACGCTGAGCACGTTCGTGAGCTGCGTGAAATTGACCGAGTGGGTGGGGGACGCATTGCGTACCTTACGACACTGCAAACGACGTATCCCGCGCATGCCACAGCGCCAGCGCTGCCTGGCTCCGGTACGGAGACCAGTTCGTAACCGTTGCTGCTATTTTTCGAACGTAGTGTGGTTTGTACGCATAGTAGTGGTAGAGGCTCTGCATGAGACCTAAATCGCCGAATGAATACACGTCTTCTCGAGCGAGGGTGAATATGCAAAACATCTCAGCGGTCCAGCGACCCACGCCGTACAGTTTGGTGAGTTCTGTGATAATTGTTTCGTCAGAAAGTTCAGTGAATGTAGTGAACGGTATTGTATGCCAGAGTGCAGCATTACGCTGCAGGTAGCTGATTTTCTGTCCTGAAAGCCCACAACTCCGCAGCACCTCAGTATCTGTCTGAAGCAGTGTTTCTGGTGTTATGGCACCAAGCATTGCATAGACGTTCTTCCGAATAGAGGCAGCTGCTTTGGTGCTGATTTGTTGACCAATAATTGCCTCACTGAGTCGGGTAAAGTAGTCGCCTGGTTGGCTCGGGGTAGGGAGTATACGCGGCGACTGGCTCTGTACGCGATACTCGTGTAAGCGCGCCATTACGTGGTCATGGCGGGTGAAATGGGAAAGCGCTCGGCGCTCGACATCGTGAAGGTGCATATGTCTATGTATACTCCCATAGAGTGGCCCTGGCAATGGGTGTAACACGCTTGTCTATACCAGGTGAAACCGCTACTATGGATTCTATGCCAATTCCGAAATTCTTTGTGACGAGCGCAGATCCAGCAGCTATAAAGCATGTAGCTGGCCTGCTCGCTGGCCTTGATGGTCTCTATATTACTGTACCTGATCTCGCCTCGCACATAACAAAATCCCCTGACCCACGGCCGAGGTCGATTGATGCGCTCCGTGCATATACGAAGCATCTCATTGAAGCAGTCGAGTCGTTCTTACCGGGAAGTCATGTGCTCGTTGATGAGTTCTATGATGCTGCTACTACACCTGAATCACTCACTGAGTCTGTACGAAGGGTACACCTCTGGGGTCGGCACACGAGTTTGGTTATGCCGGTTACCTTGAGTTCAATTGAGGCTGGAAATATTTTGTCGCGAATGGGTAATGCACTTGTTTTTGGGCCTGTGTGTACGGTTGACCAGGTGGCTGCGATTCTGGCTGCGACAGAGGAGGCAGCACCGGAGCAAGTAATCGTTATCATCGACGCGTCTCGCCTCAAGGCTGCCGACATTGCAGTGGCACCGCTCACTCGTGCTATCAATGAGCTATGTGTTGCCGCATCTCGGGAGATACAACTCATGGTTCAGGTAGATCATCACGCAGTGCTCGCGTGGGCTATCGAAACTGGGGTGCCGCTCGTTGCCGCGACCCCTTCGGTCTATACCGAGTGGACCGCTGCAGGGAGTCCTTCGGTGGCTGATGCTGCAGTAGCTGCCGCAATGGAAGCAGGACATACGACAAGTCAAACAATTGATCTGAAGAAAGATAAAAATTCGTTTACCGTATCGCACCCTGTCACCGATGATATTCTCACGGCTACTACTGCAGCGATTACGTCGCTCATTCTCTAACCGTATGCTGCAATCACTACGACAACGAGCTGTCATGTTCCTTGTACTCGCCTGTGTCAGCATGAGTGTTGTCATGCCTGGTGTAGCAACTGCACAAGCACTGCCTGCGCCCGATGCGCCAACGGTCTATTTGTTTGGGCGCGATGACTGTGGCTTCTGCAAAGCCGAGCGCGCCTACCTTGAGGCAGCCGGAATCCCGTACGTCTACCGTAACGTTGTTGATGACGAGGCAGCCAAGGCGGAATTTGCTGCCATTACCGAAAAGCATGCTCTGTCCAAAGTGACGCCGATTACGGTGATTGGTGGTGTTGTACTGCAAGGCTTTAATGGGTCAGAAACAACCGGTGTTCAGATTGAGGCAGCGCTCGTCCGTGAGGTGGGTTCTCCGTACCAAACACTCGAGCAGCACCTAGCAAATGCACCAGTCGTGAGTATTACGGCTGGCTCTGGGTGCGATGAGAACGGAGTAAATTGTGAGGCGTCTGGAACTGCGTACGTATTTGACCTACCGTTTATTGGGCTAGTTGATCTCAAGGTATTCTCACTGTTCACGCTTTCGTTGGTGCTCGGTGTTATCGATGGATTCAACCCCTGCGCAATGTGGGTATTGATTACGTTTTTGGTGTTGCTAACGCAGGCGGGAAGTAAGAGGAAAATGGTTACGTTGGCAGGTGTGTTTATTCTGGCTGAAGCCATTATGTACAACCTCATCTTGAACGTCTGGTACAAGACCTGGGACTTTGTAGCGCTCGATCAAATTGTGACGCCGCTCGTTGGTTTCCTGGCAGTCGGTGGGGGAACCTTCTTCCTGTGGCGCTGGTACAAGAATCGGGAAGTAGCACTGGTGTGCGATATTACCAGTCTCGATTCACAGACGCGCACCATTGATAAGCTGAAGCAGGTCATTCATGCACCGCTCACCCTGACTACCATCGGCGCAATTTTGCTTATTGCCTTCTCGGTCAATATTATTGAGTTTGCGTGCTCGATTGGTATTCCGCAGGCCTACACGAAGATTCTTGAGCTCAACATGCTGACCTTTTTGGAGCGCCAGTGGTTTATTTTGGTCTACACGTTTGGCTACATGGTCGACGACTTTGTTGTGTTTGGCTTGGCTATCTGGGGCTTTTCGAAGCTTGAAGCACATGGTCACAAGTATGCGCAACTTTCACTGATTATCGGCGGCATTCTCATGGTAGTACTCGGGCTTATGCTTGTTGTTGCTCCTGACGTATTAGTCCTCTAAGGTAGAATAGTCACACTATGGAATGGATTCAATTGCTACTGTGGGTTGGGGCATTGGTGGCAGCGTTGTTTGTGCTGATTCGAGGCGCCGATATGTTTATTGATGCAGCACGTGATTGCGGGCAAGCGCTCGGGATGAGTACCTTTGCCATTGGTGTATTTATTGTGGGCTTCGGTACGTCGCTCCCTGAGCTAGCTTCATCGCTTGCGGCTGCACTCCAGGGTACCACTGAGCTCGTGGTGGCCACTGTTGTCGGTTCAAATATGACAAACATCCTGCTCATTATTGGCGTTATGGCAGTCTTGGCTGGTCGCGTGGTGATTCAGCAAGAGCTCCTGAAAACAGAATTGCCACTTTTTGTCATCTCACAGTGTCTCCTCGTAGCGGTGGTGATTGACGGTGTAGTCGATCGTATTGAAGCGGTGTTTCTCCTCGTGCTGTTTGCTGCGTACGTTTGGTACGTGCTCGTTGAAGCGAAGAACGGCGATGGTGAAGCTGATGCCGCGAAGCTACCAAAGCTGCAGCTCATGACTATGGTCATGATGGCACTCGGTCTCGCTGCCGTACTCATCGGCGCGAAGTACACCGTTACTATGGTGGTCAATATTGCAACTGCGCTCGCTGTGCCGGTCGGGCTCGTGAGTATCACGGCGGTAGCGATTGGTACGTCGCTCCCTGAGCTCTTTGTAACGCTCCGCGCAATTCGCGCACAGCACACCGAATTGGCGATGGGGAACATATTTGGTTCGAATACCTTTAATGCACTTGTCGTGGTTGGTATTCCGGGGCTTCTCATTCCATTGACGGTTGATTCAGTCGTCATGCAGCTCGGACTTTGGTACATGATTGCCGCCTCGTTTATGATTTTTGTGGTTGGTCTATCGCGTCAGGTGATGCGGTGGGAAGGACTCATGATGCTCATCTTTTTCACGTTCTTCCTCTTTAAACTGTCGGTGTTTATGTAGCAACTCGGTAGCGCATGATACCGGCCGGAAGCCCTGCTTCCGGCCGGTTTTTCTCTGTGCTATAGTGCCACCATTATGGAACTGCCGGAGTTACTCCTTATTGATAAACCAAAGGGGATGTCGTCCTTTGGTGTCATTCGCGTGCTACGTCGAAAGACTGGTGTGCGCAAGTTTGGGCACGGCGGTACGCTCGATCCACTCGCTACTGGGCTAATGCTCATTGGTGCAGGGAAGGGGACGAAGCAGCTTGGGGCACTCTTGAAGCTCGACAAGGCGTACGTTACGACCGTGCGACTCGGTGAGTCGCGTACAACAGGAGACCTGGAGGGGGACGTGCTCGCCCAAAAGGCCGTGGAGAAAACCCTTTCCCCTGATGTGGTTGCAGCGGCGCTCCACACACTCGTGGGTACGCAGGTACTTCCTGTTTCTGCCTACTCTGCGATAAAGCGTAACGGTGTACCGATGTACGAGCGAGCCCGCAAGGCTGCCAAGAACGGTGGTGTGATTACCGATGTACCGCTGCGAGCTATGACTGTCTATGAAGCAACGCTGCTTTCCTGTACGTCGGTTCAGGTTGACGAGCACCCGATGCTCGAAGTTACTGTTCGATTTAGGGTTGCGAGTGGTGTCTATATCCGTTCACTCGGGGAAGAGCTCGGTCGTCGCTTGGGCTACCCTGCGACCCTTTCGATGCTTCGGCGAACGCAGATTGGTCCGTACCGCGTCGAAGATGCCCGCTCTCTTAACTCCTGGTACTGGTTCTATATAAAATACCCGAACGCATTGTGGTATGCATTCGGGTTTGGGGTGTTGTTTATGGTACTCCTTGCTGGAACAATTTCACGGCTTTAAGAACACGGTACGTGACGTCAATCTTGGTGTCACTTTCTGCTTCTGCGATTTCGAGTGTGCCGTCACTGGCCATAATGACGAGCCATTGGTTGCCATTTGTATGACGCACTATGTAGCTCGGTGGACTCGTATTCACAATCTCAACCTGCAGTCGTAGACGGCGACGTTCGTATGGTTGTGGGAGCGCTGGTAGCGCGAGAGGGTACTGCTCTTCGGTGTCACCCCAGTTACGTTCGCCTGGTCGCCTGCTCATCTTCGACGTCTCCTTGGAGTTGTCCCCCAGGTGAGCTTTTGAATTAAACTACTAAAATGAACTTTTGTAAATGATTATAAAAACCCCACAGCTAGGAAACTGTGGGGGGATGAGCTTGGGTAGCTTCAAATTGTAGCTGCAATTGGTCGAACGTCTGGCCCAACGTACGGTAGCCGATGTCTCGCGTGCGTCTGCGCGCGAGGTTTTCATCAAGCGTTCCGGTCAAGAGGAGGGGATTTGGCTCGACTCCATGTTTATCGAGGTAATTCCGACGGTAGGTAGCCACTGCACGCCAGGCCATCTGCTTAGCGCGCAGAAACTCATGCTCATGCTCGTTAAAGGTTCGCCAACAAGCACCCCGGTAGAACGTCCACTGGTCGACGATTCTGGTAACCTCATCGAGTCGGTAGTCCCCGGTACCACGCACCTGAAAGTAGAGGTGCGTCGGTGGGGCAAATGGGTTCTTCTTCTCGTGGACGTAGACCACGACGTAGTCCCACTCGACGAGCGAAACGCCGCAAACGATGCGCTCGTGCCCTTTTTCAGGAAGGAACTGTGTCTCTCGTGGTGCGGGCTTTGGTAGGGGCATTAGTGCACTCTACCGTCGCCGGGCCAGGAGCGAAGGGTTTTGTAGCGGTTAACGTCTTCAATGACAGTATCGTCGTCGTCATCGATAATGACGGTCAACCGTTTGGCTTCGCCTTTTGCAACCCGCTCCGCAGTCACTTGGAGTGGGTCAGCTTTGCACGGGCTTCCCAGAGGGAAGTCGCCGATTTGTGCATCAAGCTCTTTAAGCACCACGTGCGTACCGTCCTCAACTAGCCACACCTCAATCTCACCGCCGAGTTGGTCAACAACATACCCGGCAAGTCTTGCGCTGCTCATGCTCCGTACTCCTCAATGCAAAGATCGAACTGACTAATTTATACAACGTATAATACGATTTGTAAAGCTAGGAGAGAATTGCCGCAACGGCTTGTATTGCAATATTCTTTCCAGTGGCAACTGCAGAAGGTGTCAAATCATCCATGCTCTGCATGCTGGCATCGAAAGTACCGTCATGTAGCTTGGTTACGGTAAACAGAGTATTGCCCTGGTATACATTCCAGGTTGTGTCGCTCGTTGGAAATATTTTGCACGCTACTCCGTCAATGGTGCGTTCTAAATTGTTTGGCTCTGGAGTGTGGTTGAGTTCGGCAAGTATTTCATCAATCGACTTTTTGCGTTGTGGTCGAGATTCAAAACCCATACAACGTGATTACAAAAGAGACTCGACCACTGCCTTTACATCGGCACCGTCGGCTTTGCCGGCGAGCTCTTTCATGACTGACCCAACGAGGATACCCATCTTTGATTTGTCGGTCACGCCGAGTTCTGCCATTTTGGCTTCAACGATTGGCTTGATAGCATCCTGCGTCATCATGGTAGGGAGGTAGGTTTCGAGGATGGCGAGTTCCGCTTTTTCTGGTTCAGAGAGATCGGTGCGACCAGCCGCTTCGTACTGGAGAATCGACTCCTTGCGCTGCTTAGCGGCACGCTTGATAACGGCCATCACTTCTTCGTCGGTGAGCCAATCTTGTGGGGTACGGTTGGTGGCTACGAGCTCGTTCGTGAACGCGGTCAAAAGCCCACGGATAACTCCAAGCTTAACTGCTTCTTTTGCTTTCATGGCGTCTTTAAGGCCAGCTTTAAAATCTTCGTGAAGTGACATATGTATTGTTGTTTATGTCGGTCAGTATAGCATATTTACACATAGACTGAGCCGTTTACGCTCGTGGTATACTTTTTGGTACTATGGAAATTTTGATTGTTTTGGTGGCGGTACTTATCCTTGGCGTACTCGCCATCCAGGTCTACACGACGTTTTTGAAGAAAGCTCCGGAGCCAGTTCAGGATAAGAGCATGCTCCTCCTGCAGCAGCAACTCCAGGACTTGCAGCGCACCATGAACGACCGCATGGGGGAGAGTAGTAAGAACATGGCTGAGAGCGCACGACTGCAGTTCCGGGAGAGTAAAGACCTCATGCAGCAAATCAATCGTGACGTGAACGACCAGATTCGCTCTATTCAAGAGAGTGTGACCGCAAAGCTCTTGCACGTTGAGAACAATGTGGCCGCCGTAGGGGAGAGTAGTAAGCAGGTGTTTCAGGTAGCTGAACAGCTAAAGGAATTGCAGAACATTTTGAAGAACCCAAAGCAGCGTGGTGTCCTCGGTGAGTACTACCTCGAGACGGTACTCCAGAATGTGCTGCCGCCAGAGAGCTTTACGATGCAGTACGCCTTTAAGGACGGTGAGATAGTTGACGCCGCGGTATTCGTCAAAGGGAAGGTGATTCCGGTGGACTCGAAGTTCTCCCTTGAGAACTACAACCGGTTTGCCGAAGCGGCTGATGGTGTCGACAAGGCAACCTACGAAAAAGTGTTCGTGAACGACTTGAAGCTCCGTATTACTGAAACGGCAAAGTACATTCGACCGGCTGAAGGCACGATGGACTTTGCGTTTATGTTTATCCCGCACGAAGGAATCTACTACGACCTTCTCAGTAATCGTGTTGGTGCTGGTGAAGAGAACTTGATTCAGCGTGCAGCCGGTAAGTATAAAGTGATTATTGTGTCGCCGACGTCGTTCTTGGCGTACCTACAGACCGTGCTGCAGGGGCTCAAAGCCATGGAGATTGAGGAGAAGGCGCAAGACATCATTAAGAACGTGGAAAAATTGCGTGGCCATATTCTCAAGTACGAGGAGTACTACAACAAGCTTGGTACAACACTCGCGACAACGGTCAATCACTACAACGCCGGGTACAAGGAGCTCAGCAAGATGGATAAGGATGTAATGAAGATAACCGGTGAAGCGGCTGGGGTGGAAGTGCTCGCGCTCGAGAAACCAGCGCAGGGTGATGATTAAGTAAAAAAAGCGCAACCGTATGGTTGCGCTTTGTGGTGCTTAGGCCGCGTTTTCCTCCTCCACTGGAGGCGGAGCAAATTCGAAGCAGTACTCGCGTTGCTGTGCTGCGTCACGAAAGTGCAGCTCCACGTCAAATCCTTGTGGTCCGTCGTAGATCATGAACCCTTGGCGCGTTATGTACGAAATTTTCACGTACGGCTCAGTAATTGTCTCATCAAAGAATACAACCACTTGGCTCATGGGCAACGGCACGGCGTAGACACCATCTGGGACTACGGTTGCCATCAGCTCTTGTGTCGAACGAAGTCGCCGACGCCTCGCGATATGGTCAAAGTTAGGAACCTCAGTCTCTTGACCGGGGTAGATGTAGACGCGCGTCAGTCGAAACGAGCCGGCGAAACATACGGTTAACTCGGTGAAGCGACCTCTTGGCAGTATGTCGCCGGTACGGGTATCGAACTTCCGCTCTTTCGTTTTGCGGGTGATTGTCCGCCTGCCGCACTGGAGGCCGAAGATGGTGCGGGGGATACGGTGAGAAAGTTCACGCGAGGCGGTCGTACCAGTAACCCACTGGCGAGTGTAGACTTTGTCGTACGTCATGGTGAGTTCCCTCTGCTGTCTGTCCGTACTATACCGAGTGAGTTGGTTTGAGGCAAGAGCTTCGTCTCATGAAAAATCTTCTCGTTTGTATGTAATAAAAATGCCACACAGCGTCCTGAGGAGCTGTGTGGCATGGGGCAGCTATAGGTGGGCAAGTTCTGACTGAACGAGGAGTTCAAGTTGTACCCTGTCCACTCGTTCTTCCTTGGTGTACGGTCGAAGTGGCCGCCAGTGCGGACTTCGTTCAAGGGTATCTTCAAAACGACCGAAGTTTTTTATCACTTCACTCAAGAGTCGCGGTTTAAAAAAGAGCACTTCTTCATACAGCACACCGTGGGTATAACTGTACCAAATTTGATGACAGGTAAACCCAACCGCTCTCGAGCTAAATACGCGTGCAGAAGGGAGTAGGGGAAGGTCTGCCCGTCGGTAGTCTGAGGCCGATGAGGTAAGTGCTGCTAGGGGACCGAGCCACTGCTCGGTATGTATACCATCGCTAATCACGAGGACAGCCGTTTGCACCATGGCCAACTCCTTCTAGTGTTTGTCTGTCTCTAGGCATCATACGCGCTCGTAATCTAAAATCAAGCATGCCATAAAAAAAGACCGCTGCAAGAAGCAAGACGGTCTTACGGCATTACTTGAACAGGAGCATTTTCATTGTACCTTTGGGTGCTGGCAGTTCGGTAAAACCGTTATTGAGAAAGTGCACACTGAGCCGCCGTTCGTCCTTTGCTGTAATCGGCATGCTCGGTTCAAACAGCATATCAAGCTGTCCGTCGGGCTCGCCCGGCGGTCGAGTACCGGCAAAGTTGAAGCCAATTCTCGCCCTCTCCTTTGACTGAAAGCCAACGAGGACATTGAGCGCAAAGTGCTCGATGACCTCGTTACCGATGGTAACCTCGGCCAGCGAAATATCTGGCGAGAAGAGAGCTGCTGCTGTGCTGCGGTAGTAAAGCGCAAGCCCGGGCAGTAAAATGATGATGTGGTGTTCGTTGGTAAGCCGCACGGTTTCATCCTTTGTGCTTGAGAGCTGACTCGTTTGTTTATACCATGTATTTGTCAAATTTCAATATACTGGAACCCTGCTACCATCACATTTTGGGTCAGCCAGGGCGAATTGCTGTGGTACGCAGAGCGCACCTTGCATAATTAGCTCTTTTCTTGTACTATAGCGCCCACATATGACTACAGATAACACTAATAAGGAATTTGCAGTAATCGCAACCGGCGGAAAGCAATATGTTGTCTCTCCAGGAGATATCCTCGATGTCGAACTCCTCGGTGATCACAAGGAAGGTGATACCGTAGAATTCAGTGAGGTACTCATGCAGAACGACAAGGTAGGGACCCCAACTGTTGCAGGAGCAAAAGTAAAGGCTACCTACATGGGTGAGAAGAAGGGTATTAAGCTCTCAATCATCCGGTTCAAGGCTAAGAGTAACCGTGACCGAAAGCTCGGGCACCGACAGCACTACTCTCGCGTCCGCATCGAATCAGTTGCGTAACAAAAAAATCCGCTCTACCGAGCGGATTTTTTGTACGTGCTGCATCGGTACTAATGTATACGTCAATTATTACCATCAGGTGTCATCGGTACACCTTCGATTCCCTCCAGGTGAAACGTATTGCTCAAGGAGGGTTAGGTACGACTCTTGAGAGCACTTTTGATTGTCTCTGGGTCGGCGTACTCAAGCTCACTTCCGGTTGAGAGACCTCGGCCAAGCTGGCTTACTTTTACGTCGGTTCCCGCAAGGGCATCTTTAAGGATTGACTCCACAAACCGCGCAGTATTTTCTCCGTCAGGGTTAACCGAAAAAGCGAGGATAATTTCCGAGAGTCCATGCTCAACTGATGCTGTTACCGTGGCCTTCAGTGCACTACCGCGGAGCTTGCCCGTGTCTGGGTTCTGAAGGAGGGGAACCGTACCACCGAGAACAAAGTACAGACCATCATAGGCCCGTGCCCGCTCAAGAGACTGTATGTCACTGTCACGCTCTACGACCATGAGTTTAGTGTGGTCGCGGTTGCCATCGTCGCATACGTTGCAGAGCACCTGACTGGGGCTATGGGCAGAGAAAAAGCGGTGACATCGGGTACATTCAGTAACGGAAAGGGGAAGGGTACTGATGAGTCGCGCTAGCTCCTCAACCTCCTCTGGAGGGAGCGTCAGAATATGAAACGCAAAACGCTTCGCTTGCCTCGCACCAATGCCAGGGAAGCGTTCAAATTGTTTAATGAGTTTGTCGAGATTGGTCATTAAATGAAGAAAGGAGTGTAACGACTATTCTGAATTTAGTTCCCGATTTGCC
>CAYRMU010000005.1:0-7746 GCA_964425655.1 uncultured Candidatus Saccharibacteria bacterium | reverse complement strand
TTTGCACTTTGATTTTTAACTTTTACCATCTAAAAGTCGTCATTGCCGCCGCCGCTGAAGCTTGCCGCCATACCGCCGTGGGCAGTGTCGAGATTGAGGAACCGGACGTGCTGGCCATCGAAGTAGAGCTCGGCCATGCCAACCGGGCCGTTACGGTGTTTCTCGACCAAAATCTCTGCAATGTTTGGTCGGTCAGATTCTTTGTTGATTTTGTCTTCTCGGTGAATGAACATCACGACGTCGGCATCTTGCTCAATAGAGCCTGAGTCACGGAGGTCAGAAAGGCGAGGCTTACCGCCGCGCTGCTCTACGGCACGCGATAGCTGTGAGAGGGCGATCACCGGTACATTGAGTTCACGCGCCAGGAGCTTTAGGGAGCGAGAAATTTCCGTTACCTGTGCAACCATGTTGTCGCTCGCTTTCGTGTTGGTGGGGTGAATGAGCTGGAGGTAGTCAACAATTAAGAGGTCGAGACCGTGCTCGTTCTTGAGGCGACGAGCCGAAGAGCGCATCTGGAGCAGGTTGGTACCAGGTTGGTCGTCGATGTGAATTGGGGCCTCGGCAAGCTTCGCCATGGCTGCCTGGACCGCTTCATACTCTTGGTCGGTCGAGAGCTTTCCGGTGCGGAGCTTCCATGAGTCAACGCCCGCTTCGGCGGCGAGCATACGGTCAACGAGTTGCTGATCACTCATTTCGAGTGAAAAAATACCAACTGAAGCCTTGTACTTTAAGGCGGCGTTACGCGCGAGGTCGAGTGCAAACGTAGTCTTACCCATAGACGGTCGGGCAGCGAGAATGATGAGGTCAGACTTCTGGAAGCCTGAGAGAAGGTTATCAAGTGAGGTGAAACCAGAGGGAACACCGCGCTTCTCGTCTTGGTTGGCGTTGAGGTACTCAAAGCGCTCCCAGGCTTCAGTTAGGGAGGTGGCAATAGTTTTAAACTTCTGCCCTGAGCTCGTCTGGGTTACACCGTATACCTTCTTCTCGGCTTGATCGAGTGTTTCGTCAATTGATTCAGGGTCGCTGTACGCTAGTTCGGCAATGTCTTCTGCGGCAAGGATAAGGCCACGGAGAATTGCCTTATTTTGTACAAGCTCAGCGTAGTAGTGCGCGTTCCCGGCCGCTGGCACGGTCTCAATGAGCTCAGTAATGTACGAGGCGCCGCCGACGCGCTCGAGTTGTTCCTTCTCCTTCAGTCTAGTTGAAACAGAGAGGAGATCGATGGGGTCACCTTTCATAAAGATGCCGAGAATGGCTTCGTAGATAACCGCGTGCTTATCTGCATAGAAACTCTCCGGATAGACTGACACTGAGATGTCGTGCATCGCGTCTGGTTTCAGCATAATGGCACCAATGAGTGCGCGTTCAGCTTCGATGTTGTGGGGTGCGGTGCGCAGGGCGCGGTTTAGACTGGGAGCTTTATTTGCCATAGTGACTGACAGTATACCGCGGGAGCGCGCAGAGGGGTAGGATTGATAAACGGGGAGAATCTGTGTATAGCACTTCTGGTTTTGACAGATGGAGGAAGTCATGGCTAATCTGGAGCTCGTGAAGAAAATCGGGCGTACGGCAATCCTTGGCGGATTTCTGGTATGCCTCGTATGGGCAATGGGTATTGTTGTCCAAGTTGAGTTTCCGTATTGGTTTAACCTTTTGACAAGCGCCTGCGTGTTAGTGTTGAACATTTGGTGGATGTGGCATGAGTTGGATCTACGTGCCTACGTGGAGAGACTTGAGCAAGCAAAACAGAAACCATGTGCGCAGTGCGGTCACGTCCAGCACAAAAGTACGCCTGCTCCGGCGGAGGCATAGCACTACAACGTAAAACCGGAACAATTGTTCCGGTTTTTTTAAATGGAGTATCAGGCTGCAGAGGCTTTCGTTACCTGGGGACCGGCTGGCGTATCTTTAACGCTGTAGCCCGCAAGGAGGAGTGCGTCACGGAGACGGTCTGACTCGGCCCAGTTCTGCGCCGCTCGAGCGGCTTGCCGCGAATCAATCATAGCTTGGATGTCGTCAGGTAGACTATCGAGTGCCACTATGCCAAGCATGGCACGCCCTTCTTCGGGATCAGCGGATAGACCAATGCCGAGAAGCGCATCAGCCTCAAGGAGGAGTGCTCGTCGTTCTCCAGGAGTGAGCGACTCGTCTTTGATGATGTCGTGAAGGAGCGCTATGGCTTGCGGTGTGTTGAGGTCATCATTGAGGGCGCTAATGATTGCTAGCTGACGGTCCGCATTGAGCTTTCCGCGTTCGTCTCGCCAGGTCACAAACACAAGCTGCTTTAAGCGACGAAGGGCTTGTTTTGCTGCATCGAGTGCCTCAAAGCTGAAGTTGGCTCGGGTGCGGTAGTGGGTCTGCAAGAGCCAGTACCGGTAGTCGTCACCGCTGTACCCGCGCTCGATAAGGTCGCGCATAAAGAGTGTATTACCGAGTGACTTGGAGATCTTTTCGTCACTCAGGTGGAGGTGTTCGTTGTGCATCCAGAAGTGGGAGAACTGCTTGCCGGTCACACACTCACACTGGGCAATTTCTGCATTGTGGTGAATAGCGATATGGTCGACGCCGCCAGTATGTATATCAATCTGCTTACCGAGGGTGGCAAATGCCATCGCAGAGCACTCAACGTGCCAACCAGGGAAGCCCTTGCCCCAGCGACTCTCCCAGCCAAGCGCGCCTTTCTTCCAGAGTGCAAAGTCGGCCGGATGCTTCTTTTCTGTATTCACTTCAACCCGAGCACCAGCCTTAAGTGCGTGTATGTCGATGTTGCCGAGACGTCCGTACTCAGGGTATTTTTCTACATCGAAGTAGAGGCCGTCACTGGTTTCGTAGGTGTACCCCTTCTCACTCAGTGTCTCAATGAGCTTAATTTGCTCGCGCACGTAATCACTGGCACGGGCGTACTGCGTCGGCGCAATAATATTGAGTGTCTCAAAGTCAGCTTTAAAGGCGGCGATGTAGGTATCAGATAGGAGGCGCATCGAGGCGAGACTAATGTCGTACCCCTCACGCTTGAGACCCTTCATCATTTTGTCTTCACCGTAGTCTTCGTCAGAGGTAAGGTGACCAAAATCAGTGAAATTAATGGTGTGGTTGATGTTGTAGCCGTTGTAGATGAGCGTACGCTTTAAGGTGTCGACAAAAATATAGGCTCGAAGATTGCCAATGTGGGCATAGTCATACACTGTCGGTCCACACGAGTACATGAGTACGTCGTTTGCGCGTAGTGGGGTAAATACTTCCATTGTGCGTGTGGCTGTGTTGTAAAGGTGTAACGGTGGGAAAATGGAGTTACTCCCACGTGAAAACAGGTTGAACATAGTGCGCCTAGTATAGCAAATAGAGCCCGCAGTTGCGAAGCAACTGCGGGCTCAGTATTGGGTTGTCCTACTAGAGCCACTTCTTGTAGCGGAAGAAGGCAAAGAACACCAACGACACAACAATCATAATGCCGATGATAATCCAGAAATCAAAGCGACTGCCAACAATCGGTGTACCCTCTGTATTCATACCAAACGTTGAGGTAAAGAGCGTGAGCGGGTAGGTAACAAACGCCATAATGGTCAGGAGTTTGATGATTTCATTTTCCTTTGTTGAAAGTAGGGCGAGGTTGGTGTTGTGGAGGTCGTCAACCACGCTCGTCAGCGCACGCAGCCGTCGTGAGAGGTGTTCATGGTGTTGCTTGAACTCAGTGACGAACGGGACGAGCGTAACGCCAAAGGCGGTTTGAATATGCTTTGCGAGGTACTCGAGCGCATCATCGTGTGCGCCGAGGACTTGGCGGAAGGCAATTAAGCGACGCGTAAGGTCGGAAATCTCAAATACCATTTCTCGTTCTCGCGCAGCAAAAATCCCTTCTTCTACTTCGTGGAGTCTCGATTCAAGGTGGTCGAGTTTAACGTACATGGCGTCGTAGAGGTAGTTGAGGAGTGTGACAAATAAGCGTGGTGGCGTGGTGGATGTGCCACCTTTCAGCATGCAGCGCACTTCAAATTCTTTACCAAACCGGTGGAGCGCCTCCATTTCTTCGTAGTGGAAGGTCACGAGGTACTTCTTAGTTACCACAAACTTTATCTCGTGTGGCTGCTTCATATCGGTGCGGTGTACTACTGGGTAGTCGAGCGTCAGCTTTAAAACCCCTTTTTTGGCAAAGCTCTCAGAGTGGGGGACCATTACGCCTAAGTCGGCGGTGAATTCACTGGGAATGTTGACCTCTTCGACCACCTCACGCACTTCCTCTGGCGTTGGCTTCACAACGTCTATCCAGGTTATGTCCTTGTAGTGGTAGCGCGTAATCATAGGGATCTATTTCACCTACCATAGTACCACGTTGTCTTTTGGCGAACGTTCCTGCTCTGTGTAATAATACGGGGTATGACTGATGCAACAACAACTGGATCTCCTGTCGCCGCTGAACGTCGTAGTGGCGTACTTCTCGGAGCAGGCCTCGCGCTCTTACTCGCAGCTGCTGCGTTCTTCTCTGGGTTGCACCTCGGGACCGGCGGCGCCAATGCGCTCTCGATGGAAGCTGGTCTGTTTTCTTTCTTCAAAAAAGAGCCAGCACCAAGTACAGAGGTTGACCTAACTGAGTTTTGGCACGTGTGGGATCTTATGGATGAGAAGTTTGTCAGCGCAAGCTCGACCCCACTCACCGATGAAGAAAAAATTCGAGGTGCCATTGCTGGTCTCGTAAAGAGCTACGACGACCCATACACCATTTACATGCCGCCAACCGAGGCAGAGCAATTTGGAGAAGAAATTTCAGGTAATTTCAGTGGGGTTGGTATGGAAGTAGGTCTACGAGACGGCATCATCACCGTTATCGCGCCGCTCCCAGAAACACCAGCCTTTAAAGCCGGTATTCTCTCTGGTGATAAAATCACCAAGATTGGGGATGTCTCAACCGAAGATATGGGCGTTGATGAAGCAGTAAAACTTATCCGTGGTGAAAAGGGAACTGAAGTCGCTTTGACTATCTACCGCGAAGGCGCATCTGAGCTTTTGGAAATGAAAATCATGCGCGACACCATTACTGTGCCGACCACCAAGACCGAAAAACGGGGCGATGTATTTATTATTTCTCTCTATAGTTTCAATGCGCTCTCTGAGATGAAGATGCAAGAGGCGTTGCGTGAGTATGTCGAAAGTGGTGCCAGTAAGCTCGTGATTGACTTGCGCGGTAACCCAGGTGGCTACTTGCAGAGCGCAGTAACAATAGCCTCGTACTTCTTACCTGCTGGTGAGGTGGTAGTTCGTGAGCAGTTTGGTAATGGCGAAGGTGAGCAGCTCTACCGTTCACAGGGGCGGACACTGAAACAGTACGCACCGAAAGAGATGGTGGTACTCGTCGATGGTGGCTCAGCTTCAGCTTCTGAAATTTTAGCTGGCGCACTGAAAGAGCACGGTGCTGCGACTGTGATTGGGCAAACAACGTTTGGAAAGGGCTCAGTACAGGAACTCGTTGATCTGCCAAATGGCTCGTCACTCAAAGTCACGATTGCACGCTGGCTAACACCAAATGGCCATTCAATTTCCGAAAACGGCCTTGAGCCAAACATCGTCATTGAGCGGACTGCAGACGACGTAGTGGCGGGCGTTGACCCACAGCTTGATGCGGCAGTCTCGTGGCTCAATGGTGACAAGTCAATCGGGGCAGTAGCTGAAACTAGTGAAGCCTTTTACGAAGAGGGAGGGGAGTAGTACGGAAATAAAACATACAGTAAAAAGTGCCCACACATGTGGGCACTTGCTGTATCAGTGGGTGACATCGATGATGGGGTTGTATTGACCCAAGACAAGCTGGTAGGGAAACTCAACTATGAATCGCTCGCTCTGGTCGTGGTATTGGAGTATCCCGTATTGACCGTTCTGGTAGACCTGCAACATGTGCCACCGCAGGGGAGTCTGCGCTAGGGCGTCGATGTAGTCAATCTCCGAGGCGCCGGGTAAAATTGCCTTGGCAAATTTCTCGGCTTCGATGCGCCGGCGAATCAGGTATGCGGGCAGGGGTCCTGATTTCATGATCTATCTCTCATTCTGTTCTCTCTACGCCATACTCTACTATAAAAACCCTAGAAGTCGAGTCAGAAATAATGGTATAGTAATCGGCACATTATTAGTTTGTAACGTACGGTATGAAAGTAATTTTACTGCAAGATGTGGCCAAGCTGGGCCGCCGCTACGCCATTGTTGAGGTGCCTGACGGCTATGGGGTTAATAAGCTCATCCCGAAAGGGTTAGCGAAAGCTGCGACTCCAGAGAACGTCAAAGCAGTGATGGCTCGCAGTGGTGCAATCGCGCACTCAAAGGAGGCAGCTGAGGCAGCGTTCAAGGAGTTGCTCGCAGCCTTGAAAGGGGTGACTGTCACCCTGTCAGCTGAAGCCAATGCTGAAGGTCGCTTCTTCCAAGCGCTGAAGCCGGAGGCTATCGCAACAGCAGTGTCTGCAGCTGCAGGCATCAAGGTAACAGCGCAACAAATTTCCGTGGCCGAACCAATTAAAGCTATTGGCGAGCACGTGGTAACGCTACGTCTCGGTACACTGCATGAGCCGCTACCAATTATCGTCACTGCACGCGCGTAACTTTCTTTATTTGTAACGACATTGTATGAAGAATATCCTTATCCAGACCAGCCTCGTCCTCGTGGCTTCAGCGGCGCTCATTGCTGCCCTTGTCTTTATTACCCAAAAGCCTTCGACGCCACCTGAGCTTCTCTTGAACGATAGTGGGGAAGTGGAAGACTTTGCCGGACCTTACTCAGAGGAAGAACTTGCTAATCAAATCCCTATGGAACAAACCAATACCACAAATCCAATAGCTGTATTTACCACTAACCGTGGCGTAATCGAGCTTGAGCTCTTTGCGGACCTTATGCCGATTACAGTTGGAAACTTTACCAAGCTCGCGAGTGAAGGTTTCTACAACGGCACGAAGTTCCACCGCGTGATTGATGGATTCATGATTCAGGGTGGTGATCCAAACTCAAAGGGTGACGACGCTATGAGTTACGGTACAGGCGGCCCAGGCTACACTATCCAAGACGAGTTTGTCGCTAACCCGCTCCTCTCGAACGTACGGGGAACGATTGCCATGGCTAATACCGGCCAGCCAAACTCAGGCGGTAGTCAGTTCTTCATTAACACGAACGATAACCTAGCGCTCGACTTTGATAAGGAGCCACTCACGTCACGGCACCCAGTGTTCGGTCGCGTGATTACAGGAATGGACGTGGTTGATGCGATTGGTACTACCGCGACAGGCCCACGTGACCTTCCGGTTGAACCAGTCATCATTGAGTCAGTTACCCTACGCTAATCGTTTACACAAACAAAAGAGTCCCTCCGGGGATTTTTTTGTTGCTGTCATCGCTATGAGTAAGCATGTGCAACGATACTCAATGACGTTTGTTGGTGGTATTAAAAAACACCCACGCGAGTGGGTGTTTTTTATGGAGTAACCAAAGCGCTAGGCAGCAATGACATCGACTGCTTTCTTGATCACAACGTGACCATCAAAGCGAGTCTTTCGCATGGTGCGAAATGACACTTTACCTTCGCGAGAAGCAAATAGGGTGTGATCCGTCCCTACTGCAACATTCTTACCTGCTTCAATCTTGGTACCACGCTGACGAACGATGATCTGTCCGGTTTTCACCTTCTGACCATCACCTCGCTTCACGCCTAGGTATTGTGGATTGGAATCACGCAGGTTTTTGGCTGTACCTCCGGCCTTTTTTGTTGCCATACG
>CAYRMU010000004.1:1473-40543 GCA_964425655.1 uncultured Candidatus Saccharibacteria bacterium | reverse complement strand
ACGTCGGCCTCGCAATTGTATTTGCGGTGATTGTGATTAAGTTGGTCATTCTTCCTCTGTCGATTAAGGTGGCAAAAATGCAAGTAGCGATGCGTGAACTTGAGCCAAAGATGAAAGAGCTTAAAGAGCGCGTGACTGATCGTCAGGAGCAGGCTAAGGCGATGATGGATTTGTATAAAGAAGCCAACATAAATCCATTTTCCAGCTTCTTCCTCGTACTCATTCAGTTCCCCGTTATTATTGCGCTTTACTTGGCGGTGGTCTCCGGTGGCGGCGTGGCCCTCCCAGCGATTAACACAGCCCTCCTCTACAGCTTCATTCCTGACCCTGAGAAGGTTTCCATGATGATGCTGGGCGTGTTTGATATCACGCAACAAAGTCTCCCCTTGGCGCTCTTAGCCGGTATTACGCAGTTCCTCCATGTGCACCTTTCTATGCCAGCACCAGCGGCCAAAAAAGAGGGTGAGGCGCCGAGTTTTAAGGATGAGTTTGCCCGTAGTATGCACGTGCAGATGCGCTACGTGATGCCGGTCCTAATTGTTGTTATAGCCTACGCCTTCACCGCTGCGATTGCTCTCTACTTTACGGTCAGTAACATCATGGCGATTGGTACGGAGCTCGTGGTGAAGCGGCATCGAGTGTAAATCTCACAATTGCCTTGTAACAATAAAACCATCCTGAGGATGGTTTTATTGTACGCATGCGTATACTCCGTTCACCTGAACGAGATTGTCGCTGTTGGTGAAGTAGGTGCAGCGCGCGTTGTATTGGTCCATAACGCCAGTTGGGTCAAGCCCTGGTGTGTTGAGGGGGTCCTTTACCACGAAGAGTACTTCAGTTGCACCAACCTCTTCGGCGATGGCTGCAAGATTGTATGTCCCTTCAGTTGCTTCGAAGTTGGAAATAAATTCTCGGTACATCTCCAGTTCCTCTTGCCGCATTACTGAAATCTCTGCAGCGGTCTTCCCGACAATATCGGCTGCCCAATTTGGGCTGGCGGCGAGTAGTCGATCAAATTGTTGGTCGGTATTTACTACTGCATTTTCATTGGCCATAGCTTGGCACTCGGTACGATTACCAAAGCGCACCACTTGCCCGTCAGGAAAACCATCATTGTTTGTGTCGCGTACGCACTGTTCAGCAAATGCACGTTCTTGGGCTGCGGTTGCAGCGCCGTCAATCGTGAGTACCCCTGCTGGCGAAGTGGTGATGGTTGGGTCAGGAGCTGGTGGTCTCGTAATTTGCAGCGCCGTCAAATTAAACGCCTGCAGACTCGTAATATTAGGACTAATCGTATTTAGGAGTAGCACAGCACCAATTATCAGTATTAGTCCAAGTAAGGCACCTTTGATATCGGCTTTAGCCGCACTCTTATCGGTAATCACATCAGAGAGCATGTACTTCACCCCGGCAAAGATAATCTTGAGAACCGCAATCACTGCCCCTAAACTAATGGCTGCAATATAAAACGCATTGGCGTAGTCACCGAGTGAATCAACGCTGTTGGTGTCAACAAACGGGATGCCGACCAAGGGTACGAATTCTTGGGCGAGGGTAGTGAGAGGTGTAGCGACTACCACAACCAGAGCTATTTTACTGAGCGTTAAGATCATAGAGCCAGAGCGTCTGGTCAGTTTTATTCATAAAGAAGAGGTACTGGCCATTGCTGTCGATATCTGTCGCCGTTATATCAAGGGTTCGACCGAGGATAGTCTCAGGAGTCGCTACGAGGCGGGCGCTTTTGCTGGTGGTATCTATGAGCCAGATACGATCGTCTGATTGTGCGGTGCCTTTGTACCAATCATCGACAAAACCAGCGTACACGCTCGAGAGTGGAGCGGCGCACCAGATAAAGTTTTCGTCAGTGGTGTCAAAGGCACATTTCTCTTTGAGGGCAATAATAGGCAGGGTTGTTTCCGTTGCGGTAGTGGTATCGAAGGCGATACTTTGGTAGCTGTCACTCGTTCGGTAAGTCGCAATTATCGCTGTGTTCCCCACAAGGCTTGTCAGTCCTAGACCTCCACGAACGCTCGGCTGGATTGAGTTACCTGAAATGCGGTACATAAAACCTTCTAGGGAGCGGGCTGGTTTGGTGGTGATGTACGTTGCTGCTACAGCGTCACCCCAGGCAACATCGAGGTTGGTGAAATTAAAGGTAAATTGCTCTGTCCGTGTTTCGGTCTTGAGGTTGTGGCGGTAGCCGGTGGTAACTCCATTGCGGACGATGGTGTAGAGCACGTCATTCTCTGCGGTGAAGGCGAGGTTACTTGCACCTGGCTCAAGGGAAATACCCTCGACCCCGTTATTTTGTAACGAACCAACAAATACATTTGGGACGTAGCCGTTGTATGAGGTGAAGGCAACATGGGTCGCGTCGCTAGAGAAAACGGCAGTTGTTACTTGCGGAATTGTTGTTCGACTAATCAGTGTCTCAGCCCCAGTAGCTAGGTTGATTTCAAAAATGTATCCTGTTCCCCGCTCAACGTACCGTACGCTTTTGGAGGTGGCCGTTGTGGTACTCATAAAGCCAGCTACAGCACGGGTCGAGAGCTGTCGTAGACTACCAGTGCTCGTGTCTACTAGGGTTTCAATGGTTGGGCTATCTTCGGGCGGTGTAATGGTGGTTGGTTGACTTGAGGGGGTGAAGCCGAGATTGGTAAAGACCTCCCCAGTATCCTTGGGTGTACCGAAGAGGAAAATGTATAGCCAAACTCCAAGTACGATCAGGAGGATGGTGACACCGATAGTAATAATAAGTGGACGGTTCATGTAAGTAAGTATACCTCATGGCCATCAAGGCTAATTGCGTGCTCCACAGCCAGGTTGGGATTGGCTGTTGCAGGTGTCTTGTAGATGGTGGCGGCTTGGCGCCATTTGTATAGGTAACTGTGTATGGTTGTCCTATTCAGGAATACACGAGGTGTTTATCCGATCATACGTGTATCCTTGCGTAGCATCATTAAATGCTGTGGCACACCACTGCCTCAGTTCGAGTAGAATACAGTCTGCGTCATTTTCGCAATACAGGGTTCTCTCCTCAATGATATAGGTTGGTACGGCGTAAAGGTTCGTAATGGTATCGCACTCGTTTGTGGTTGGGTTATACGTCGTACTTGGTCCACACTGCGCTTGCCCTTCTCCAGGTGACTGACTAAAGTCTTGGTCCCCGGGTACGGCTATGCCGGACACACATCTGCCTTGAGGTGAGCCGGTGACAATTTCATACTGTGTCCCAGGAGGACACTGGTCAGCGGGGGTAACTGGTGGCCGCGGCGGCGGTGGAGTAATTGACAATCGATTCAAATTAAACGCCTGCAGACTCGTAATATTAGGACTAATCGTATTTAGGAGTAGCACAGCACCAATTATCAGTATTAGTCCAAGTAAGGCACCTTTGATATCGGCTTTAGCCGCACTCTTATCGGTAATCACATCAGAGAGCATGTACTTCACCCCGGCAAAGATAATCTTGAGAACCGCAATCACTGCCCCTAAACTAATGGCTGCAATATAAAACGCATTGGCGTAGTCACCGAGTGAATCAACGCTGTTGGTGTCAACAAACGGGATGCCGACCAAGGGTACGAATTCTTGGGCGAGGGTAGTGAGAGGGAGAAGGATAAGGAGGAGGCAGAGCAGCTGTAGCATAGATTAAAACTTAATCGACACTGAGTCTTCTACTCCCTGCAGTAGCTGGCGAAGGTTGCGGACGTGGTAAGAGAGCACAAAGTTTCCTTGCTGCCCAGAGCGACGCAAGACAATTTCTTGTTGATTACTGTTCGGGTTTGCAATGGTTTCCCCATTGAGTTTCCACTCGGTGTATGGCCGATTTGCCATAAGTGCACGGTCCATGTAGTAGGGTTCTGCCCGGAAGATGGTTTCTTCGTTTGTGAATATGTAGGTGTCATCAATTGCGCGCTCTAGGAGGCCACTGAGCGGGTCGACTTCATAAAAATGTAGCTCAGGATCACTAATGGGTACATTAACTTGCTCAGTCGTCAGTAGGTTGCCGGCACTATCGATAATATCGACTGATACCTGTACGGTTCGCTCAAAACCAGAGCTAAAGGTAACGCTATTTTTGCCGTAGATTGAACTCCCGCCAACTACGGTACTCCCCACGCGCCAGGTGTACGAGTAGGTACTTGGGCTACGAGAGCTGTCAGCAAACGGAATAGCAGTTACGCGTACGGTACTACCGCTTGAGGGAAGTGACCGGCCAGCATAAAACGCAGGAACGATAGTGTCGGCTTCAATGAGCATGTCAACGCGAATTGGAGCAATGGTCGTTTTGGTTTCAAGCGTCGCGCCATTGGCTAGTCTTGTGCGGGCAACCACAGTAGTTCGCTCCCCGGCTGTACCAGCGGGGATTTGGATAGAGCGAAGATTCTTAGCGGCGACGTACTCAGTGCCGTTGATAAACCAGGTGTAGCTTGCGCCAGCAGTATTGATGCTGAAGTCATTGAGCTCGATGGTTACCGTTTCATTGGGTTCTGGGAAGCGTGGCGAAATTGAAAATGCTGAACCGTCATTTGTGGCAGAGGTGAACTGGGCTGATGCTACCGGTGCACTGGCTGCAACAGAGAAACATATCGCAAATATAGCAAGGCAACAGAGGCGGTAAAACATACTATAAGCATAGCATGGTGAATTACGTAGACCGGTGACTCCTGTGGCTATTTTTGGTTTACAACAGCAACCAACATAAATAAAGCAGGCCACGGCAGGAGGTTAAAGTATGGAGTAATTGAGCCTGCGATGCCGATTATAAATACCAGCATAGTGAGGCTCTTGCCTATTTTTGCTCGCACCGTCACGAGTGAAACAATAGCAATGAACATAAAGACAAGACTGATGATGGAACAGATTGCCCAACCAACCATCGAGATAGTGTCTCCAGGGATAAACCAGCCGGTCCAGGTTTCGTCCTCAAGGTAGCGAGCGACGATAAATACCATACCGCAGCCGAGCTGCGCTAAATAGAACCATAGGTAGATACCCATCGTGGTCGTGGTTGCAGCCACCGCCCTAACCCGTCGCATGGAGGTGCGAAGGAGGGATTGGGTGCTAGTGTCCTCTTCTGTTTGTTTGGCTGAGGCGAGGGCGCGTGATCCAGCAATAAGTTGCTTGACGCGGGTTTGATTTTGAAAGGCACGAAGCCCAGCGGCTTCTTGGGCGAGCTGCTCCTCTTCAAGAGCCGATTGGATGCGACGGTCTCGCTGATTTCGGATTGCGGTACGCTCCAACACGTTACGGCTTGTTGCTGTTGCACGTGTTGTCGTCTTTGTGCTACCAGCAATGATGCGCCCGGTAGCGGCAATTACTGGGACTGCCATAGACTAGGTTTGACTGGCGCGGAGCTCTTCGCGCGCCTTCTTGATTTGTAAAAGCTGTGAAGGGTCTGAGGTAATGATTTGGTCTTCGGTATACGAGGCGATGACGCGGATGGCGACGTGCTTCATACCAGCAAAGAAAATCCCCTCCCCCACACTTGATTCAAGCAAGAGGAACTTCTCTTCATCAGTTAAGTTAAATGTCTGCTGGAGGGTATCAATGGCCGTCTGTGACTGTTTCATCAAAAGCTGAAGACTTGAGTTGGTGATCATCGGTACACCATACGGTGAGCGGAGGAAGTCTTCCACGTCTTGGGTAATTGTTGAGAGTCCAAGGTAGTACTTGCGACCACGCTTCGCGAGCATAAATAGGAATGAAGCAGTGTCTTCACTTTTCATCATCCACCACGCCTCGTCAATCACGAGAAGGCGCTTCGCGAGACGGCGGCGAATTGCGCCCCAGATGTGGTTGGTGATGATGTACATTGCGACCGTCTTCAGTTCATCTTCCATGTCACGTAAGCTAAACACCACGAACTTTTGGTTGATGTCGACGTTCGTTGGTTTATTCATGAAGCCAGACCAGGTGCCTGAGGTGTACTTTTGAAGTCTCGAAATGAGTGACCCACTCCCCTCCATGCCGGCCAGGACCATTTCAAAGTCGGACAGGAGTGGTGCTTCGAGATCCTTGAAATCGGTGTTGCCGCTGATGTCTTTGAGAGCGTAGGTTTCAACAATCGCTTGGTCCATGATGGTCTCTTCTTCAGGAGAGAGGCCGCCGAGCATAAGGCGAAATAGGCCGATGAGCTCAATAATGTGTGAGCGGAGCACGTCTTCAGGGTTCTCGTCTTCTTGTGGAGCAGGCAGGTCAAACGGGTTGATGTGGTGGCTCGAAGATAGCGAAATATTGAAAAAGCGACCACCGGTGGCTTCAGCTAGGTACTCGTACTCGCGCTCTGGGTCAATAACAATTACTTCTGTACCGAACATTAACGAACGAAGAATTTCGAGCTTCGTGGTGTAGCTCTTCCCTGCCCCAGAGGTAGCAAACGTTACCGAGTTGTAGTTGGTGAGTTGGAAACGGTCAAACAGGACCAAACTCGAGTTATGGCGGTTGATGCCGTAGAGAATGCCGGTGTCTGAGGTGAGATCAAAAGAGGTGAACGGGAAAAAGCTAGAAAGTGGTGAGGAATTAAACTTGTTGTGTACGAGGAGCTGGTCATCTACAAACGGCAGGACACTTTTAATACCCTGCGCTTGCTGGTACATGGCTGGCTTAATGTAGATTAAGCGTGAATCGAGAATACCCTTAATCTCCCCTTCGGTTTTATTGAGAGCTGCTTCGTCATCACCATAAATAGTGATGTACATACCGACATCAAAAAGCTTCTCCTCTGCCTGCTGGAGCTTGTCGCGCAAATCTTCCAAGTTACGGTACGCAGCCTCAAGTTGCGGGTCGCGCACCATCCCCTTCTCCGCGCGTACGTTAATCTGGCTCTGTACCTCAGCTACTTTCTTTTGAAATTTCTTAAGCGTGTCTGCGGTGTTGATTGGGTGAATGTGAATTGAAACGTCGAGTTCTTTCTCGAGGTTCAAAATTGGCTCAAGCCAACCGTCATTTAAGTATCGCGGGTAGGAAATGGTGAAGAAGGTGCGGGCAAAAACACCACTCATGTTGAGCGTGCGCGGGCCTACTTGAATACCTGAAGGTGCAACGACGTCTTCAAGCGTCATTAAGGCATCATGGAGCGGTTTATCCCCTGCGTCGGTATTTTGATTGCCCTTATTGGGTGATGATAAAAAGTCTAAGACGCCCATAGGTATGGTTCTGATACCCTATTCTCGCAGTTTGGGGAGGCCTACGCAATGGATAACCTCCACAGGGTAGAAGCGCGCACCACTACTGACTTTGTTGTGGCGCACCTCGCCCTACTTCAGTGGGGTTAAAGATGTGGTAGTACAGCTCTACGAGCGCTTCGTTCTCAAGTGCAATGGTGCGTACCCCAATGCGATTCAGGCCTTGCTCGACGAGGGCTGCTCGTTGTTCGAGTTGGAGGCGCTGCTCCTCAAACTTCATGTCAGTGACTGTCTTAGACTGTGGCTTGCCAAAGAGTGAGCCGAAGTTACCGCTCAAATTAATAGCGGCGGGGTTGTATGGAATGACGATAAAGAAGTTTTTGCTCATTACATCTACCTCAGTGGTAAAGGTGCGAATAAATTCAATGTATTCACGGAGCTGGATGCGCATGAGGTCGTTGTCTTGGTCTGGTTCTCGTTCACGGAGCTGCTCAAGGTATGGCTCAATATCAAGGCGGCGGGACTGTATATAAAACTGGAGCGAAAAGTCTAGGGTGTTGAGAAAGGTTTGAAACTGGCTTAGGATTGCGCGTTGCTCGTCACTCGATTTAAGAGCAAAGTTGATAGAAGACGCGAGGAGAATCATGCAAAAACGGCCGTCTTTAAGGACAACAACGTTATCTTTAATATCCTGAATTGGAACAAACTCTTGGGTAGATGGTTGCGCTTTTGCCATATATTATTGTTGTTTTTGAATTGCTTTCAGTTCAAGTTGCCGTGATAGTGAGTGAATACCCTTCTTGCCCACTGTTGGGGGGACAAACGCGGCTGCTGGAGCTGGCGCTTCGGTGGCTTCGGTATAGACGTTGTGGTCTTTTTTGCGCCAGTGGTAGATCTGGTGACTGTTGTAGAACGTAACAAATGCCTCTAGGAATACGGAAAAGGGACGATTATTAACCGGGTAGAACGCGAGCAGAATGGCTAACCCAGCAATAGGTAGTCCTAAAATAACAAAGATGATAAACGGTGCCACTATAAAGAGTACGACGCCAAAGCCTACGCCACCCATGAGGTAGACAAACTGCTTCCAGGTAAACGGGCCGAAAATTTTATCTTCAATTTCAATAAATTGTGGCACTTCAAATCGCATAGCCATAGTATACCCCGCTTTAGGACGAAACACGGTCACGGTTCGGGATTACTGCAGTGCAGTACTGTACATAAAACACGCAGATGCGTTGCACCTGCGTGTTTTGTAGTTATACTCCTAGCTGCGGTGTGTTGGTGAGGCGAGGTCGTTCTTTGAGGAGTTCGTCTTGTGGTGCGGTGCGAATGACTCCGTCGTCACTCGGCTGCGGGTTTGCTTGGCGGTACGCGCCGTACCCGTGTACACGCGTCATATCGGCGGCCATGGTGCGCATCGGGGTGACGTTATGTATTGGTTCAGCTTCGGGTACTGGAGTCGTTGCTGGCGGGGCTGGCTCAATCGCTTTTGGGGGTTCTGTTGCCTGAGGCGCTGTCCCGCCAGCCTGCTGAAATTGCTGGTGGAGCTCCTTTATAGCGCCAAGCTTTGGGTTAGTGAGCTCCGCCTCACGCGCCAGGACTGGACTAAGGAACTCGGCTATATCAGCTACAATCCGCTGAGCTATGTCAGAGCTTACGCCAACTTCTTTTTGTAGACGGGTAGGTAGTTCCTTGCTCGGGTAAAAACCGAGGATGGTATCACCGGTGATGTCGAGGTACGCGGTAAATTGTGCATCGGTGAATTGGTATTTTAGAGATATGGCTTTATTGTGCTTGGCCGCCTCGATTGAGCTGTACAGTTCCTGTATCTGCTCTGACTGTTCCATGTAGCGCTCTTGTCGTTGTGTTGGGGTCATATTATTTACCAAAGTTCTTACCAATTCGATCATTATTTAGCCAGTCCACAACATCCCCGGCTTGATTTTTATCAAGGATCTGTCGAATATTCTTAGTGACGTCATCACTTTTTTTATTTTGGATAGTTGCCATTTTTGACAGTTTGATCTGGTTCACAAATGCTGCAACGTTACTGTTTGTACCATTTTGACCGTCAAAGACAGCATCTGGTAAGGCAGCAATATCTTCGGCCTTCATTTTTGCAAGGTCTGCTGATGAGACACCACCTATTGTTGCCCCTGTGCTGACAACCTTTATCAGAGCATTTTTGCGGGCAGCTTTAATTTTATCTTTATCAGAATCAATGAACTTTGGCTCCGGTAATTTCTTAATCTGGTCCTCACTGAGCTGAATAGCAATATCATCTTTAACGAGGTCACTAACATCAAAGATTGATAGTTCAGGTGTTTGGGCATCACGGATTTTCTTTTGCGGATTAGTGCCAGTGTATTGGTTTTTAATTGTACTTGAGCGAGTACTGAGTACTGTCTTAACGTCTTCCTTGTTAAGTTCTTTATCGTCTTCCAGTGCTTTCACTTGATCAGGGCGGAGGAACTCTGCATTTTTACGCAAAGCTTCGACACCTCCCTGTTCTTTCATCAAAGCAGTAACGTTACTCTTTAGATCAATAACAGCACGTTGCCTCTGGTCTTGTGTAGCATTAGCATCTTGTAGTGTCGCCAATGCCTTCTTTAGCTTCTCCTCTTTCTGGCTCTCGTCATACAAACCTCGAGCACGCTTATCGCCAGCTTCAATGCGCTCCTTGCCTTGCACGAACTTAACGGCTGAACTTGTCATGCCAGCAGCACTGACACCGCCCACTTTCTGATTCTTAAGTCCGGTTCCTGAGTAGTTAAGGCCGCGTGAAAGCATAGTAGAGCGACCTGTTTTGCGCTCTATGGCATCTGATGTGGTCGTCATAGCTCTGCCGGCTAACCCCGTTGGAATGGTGGCAAGTGCGCCAGCTGCACCGTATCCAATCTTTTTTGCCCACCCATCTGCAGTCTTCGTCAAGAAACTACCACTACCGCTGGCGACCGTGCCGGCGACTTTGGTCGACATAAAAAGCAGTCCAGCACCAACAAAGAAATAAAGGTAGATTGGCATTGCTGCTGCGGCATCTGCACCGTCGGCGTTGAAGGCTTCTCCGTACCCTCCAGTTGATGGTGCCATCTGAATCAGGGTGTAGAGACTGATGTAAATCATGAAGGTAAAGGCTGGAGCAAAGAGGCAGTAGCCAACAAACTTTTTTCGCCAGTCACTGGAGATACCCTTGAAGTTAGGCAGCACAAGGCCCAGGAACATCACTGGAGAAAATATCAAGAGAACGATAATGGCGATAAATCGAGCCATCATCATGATGGCGCCGTAGAGGAAAATGGCACCAAGGAAGACGAGGAAGAACATGGCCAAGATGGCAAATGAAAGTGAATTACCATCATCTGGGTTTGTACTATACATGGTTGAAATGCGGAGCACAGTCATGAAGTGGCTGGCGAGGTTGCTACCGTTTCGCTGACTATCGAGCAAAAGATCACCGTCGGAATTTTCACCAGTTACACCAAAGCCTCCGTTACCAGCGGTAGACATTGCTTCGTATATTTCGACGGTAGCAAAGTTTGAGAGGTCAACTACCACTTTAGCGATGTAGAGACTGAAGTTGACCAAAAGAGCGGCCATAATAATCCCGCCGAGGGCTTTCTTGGCACCAGAATCGTCACCGTTAACAATCAGCATAAAGCCGATGTAGACGAGGCTAAAGATGATAGCGATATTGACGAGGTCACGGATTACTTCCCAAAGGACGTTCACCACGCCACCGACACTTCCATTGGTTACGAGCAATCCAGCGCCGCTACAGCCTTCACCACTGGCGACGAAGTAGCACCCCATCTTAAGGGCAAAGTTGGTGAAGGAGAGCTCAAAGGTGTTACCACCAAGCCCAGCTACCCAACCGCCAATTGTAACGAGGAGTCCGTGACTTTCTTCAAGCTGAACAGCATTGCCAGCTGCAATTGCTGCGTTAATTTGTTCCCCACTAATTCCAGCTGGATTTGGTGGAGTCGTTTCAGTTTGGCCGGTAGTTGGGTTTGTAACGGTAACTGAACCGTCGGGATTGGTCGTTACATAGCCACCAATGCCGCCGCCTGGTGGGTTATTAATCCATGAATTTGGATCAAGTGGATCGTTTGAATCCCAGTTCACAACAGGATTGCCTGCCTGACCAGAATCAGCGCCACCACCCTGTGCAAATACCGCAGCTAGTGGCGTAAGAAGTGTCGTGGCAATCACCACAAAAAGCACCAAACGCAAAAAGGTGTGCGATAGCTGGGGCACAGAAAACCTCATATCACCTTCTATTGTACCCTGTTACGCATAGCTACGTGTGACGGTTTCCCCCACTTTCACCATGAGGTACTAAAAAACACTGCAACCGAGTGCGGTTGCAGTGTTTTAAAAGGATTACTTAGTTATCGTTATCACAGCGGTTGATATTGGTGGTAAGGGTGCGGTTGAATGCGGTGACGGCATTGGCCAATTCAATCTCAATACTGACCTTAAGGGTTGTGTTCTCGGTGAGGCTTGTGTACGTCCCGTCTTGCTGCTTGCGGAGTAGGTCCTGAGCGAGTTCCAGTTGTCGTTCAGCGCTCGTTGCTGGGTTAATGAAGGTGGCGCTGTTGGTTGTTATTTCGGCAATACTCGTTGTATTTCGAGCAATACGGATCAGGGCGGTGTCTCTAGCTTGAATCATTTCGTCTGGTAGCTCGGTAGTGATACAGCTTCCGTGGGCGGCAATCGCTGCGTCGAGGCGCTCTTCAGCTGTGTTGATTTGCGACACCCCTAAGCGCTGGAGGCGGTTATTTTCCGCTTCATTTTCAAGGGCTCGCGTAAATGGATTGGCGACGCCGGCTCCCTCACGTTCTTGACCGAGTGCATCTAGGTATGAGCGAGTGGTCGTGCCGGTCGGATCACTGAATCCGCCTGGAGAACTAAGGCCAAGCAGTCCGCCGATTCCTGTCAGAGCCTGTTTCGCTAACTGCGCAAAGAGGGCACTAATAATTTCGTTAATTTCGTCTGCGGTAATGAGTGCGTCTTGGCCAGCACCGAGTGATTTGTTGATTTGGTCAGCGATGACGCGGCCAGGAGTGGTGATGTTACAGTTGCTTTGATTTTGCGTATCGCCACAGACCTTGAATGAAAGGAACCCGTCGCCCCAGTCGAGTTCTTTAAGGGTGCGGCCCTGTTCGTCGACGATGCGGGCGTACATTTCTGTTTCGGCTGCGAGGTAGGCACCGGTCGGTGTATTCGTTGGGTTTTGCGTGAGTTCAAACCAACTTTCCCATCCGCCTTCATTGAAGGAGCCGTTAAGGAAGCCTTCAACGTTGTCGGTTACTTGGCTTAGCGTACACTGCGCTTTACTGCCAAGGCCGTCACGCGTACTTTCTTGGTACGAGGTGGCAAGCGCAATCTTCACGTCGAGCTGGAATGGGCTACAGAGGAAGTTAAGGGCCGGGTCGTTGTAGATAAAATCCCCTACCACCTGGTCGATACGGTCTTGCATGTACTGCTTGAGGTCGGTAATGAACGCCGGGCTACCCTGGAAGCCTGAGTTAATCCAGTTGAGGATACTCTGGGTCATACTCTTCAAAATAAGCTTCGCCAAGCCGTGCGCGATGCCGTCGAGTGTAAATTCCTTGATGAAAAAGGCGTTCTGGAGGCCGGCTGTAAGTGTGTTGGCTCCAGCACTGATCGTTTCTTGGATAGTACCATTGCCACCCACTACCGTTACTGCGCCTGCCCCGCCACCAGCAGCTGCCGTTGGGACGTTACTTGGGATATACGGAACGATAAGTGTTGCGCAGATAACACTCGCAATGACTGTGCGACGGAGTGATTTTGTGATGGGTGAAAAGAGCGACATGGTAAAACGTTATTCACTAATACTGATAATTTGAAACACTGGTGAGCTTGGTGGCCACGTGGCTCCCCCGGCTACGAGCTTTGTTGCGATTGCGGTGATGGCAGTAGCTAGTGTGGTGGCGTCTTCTTGGTAGCGCTTCATGCGCAGAAGCGCCAGCATAGGGTCTGCAAAAGCGTCTCGCATTGCGTAGAGATCGGTCAAAATAGCTTGGTAGGCGTTCACCAAAATAAGGTGCTCGCGACTCACTGAGTTGGGTGCTGGAATAACTAAGGTTTCTTTAAGTAGGCTGCTGTACACAGCGATTTTTCCATCGAGCTTAGCGAGCTCATCGGGGTTGTTGTCGCGCAGTGCACGCTCGAGGATTACGGCTTCGTTTTCGTTGCTTGGGTCATCGTGAGCCAAGATAACGCGGGCTACCGCTTCGCCGTAGGCAGCGAGGGCTTCCGGGCTGTTATCTCCGCTCGTAACAATACGATCGAGGCCAATCACCTCGTCAACCGCTTCGTTTGCCAGTGACGTGCTGAACGTGGCAACTAATTCTTCCGGTGATTTACCGAATTCACCGTAGTTTTGGTTTCGGACCATTTGCTCAAAAAATTCAAGTGCAAACTGATCAGTGAGGGTTTCTGGGGGAATAAAGGTAGTGGTTGTGTCGCGTATCTCGAGGGCGTCGGTAACCTGAAGGGCTTCTTGCCAGTCGGGTACGCCGTCACCGTTACTATCAGCAATGGGAATAGGGTTACGATCGGGTGCCGCAGTAACAACAATTGCTTCACCGTTTACAACCGTTACCTCAGCGAGTGTTTCTGGTTCACCTTTGATGATGAGTGCCGTCGAAATAATGGTCGTACCCAACAAAATAGCACCGATGATTCTTTTTTGGGAACTAGAAATATACATATATATATGTATATAAAGTATAGCAACGATGGGGTGGCCCATTCGGATACTTCTGCCCTACCTGTGTATAGCATTGTGGGTAAGTTGGGTATTCCCGTTGTATAACCTGTTTAGGAAAACTGCGTTTGCAGGAGTGATGCAAGTTTGAGCCAGCGTTCAATGCTCATATCTTCTGCTCGAACATCGAGTGGTAGATTCTCGGTCTTAAAAATGGCCTCAAGGGTGGCTCGGTCAAATGATTGCGCTAGATTGCCCAGCAGCTGTTTACGTTTCTGACCAAAGCCAAGGTGCAGTACCTCAAAAAAGAAACCTTCTCTGAGTGTCTCAAACGAGCTGCGGGAGATGTTGGTAATGGCAATCACGCCTGAATCGACCTTTGGCGGCGGGGTAAAATGGCCCCGCGAAACGGTTTTTATGTATTTTGGGGTACCGTAGGCTTTGACTGATAGTGAGAGGAGTGATTCTTTCTCGCCACGCTCGAGGCTTGAAGTGGCTCGCTTAGCCACTTCTTTTTGAACGAGGTAGACCAGGGTACTGGGCTGAATGTGGCCCTCGAGAAAGGTGCGAAATAAAAGTCCAGAAAGGTAGTATGGGATATTGGCAACCACTTTAAAGGCATGATCGTGAAGGAGTGGAATTGTGGAAATATCAAGGGTGCGGACATCACTATGAATAATAATCAGCTTTTTAGCCATTATTTCGGCAGCGAATGAGTCGTTGAGGATGTCTATAGCCCGCGTATCGGCCTCGAGGGCTACTACCGTGGCGCCGCGGTTAATGATTTCTCGGGTTAAAACCCCGGTTCCTGGCCCTATTTCAAGCACAATATCCCCTACGTGAAGGTTTGCTGCGTCGCACATCCAGCTTGGAACCACAGGAGAGGTGAGAAAGTGCTGCCCGAGTGACTTTTTTGCAGGGAGTTTAGTGTATTCATTCATACGTGTAGTGAAGCATACGAGAGCGAGCCTCGCCTGGCAAGCAAAAACCCAGCTCTGTCGAGAGCTGGGTTTACGTTTAATCAAGGAAAATCGTTGTTTCGTAGCCGGAGTTACTACTTCCCCGTTGATGCCCGCCTAGTTCTATGTGTTCGGTATCGATGTCATTGAGGAACGATGACGGGATATTGACCCGCTGCTGGCCGAAGATGGTGCGCATGTGGGCGTAGGTGAGGAACACTTTTTTCTCGGCTCGGGTAAGTGCAACGTAGAAGAGGCGGCGCTCTTCTTCGTGGTCGATACCTGAGTCGTCGAGGCGTTCGTGTGGAAACAATCCTTCCTCGAGACCAGCGATAAAGACGTACGGAAACTCGAGGCCTTTGGCAGCATGGACAGTCATGAGTCGAACCGCGTCACGTTGTTCAGCACTCTGCAGTTCGTCTTGATCACTCTGCAGGGCTGCGTTCTCGATGAGGGCAGATGCACCTTCTTCAGGGTCAAGCTCGCCGTAGCGCGTGGCGAGTGATACTAATTCTTGCAGGTTTTCAAGGCGAGCGAGGTCTTCTTCAGTCCCCTGCTTTTTAAGTTCAGTTTCAATACCGGTGCGCTTGATGATGAACGTAATCGTGGTGGCAATATTTTCCGTTCGGACGGTGTCGCGAATGTCAGACATAATTTGCTCAAAGCGTACGACTTTTTCTAACGTGGCCCCGGTGAGACTATCTCGCTTCCCTTCGATGAGCTTAAGGAGTGTTACTTTGCCGATACCGCGCGCTGGTTCATTAATGACGCGTGCAAGGTCTGCGGTACTCGCGGGATTGAGCGCTAAGCGCAGGTACGAGAGCACATCTTTCACTTCTTTACGTTCGAAGAACTTTGTACCCAAGAGCTGGTACGGAATTTCAAAATTCAGGAATGCCTCTTCAAGCGCTCGAGATTGGAAGTTGGTGCGGTAGAGAACAGCTACGTCAGAGGGTGCAGCTCCTTCAGCAATGAGCGTTTTAGCCTTGAGGGCAATGTACTCCGCCTCGTCGTACCCCGTGTGGGCGGCATAGAGTGTGAGCTTTTCACCTTCATGATTACTGGTGAAAACGGTCTTTGGGATGCGCTGCTTATTCTTGGCAATCACGGCGTTTGAGGCGGCAATAATCGTTCCAGTTGAGCGGTAATTTTCCTCTAAGAACACTGTGCGTGCACCAGGAAAATGCTTTTCAAACTGGAGTACGTTACTGATGTCAGCACCCCGCCATGAGTAAATATTTTGGTCGACGTCACCTACGACGCAAATATTGTGTGCTGTTCCCGAGAGTAGTTCAGCCATCCGAAATTGCACGCGGTTAGTGTCTTGGTACTCATCGACGTGAATGTAGCGGTACCGGTTCTGGAGCTCTTCGCGCACGTGGGGGTACGTCTCGAGCATGACAAGCGTCTTTGCGAGGAGGTCATCAAAGTCGAGCGCTTCTTCCTGGCGCAAGATACTATCGTAGTGTTCCCATATTTCGGCACACACCTTTTCAGTATAGGAAGAGGCTTCAGCGAGGTAATCAGTGCGTGAGATAGCGTCTCCTTTGGCACGTGAAATCATGCTGAGAATTTTGCGCGGTTCAAATTGCTTTGGCGAGTAGCCGCCACGTTCGAGTGCTTGCTTCACGGCACGATTACTATCGCTTCGGTCATATATGGTGAAGTGTCGCTTGAGGCCAAGGACGTGGTGGTATTCACGCAGGAGTCGTACCCCAAGTGCGTGAAAGGTGGTAACGGTTGGCAATCCGTCGTACTGAGATGGTCTTGTGCCGGCGTATTCCGCAATCAGTTTCTGTACGCGTTCGCGCATTTCACTAGCAGCTTTATTGGTAAAGGTAACCGCAAGGATATTGTGGGGAGCAACGCCATTTAAGATTAGGTGCACAATCCGGTGTGTAATCACGCGGGTTTTGCCAGATCCGGCCCCAGCGAGCACCATTAGGGGTCCTTCGAGGTGGGTAACGGCGGCTTTTTGGGGCTCGTTCAGCCCTCCTAGGTGGGAATCCGGTATCATAGTGTCGATTACTATAGCACGGAGGCACGGAACCCGACTCCACAGGCCGCTATAATCCATGATACAGATTATATGTAATGTCAATGCTGTAATATGGCTTTATAAAGCCTCCTTACAGCCACTTTTATGAGACAGTGAAAACGGGTACTACGTCAATTGACCCCACTAGTCACGCTGGTATCATGGTGGACATGCCCGAGCAGCGTGCTCGAGGTGATCTTGAAAGAGGGTCCTAGTGACGCTCTTTTGTTTCGGAAAGCAACTACCGTAGCGGAAGCAAACAGGCGGCGAGTCCATAACCTTTAACCTATTCAACGAAACCCAACAGACGCTGAGCCCTCAGATACATTGCACGGATTCCGTGCAACTCAGCCAACATATAAACGTGTAGTAACACCCGTTTCGGTTCGCCGGACGTCAATCATTGTAGCTGAATTTATTCCGCTATTGCTGATTATGCTTATCCCCGTTTCAGTCAATGCAGGCGTCTTTAGCGCACTCGCAGCCCTTTTTGCTGAAGATGTGACCGCTTCGAGTACTGTGGCGTACGTCGATATTGATCATTCGGCTCGTTTTACGCCGCTCCTCAGCGCTCGGGTCAATCCCGATCCCCTCTCAATTGGCGGTGGCGATATAACCGTTGCCAATGGCGCACTGTTGGCTACAGGCCCCGTAGGGGCTGAAGAAATTGCTGCTTCACCAAATAAGAGCGGTGAAATCAGCGTGTATGTTGTCCGTGAAGGTGATGCGCTATCGCAGATTGCCGATATGTACGGTGTAACCACGAACACCATCTTGTGGGCAAACGACATTGCCCGAGCGTCTGATATTCAGCCAGGAGATACGTTGGTTATCCTCCCGATTGCTGGTGTGCAGCATACGGTCCGGAAGGGAGAGACGTTGAGTTCGATTTTAAAAAAGTACGACGCGGATGAAGCAGAGGTTTTGGAGTATAACAACATGACGGCTGATCAGGCGCTGGCAATTGGTGACGAAATTATGATTCCTGGAGGTGACCTCCATGCACCAGCTGCCAAAACTGTGAGTGCTGCCGCACCAACCAAGTCAACTGGTGCACAAAGCGGTGGCTCATGGCTCTCGCACCCAGCACCGGGTGCACTCCGCTCACAAGGCCTGCATGGCTATAACGCGGTTGACCTGGCAGGAGGCTCGGGCTCAACGATCCGTGCCGCTGCCGCTGGTGAAGTTATTGTAGCGAAGGGGTCAGGCTGGAATGGTGGCTATGGTAACTACGTAGTAATCCGCCACGGTAATGGCGTGCAGACGCTCTACGCACACTTGAGTTCAGTGTCGATTGCTCCTGGAGAATACGTCGCACAAGGACAAACGATTGGTGGTATGGGTAACACCGGTAAGTCGACAGGGACGCACCTACACTTTGAGGTACGCGGCGGCAGTAATCCTTTTTAATTTAAGCGCATTACTTTGTTCCGTGCGCAAAAACCCGCTCACCCTACTACGTAGGGCTCGCGGGTTTTTTACTTCGCGCCTCGTACTGCATCTCAAATTAAAAAGGATTCATACGTATCTATTGTGCCGCTGCTTTTGTGTTGAACCGTACTTCGCTATACTACGAGTATGAATACATATCATGGAAGTTGCCACTGTGGCGCGGTACAGTTTGAAGTTGCTGCAGACATAACGAGCGCAATACGGTGTAACTGTTCGTACTGTGCTCGTAAAGGAATGCTCCTTACCTTTTTACCCAAGACGCAGTTTACCTTAACCGCCGGTGAGGATAGTTTGACTGAATATCGCTTTAACACCAAGCATATCGCACATACCTTCTGTAAGGTGTGTGGTGTGCAGTGCTTTGGTTCAGCTGTCGGTGAAGATGGTGGAGAAACCCTCGCCCTTAATACCAATACGCTTGAAGATTTTTCACGTGAAGGTGTAGCGGTGCATGACTACGACGGGAAGAGTCGGTAAGATGTCGCACATGTAATAAACCCCGCTCAGTAGTGAGCGGGGTTCTGCGTTACCGATAGCGCATACGGCGATTCATGGCAGCAAAAGCCTAACGACGTCTCTCGTCGGCCGGTCTCGCTCTGAAGTACTACTACTGTGTCGGTTGAGGATTTGGAGCAGTGGATCTTGCGTAAGAGTTGTGTTCACGGGGCTCTATCTTTGCGCTACTACACCTGTACGCGGTACTGCAAGGCTTCGAGGACGTGCTTAGTTTCAATGGTATCGACTTCATCCAGATCGGCAATCGTCATGGCCACTTTAATGACGCGGTGAAAGCTGCGCGGTGAGAGGTTGAGCTTTGCGCTCGAGAGCCGGAGTACATCTTTAACCTCGTCGGTGAGTGTGATGGTGGCTTCAATATCACGGGCTGACATCTCGGCGTTGGTACGTACACCGCGGCCTGCAAGGCGCGCGAGCATGCGCTCACGCGCCTTCGCTACCTGCTCCCTCGCACGCTCGGTCTCGCCCGTTTCGCTTGGGGCACTCGTGAGGGTCTCGTAATCGACGTGCGGCACTGGAAGCCAAAGGTCGATGCGGTCGAGAATTGGTCCAGAGATTTTTCCTTTGTAGGTTTCCATCATGGCGGCTGCGTAATCGGTGGAGCCATCCTCTGTACCACGGTAGGGATTCATGGCTGCTACAAGAATGAAGTCGGCAGGAAACAGTGCAGTCCCCTGGATGCGAGAAATGGAAACAACGCGATCTTCAAGTGGCTGACGCAAGGCGTCAATTGACCGACGATCAAATTCAGGAAATTCGTCCACAAAGAGAACGCCGCGGTGTGCCAGGGTTACCTCACCTGGTTTTGGGTTGGTACCACCACCGACCAGTGCTGTATGCGAGGCGGTGTGGTGTGGCGAGCGAAATGGCGGTTGCGCTGAAACGGTGCCATCAAACTCACCGGCAAGTGAATGAATAGCGGTAACCTCCAGAGCTTCTTCACGAGAGAGTGGTGGCAAGATGCCCTGGAAGGCACGAGCGAGCATGGTCTTCCCGGTACCTGGTGGTCCAGCCATGATGATGTTGTGCCGACCAGCTGCAGCAATGACGAGACCGCGCTTGGCTTGGCTCTGACCCTTGATGTCCTCTAAGCGTACGACACTATCAATCCACGCTGAGGCCATTGGCGTGACGGGTGCTGTCACGAGCGGTGAAGGTGCCGCAGGTGTGTGGCCGATGTGCGCAATGACTTCCTTGAGTGTGGCTGCTCCCAAAATACGAATACCATCGACGAGCGCTGCTTCACGGACGTTTTCGTTCGGTACGATAATTTCGCTGAAGCCGTGCTCCTTTGCAATCTGTACTGCACGTAGTACGCCGCGGACGGGACGCAGGGTGCCATTGAGGGAGAGCTCACCGAGGTACATTCGTTTTGTGTGGTCGAGGGTAATTGCTTTGGCGGCGGCAAGGTACGCGAGGGCAATGGGGAGATCAAAGAGGGGCCCCTCTTTTTTTACGTCCGCTGGTGCAAGTGAGATGGTGACTTTTTGGTTTAAGCTTTTCGGTGAGGTGAAGCCGCTATTTTTTATAGCTGCACTCACCCGATCTTTGGCTTCTTCAACAGCTTTACCAGGTAGTCCAACAATTGAAAACGAATGCAGACCTCGAATGAGGTCTGCTTCAATCGTTACCGGTACTCCACCGGTGATCATGCCCTGTGCGGTGTGGGTGGTGGCAACGCTCATGCTAGATACTTAAATCAACTTCATCATTGAGGTGTGCTTTGCAGGTGCGTGCTGCCGCGTTAACACCGAGGCGGTCTGTTTCGATGGCTGCTCCACAAAGTTCGCAAGTGCCAAAGGTGTCGTTGGCAATTTTTTCGAGTGCGCGCATGACACTGCTGTAGCGACTCTCAAGTTGGGCGAGTTCCCCGTCACGCGTCAATGCTTCTTCTACTCTGTCAGCGAGTAAGCTTTCGTCAGCGATAGCTGTCGCGGGTTCACCTGGGGTACTCACCCAGTCACCTGCAACGTTGTGGTCGAGCGCACCGAGTGAGGCGAGCTGCTTTTGTAATTCTTCGGCTTCAGCTGTCAGTGCAGCCTTGTATAAACTGGTTTCCATAATGTCCCCAGTATACCACTACGGTGTGGCTACGGTACTTCGATGAGTTGCGGTGCAATAGCAGTAAAGGTGGCTTCGTTTGGAGCGATGAGAATGAGATTTGGTTTTACAAAACCGTACACGATGCGTTCGGTGTTGCTGGCATCAACGAGGACGCGGGTACTGACATTGGCCATGATGGTGTCACGGAAAAATGCAGTTCGTACTTGCGTTGCGGTTCGAGCAGTTTCATCAAATGATTCATTCACGGCTGTGCCAAAGAGCGGTACAAGGTCAGCGCTCATGGTGGTTTCCCATGCGAGCATGCCAGCGAAGGCAGTACTGAAGTCGGTGCTTCGCATAACAATGAATGGGTGGGTACCAGCGTAACTACCGAAGCTAACAACGCGAACACTCCGACTGAAATTCCCTGGTACACGCAAGGCGAGGGCGGTAAAGATTTCTGATGCTTCTGCTGGTCGTACCGTGGCACTTTCATCAACTGTGGTGAGGTACAGCTGCTGGGTGTCTACCGTGTTCGCTGTCGCATCGAGTAAGGCGGTAAGGGTTGTGGCCCGGTCAGGAGCGATTGGAATTGGTACTTGGATGTCGGTCGAGATAAGGGTTGGTACAGTGGTAACTGAAGGTTTCTCGACAGGCGCGTTGGTACCGATGTACCACAGGGTGGTGGCGCCAACCCCAAGGAGACTGGCACCAAGCACAACGAGGGTAAACATGATGGTCACTGTGCGACGTGATGGCCCGGTCACTGTACTGGCAGGTGTAGCAAACACTACAGTTGGCTGTGGCACTTTGTATAACTCTGGTGCTACCGGTGGTGGCGGTGGTGTTTGATACTGGAGCTCCGGAGGTACCAATCGCCGCACAGGGGTGGCTGGTACTGGTGGAGCTATCGGTGCCGGTGCCACTGGTACAACTGGCGATGGCGATGGTACTGGTGGTGGTGTCGGGGGTGGTGTGGTAGGTAGTGTTGGTTCTTGAGCTAGGCTGGTAACAGGAATCTGCGTGCGTCGAACTGGCTCTGGTGCCACTGGTTCTGGTGCAGCCACTTCGTTGTCTGCCACATGCTTCCATGTCGGTGCGGCGACCGTTGACGGAGCCTTAATGTTGGCGGTCGTTGATACTGGTGTGCGTGGCACTTCGGTGAGCCGCTTGACCACAGTACTGTGGTCGTCCTGAGGCACCTGGTGACTCGATGCTGCCGCTGCCCGCAATGTGTCAATACGTGACTCTGCGGAAGTTACCGTGGCACCTACTTCTTTTTTGGTGAGGTTTGCTTTGGTGTCACTTGCCCAGTCAGTCACCGCCGTACCGATAGCTGGAAGTAGCCTAAAACGTTTCCGTCGTTTGTCGCTAACGATAGTCCCTTCATTTGTCAGTGCATCATCAATTGCGTCAAAGTTTTTTGCTGCGAGGGTACTCGCTGGCGCGTCTTTGAAATCACTCAGGGCATTTGAGATGGCTGCTGCATCGACGAGTACTGGTTTCGCACCAAGGGGTGTAGGTGCAGCAGTGTTTTGTGGTGGTGTCGGTGGCACTACTTCAGCGTATCGAGGTTGCGGGACAGGGAGTTCCCTCGCACCATGTGGCGGAGGTGGCACTGGTGTTGCTGGTGGGGTGACAGTGGAAGCAGGTGAGTGGGGCGGTACGGTCGGTGTCGAGGCAGTTGTGCTCCCCGTGCTCCGGGCACGCGAAACATCGCCGTTAAATGTACGAACTTTTGCAATTGAACGCTGACCTCCGTCTGCCATTACGCATTAGTATCGCATGCTTTGCGGTTGTTGCGAACGAGCGTTGTATACAAAAAAGCCGAACGTCAGTGGTGTGATGTTCGACTACATTGTCTTATTGGGGTTAGTTAGGTAGTGCGCGGCGTAAGTCCTTTACGCGCAGCAAAGTCTGGATCCGCTTGCTTGAGGGAGAGGCCAATTTTTCCGTTCTCAATTTTGACGACTACTGTTTCGATAGTTTCGCCAACAGTGAGGATGTCTCCTACCTTTTCAACGCGAAACGCCACCAGTTCAGAAACGTGGATTAAGCCTTCACTGCCATTTGGTAACTTTGCAAACGCGCCGAAGTCAGCAATTTTGGTAACTGTCACCGTGACACGCTCACCCAGTGCGTACACCTTAGTGAGGTTCTCAATGCGTCGCTTAGCAGCTTGGGCGGTTCCGTTTCGGCCCGTGATGTACACGCTGCCGTCGTCTTCAATCGAGATTTCTTCAACACCCGTTTCATCTTTAATTGCATTGATAGTCTTGCCACCGCCACCGATAACGAGACCAATTTGATCTGGGTTAATCATGAGTGAAACAATCTCCGGGGCACGTGGAGAAATACTTGGTCGTGGTGCAGCTATCTCTGCCTCAATCACATCGAGAATGGTGAAGCGCGCTTGCTTCGCTTTTTCTAAGGCTTCAGCGAGAATGGTGATTGGCACGCCGTCAACTTTGACGTCCATCTGAATGGCGGTGACGCCCTCACGGGTCCCGGCTACTTTGAAGTCCATGTCACCGTGCTCATCCTCTGGTCCTTGAATATCGGTTAAGACGGCATGGGTCCCCCCACCCATCATGACACCTGAGGCGATACCCGCTACCGGTCGCGTAATTGGTACGCCACCATCCATGAGTGCAAGTGTTGAACCGCACACGGAACCCATTGAGCTTGAGCCATTGGAAGCGAGTGTCTCCGAGACAAGACGAATGGTGTACGGAAAATCTTTCTGCGCAGGGATGACCGGGATGAGCGCTTTCTCGGCAAGTGCCCCGTGCCCAATCATGCGTCGATTGAAGCCACCAACCCGGCCGGCTTCGCCAACAGAAAACGGCGGGAAGTTGTAGTGGTGCATGAATGACTTCTTGCCGTCACGCTCTTCAATGGTATCGATTGTTTGCGCTGCTCCTGGTCCGCCGAGAGTAAGGGCGCTAAAGATGTGGGTACCACCACGATAGAAAATACCCGAGCCGTGCAGCACTGGTGACACGCCACCTGCTTGCGCGAAGAGGCTTCGCACCTCATCCATCCCTCGACCGTCAGCACGCTTGCCGTCCTTGAGGACGCCCTCATGGAGAAGTTCATCGAGCATAGTTTCAAAGTACCCCTCTGCTTGCTTCGTGTCGAAGTTTTCAATCGTTTCGCTCCCGCGAGCAATAAAGGCATCTTTAACTTCGTGAAGGTGTGACTTCCCCGCTCGCCCCGAAAAGAGTGCAGTGTAGAGTGTGGTCCTAAACTCATCGGCGAAAAGCTGTGTTACTGCTTCAGGGATAGGTGCGGCTTCAAACACCCGCTTTGCTTTTCCGACAGCGCTCACTACCGTGTGCTGCCACGCGGCCAGCTCAGCATGCACAGCGACTGCTTTTTCTAGTGCGCTGATAATGTCGCCTTCCCCCACTTCAAAGGCAGCTGTTTCAATCATGTTGATAGTGGCGTCCTTGCCGCACGCGAGTACTTCATACGCTAGCGCGCCACCGTCACGCTCGTGATAGGTAGGATTAATTACGAGTTCACCCGAACTTTTTCGCTTTGCGATACGAACCGCAGACAGCGGACCATTCCACGGAATATCGGATACCGCAAGTGCTAAGCTCGCACCAATAACGCCGAGCACATCGGGGTCATCCTCACCCATGGCGAGTACGGTTGCGATGACCTGAATCTCGTAGCGCATACGCTGATCAAAGAGTGGACGGATGCTGCGGTCGATAATACGTGCTGAAAGAATGGCGTCTTCACTGGGTCGCCCTTCACGTCGCTGGAATTGATTACCGAGGATGGCACCGGCAGCATAAAACTTTTCTTCAAACTCAACTGAGAGGGGAAAGTACGGCATGCTGGTTTGCTTGTCACTCATGACGGCAGTGATGAGGAGTGCGGTCTCACCAAGTCGCATAAGGACGGAGCCATTCGCTTGCTCAGCTAAATCGGTGAAGGTGGCCGATAACGTTTTACCTCCAATCTGCGTTTCAAAGGTTTGTTGTTTCATACATTGTTTTCTTACGTTGAGCTTTTCAGGTTTCAGATTTGAACAACGGTTCAAAACCTGCCTACCTGAAAGGCTCCCTTCTTTGAGTAATGCACATAAGTGTACGCAAGGTGAGCAGATTTGTAAAAAAGAAAAAACCCAACCGAGAAGGTTGGGCACGTCACTCAGTCTTCCCAGAAGCCAGCGTCCTGCAGACACAGGACTATGTTCTGAGCAGCTGCTTGATATTGGTGATTCACTACGGCATTCGTCGGGTCGTCTTCGAAGACTGTGATTGCCATACTTTCCATAACTTCCGGCGTCACGAAACGAGTGATATCTGCCGGGTAACGGGCGGTGGGGTACACTTCCATAAGTGCGTTAAGGAGCACATAAGAATACTCATCTGGGTGTTGACTGCCCGCTGCAAGGTGCTTGTGAGCATGATCAACGATGCTGCCAAACACGGCCCCAATGCTTTTCCGTTTCGTCCGACCAGCGATTTTCTCAAGCGCTATTGCGATGCGTTCCAAGAGAAGCAGCTCCACTTGCATTGGGTCAATCCCATCATATTTTTTCACAGTCTCTCACCCCTCTTTTTTAAACTCTGGTGCAATCCTACACCAATCATTATGCATTGCAAGAAAAAGCCTATGTTACATTTCGTACACCACTTCACTATAAAACTATAATACGTTCACTATCATATATGATAGTGAACGTATTTTGATTTCTTGTACGTGTGGCGTGTTAGTGCTTTATGCTAAATCATCGGTATCGGTACCGACTACTTTCTTGATGTGGGCTTTGAGGTTGCCATTACCTTTACGGCCTCCGGCAGGCTTGCGCGTTGCGCGGTAGCCCAAGAGGTAGTGGCTTGGATCTTCATCGAGGTCGATGAAGTCATCGAGAACTTCACGAAAGCGTGATGATGATGAGCGACCAAATGAGATACCTTCTACTTGGCAGCCCTGGTTTTTGACGTACTCCACGAGCGGTACAAAGTCACCGTCACCGGTAGCTAAAATAATCGCATCAACTTTCTCGGAGTGCTTGATGGCGTCTACTGCCATACCAACGTCCCAGTCGGCTTTCTTGGCGCCGCCAAAGAAAATCTGGAGGTCTTTGGTTTTTACTTCGATACCACTTTTTTCAAGGGCTTCAAAGAAGGGCTGCTCCTCCCCACTCTCAGTGTTAACCACGTACGAGATGGCGCGAATAAGCTGGCGATTGCCAACTGCTGCTTTCACCACATTGGCAAAGTTAACTTTCGCTTTATAGAGATTCTTTGCACTGTGGTAGAGGTTCTGTGTATCGATGAAAACTGCTACGCGTTGGTTTGGATGTCGAATAACTGACATATATATGTATGAAAATGATTACGGCGAGTAATGAACGTCCGCGGGTGAGTATAGCACACTAGGTAGCCGACATAATACCAAAGGTGGCCGGCCCCTCTAGAGGGGCCGGCCACACAATGTTTCTATTACTTCTTGAGACCAAGCTTTTCAAGGAGTGCCTGGTGCGCAGTTGGATTCTTGCGCTCGAGGTACTTGAGGTGCTTGCGACGGTCTGCCACCATCTGGAGGAGACCACGTCGTGAATGGAAATCTTTCTTGTGCTTCTTCAAGTGCTTTGCGAGCTCCTCGATTTGGCGGGTCAAAAGTGATGCCTGTGCTTCTGGTGAGCCAGTGTCACCTTCGTGACGCTGAGTGCCCTTAAGCGCATTGTCTTTCTGTCGTTTTGTTAACATAGTGTGCAGTAATTTAAAATCATGACAGCCGTAGATAGATACTCGCCGCTCTAAGTGGTACACAGATGGTACCTGGGGCGATCCACAACTGACACGCAACGTAACCTGCGAAGGTCCTTACCACTATAGCATATTTTAGGGAAATAGCAAGCTCTGCCATATGCCCCGTATTTGTCAAAGCGTCTGTCCTGCTTGCTATACTTTTAGGTATGAAGCTGGCACAGCACAAGCAGCAATTTCTCGTGTACCTAAAAAAAGATCTTGGGCGGAGTCCCAAAACTATTGAAAACTACCACCGATACGTAGAGGCTTTTTTGCGATTCGCGAACACGGATGATGCACACAAGATTACACAGACAACCCTTAGCGCATTTAAAGCACACCTCGCAACGCAGCCCCTGAGTGCAAAGTCACAGGACTACTACTTGATAGCACTCCGCTCATTTCTTAAGTATCTAAAACTCCAGGGTGGTACCGTAGTTGAGCCGCGAGGAATCCAGTTAATTAACCAGACTACCGCACCCGTTCCCATCGTCGCTGCAAAAGAAATAGCGCGCTTTCGAAAAACAATGGCGAAGGCTACGACACCGATTGCACTCCGTGATCGTGCAGTCATTGAACTGCTCCTTGCTACTGGTATGCGTGTGAGTGAACTGTGTGCCCTCTCGCTTGATGATGTTAGCTTCAAGAAATCATGCTGCGTGGTTACGGGCCCGCGCGGTAGAGCCCGTGTACTCCCGCTCACAGCACCAGTTGTAGATATTTTAAAAGCGTATCTTCGCGCGCGTCGTGATTCTGACACGGCGCTCTTTGTGCAATTTGGTAAAAATGCGCATAACGCTAAAACGCTGCGCTTGTCACCGCGGGCGGTACAGCGCCTGCTGAGGCAGCGATGTGTCGCAGCTGGAGTTACCATATCCATAACACCGAAGTCGATTCGACAGTACGTCGCTACGGAGCTGCATCGCTCTGGAGAGCCTGTCTCGGTGGTTCAGGAACGCCTTGGGCACGAGCACGAAGCGAGTACAGTAGCCATGACGACGCCCGTGAGACCAGAGTCGGTTCCACGCAAGCGACGAAAGCCTGGCCGTAGAGATATATAAAATGACCTACTCATTGAGTAGGTCACGGGTTACTCCAGTTTGAAATCTTGCTGAACTTCTTCACAGGTGCCGGTCTGGTATACGGCGTGTACGCGGGCGACGTAGTCAGCCCAGTCCAGTTTGTGCTCGGCAAAGAATCCTCGCACATCTGCTTTCATCCCGGTATCAAAAACAATACGTTCACCAGCGGTAGTAACGCCCGCCGCCTTGGCCTCAGCATCGACGATGCGATACAGCGCACGGTGGAAGGCACTGACTGCTTTGCCGTACTTCTGGCCAATTTCGTTGCAGGCCATGAATAAAGCGTACGATCCCAGCTTTGTCAGTGTGTTTGGTTCAGTGTCCATGTCGTTTCTCCCTCTCAGTCCTTTGTAAGTATAGCAAGCGGACGCTGACGGAGCGATATTGACGGCGCTGCGTTTGCAGGCAGTATGTGTATGTATCGTGGGTATATAAAAAGGGCGACCCGAGGGTCGCCCTTTTTATGAATGCGCGTTTAGTTACGCCTTCTGTACGTTTACCGCAGCAGGACCCTTAGGACCTTCTTCGATTTCAAACGTTACAGTGTCGCCTTCACGGAGATCATCGAAACGTGTGTCAACGAGTGACTGAGCGTGGAAGAAAACGTCCTTGTTTCCGCCTTCTGGAGTAATAAATCCGAAACCACGATCGGTTACGCGAGCAATTTTTCCTGTCATAGGATTGTGTATGTATACTACTTAATTAATGCAACAAAACTTTCTTCGCCTGATTCCTTCTGCTTTGGACAAAATGTCTTCAAGAGGAGAACTGCTTTGCCATTGCATTAAACCATATCCAGGAAAATACACAATAGTGGTTGCTATAAAATGCTAATTGACAGGAGTTTAATTTTGTGCGATTATAGTAGCAGCTCTTGGAACTCGTGTAGGGTTTTGAAAGCTGCAGACGAAGATCATCGAGCATAGTTTTAAGTGAGTGAAGTACCCTTCCCTCGTTCAAAACTATGCACTAGGCCCCTTTTGGCCTACTCTTGATGAATGTGACGGCCATACTTGATGGCTTCTATACAGTTTTGTTTGGTATTACATTCCTGCACACACGGAAGCGCGTTTCGCTTCATTAATACGTATATATGAATCAATCAACAGAACGACCCCGTCGTGGTGGTCGCCCGAGCTTTTCACGTTCGGAAGGTAGTGCTCGTCCCCGCAGCCATGCTGGTGGTAGTAGTGCTCATCGTAGTGGCGGCGCCCGTCGCCCTCATGGCGGTAGTAGTGCTGGCCGCTCATTCTCGCACCGTCCAGCGTCAGGTGGCCGTCGTGGTCGCGTGATGCCGACATTTGACCCTTCACAGTTTATTAACACCAACCCGGTTGATACCGTAGTTGAAGAGTATGTGCCAAAGCACACCTTCGGGAGTTTCGGACTCAACCCTCGTTTGACGAAGACTATCTCTGCAATGGGTATTGATACCCCGTCACCGATTCAGGACCAGACTATCCCTCTCATCCTTGAAGGACGAGACGTGATTGGCCTAGCGCAAACAGGGACGGGAAAGACAGCCGCCTTCCTCGTACCGCTCATCCACAAGACACTTGAAGAGTATCGTCGCATGACACTCATCTTGACCCCGACTCGTGAGTTGGCGCTCCAGATTGAGCAAGAATTGCGTAAGCTCACCCCTGAGTTTAAGTTGTACTTCACCACCTGTGTGGGAGGAACCTCAATTGTTCCCCAGATTCGTGGCCTCAAGAAAAAGAATCACTTTGTGATTGGTACACCAGGGCGCATCATGGACCTCATTGACCGCGGTGTGCTCGATATCGCACGCGTTACCACCGTTGTCCTCGATGAAGCTGACCGTATGCTCGACATGGGATTCATCCACGACATGCGCAAGATTCTCGAAAATACCCCAACCGACCGAGAGACACTCTTTTTCTCAGCGACAATGAACAAAGCAGTTGAAGGACTTACGAGTGAATTCCTTAACGACCCGGTTACTGTTTCAGTAAAGAAGAAGGATGTGACTAACAGTATTATCCAGGACGTAGTGCGCTATGCTGGGCATCACAAGTACGACACACTTAAAGAACTCTTGGGAGATGAATCGTTTAAGCGCGTTATTATCTTCGGTTCAATGAAGCACAGTGTTGAAAAGCTTGCGCTCGAATTGTCGCGCGACGGTATTCCGTCTGAATCAATCCACGGCAATAAGTCACACGGCCAACGCCAGCGTGCCCTTGCTCGCTTCAAGAGCGGACAGGTACGTGTGCTCGTCGCAACCGACGTCGCAGCCCGTGGTATCCACGTTGATAACGTGTCACATGTAATCAACTACGATCTCCCTAATACCTTTGAAGATTACGTGCACCGCATCGGTCGAACTGGCCGTGCCAATGAACGTGGCAAGGCATTGACCTTTGTCCCCGAACAGCACTAGTAGGTACAAAAAAGCCCGGCGCATATGCGCCGGGCTTTTTTGCTGCGAGCACTAGTTTTTTCCGCTGCTGTAGGCGGTGATAACTGCCATCAGTCCTGCTAGATTCTTTTCCCAATCGAGTGCTGTATGCGTCGAGAGTTCAACGGTGATGGCGGGGATACCAAGGGTAGCGAGCCAGCCCTCAGCGTCACCGGTAATCGGATAGGCATCAAAGAGTGGAATGGCCTGGTAGCCGGCTGCAGTTGCATAGGTTGTAAGGAGTGCGGTCGTGCCACTACTAATCCCTCCCCCACACTCGGCGCCATAGACTGCGTTGCCTTGGCTATGCCAAAAGACAACAGCCGTCGGATTGGTACTACTGACCACGGTACGAAGGGTAGCAGCTTCTGGTTCTGAGAACGGGGCTGTCCCAGCGCTTACCACTTCCCCGCGCCACGTACTTTCTGGTTGCCACCGACAGGCAAAGTTGCGATTGAGGTCGACACTGCGGGCATTAAAGCGGCCAGGTTCAGTTGCTGTAGTAGGGTCAATATCTGCTTCCGTAAAACGACCATTCATACCGGTAACGAGAGCTGTGCCATCGGGGTTGAGATTGGGAATAATCGTCACCGTGACTGACGGAGGAAGGAGTTCAGGATTTTCTGCTAAGTAATCGATTGCTGCATAGGCCAAGAGGACAGTGTTCCATTCGTACCCGCCATGCATGCCGCCGACGAAGAGAAGGCGTGTGTCGCCGCTACCAAATGAGTATGATTCAAGTGCTCGTCCTTCTACGGAGGTGCCGATAACTTCGTACCGCTGGTAGGGTTGAAGAGCGGGGGCGCTACTTGTTGCTTCAGGTGCGGTTGGTGCGAGTGGTGCGTCACTTGGGGTACTCCGAAATAGCGTGACGAAAAGCAGTGCCCCAATACCGATACTGATGAGTAGACCACTGATCAGTAGATGCGTTCGTGATTGCAACATTATTCAGCAAAGTTACTGAGTACCGCTTCAATACCAGCGCGATTTTTACTCCACTCAACGTTCGTGTGATCAGTGAGGAGTACGCTGATGGCGGGGATATTTTCTTTGGCTAGCCAGTTCACCATATCACCAGTAATGGCATAGAAATCAAAGCTATCGTCAGCTTCGTAGTCGGCAGCTGCAGCGTAGGTATTCATGAGTATGCGCGTGTCGTCAGTGACACTATCGGTACAGCTTGAAGCATAGACACCGCCAGCGGCACTGTACCACACCACGGCAGCAGCCGGTCTAAACTCCGCAACATACTTTTTAATTGCAGCTGCCTCAGGTTCTGAAAATGCTGCATCTCCCCCACTCACCGTACGGCTTTGCCAGGTTCCTTCCTGCTTCCATTCACAATCAAAGTTCCGATTGAGGTCTACCTCGTTGCCGTTGAAGCGACCAGCAATCTTGGTGGCGGTATCCGCTTTGACATCATCAATGTCAAAGCGATCGGTGCTACCCGTCACGCGCTTGAGTCCGTCGGGATTGAGTACGGGAATTACCGTCACGGTCACATTGTCTGGAATGAGGTCAGGATTTGCTTCGAGGTGGTCAATGAGGGTAAAGGCCAGTAGGCTCGTGTTAACGGAATATCCACCGTGAATGCCGCCGATGAAGAGGAGTTCCGTGTCACCTTCACCAAAGTGGTACGCAACGATATCGTTGCCGTCAGCCGAAGTGCCAATCGTTTCTCGAGGCGGTCGCGCGGTCACCGTTTCGCTCGTTGTGGCAGTCTCGCTGACTGGTGGTGTTGGTGCAGCAATCGGTGTAGTGGCCTCTTCGGCAGTGTACGCACTTTTATTAGTGTTGCTGACAAAATAGTACCCACCGCCGAGTAGCAATATAAGAACCAGACCAAAGAAAATGTATTTCATATCTCTCTCATTGTACGCCTCTAGAAGTCACTTGCCTACATACCAAAAAACGAGCGGCCAGAGGCAGCTCGTTTCTGAAGTTGCGCAACCGTTCCCTACCCGAGACGGGTGAGGTAAATAGAGAGTGCAACGGTATCATTGGGAGCAATAATGATGCCTTTGTCAGACACGTAGAAGAAGGCTTCATCAATGGCAAAGCGCTGGAGGCGAATCGCGAGACTGTTTTCAATATTGGTCTGGTAGAACACCTTACCGGTTGCAGTTGTCCCACTGAAGTTGCCAACGGTGTCACGGGTGACCTGTACCGGACGGTCATGTTCGCTCGTCCAGATATTGTCGTTGGTGTATACCGCGGGAATAGCTGCGTCTGCTCCGTTCGCTAGTAGTAAAAATACGGCACTGAAAGTCGCGAGGATTGATTTCATATGGGCGAACCCTACCATATTTATATGTAAAGTCAATATACCTACGTGTAGTCGCTCCTATGAAATGACAAAGGGCGGCCACCGGCCGCCCTTTGTCATCAGCTGCGTGTTGTGCGCTCTTTCTAAATCTTGATATTCTCAGCTAAGTTTCCAATGATTGGAATGGCCATCTGCTTTTTCTGTACGACGAAGACGATGCCAATAATTGAAAGGATAGCAATACCAAGATTGATGAAGCCTACAATCTCCCAGTAGCGCCATGGCAGTACGGTCTCTTGCACGATATAGGTAATGAACCAAATTCCAACGAGTACAATACCTTGCTTCATGTGAAACTTAACAAACGGGTTCTCTTTTGCGGTCAAAAATGGAATTAAGACGAGTGGACCTAGGTAGCACAAAATACCCATTAAGAGATCGTTATCAACTCCCTCGGCGGCTGGTTTAGCTTCGGCTGGTGCTGGTGCTGGGGCTGCTGCCACTGGAGCAGCTGGTGCTGGTGTTCCTTGATTAGATTGTTCGTTATCCATATGCAATGTAAAACTATAAAAATAAATACTGCAGGAAGTGTACTATCTGTCTCTATTGTAAAGCATCCGGGGTCTGTTGGTGGCAGTTGTACACCGGTGTGCTGGCTCGTGCCGTAATTGATTATCCACCTATCTGTGGTCTTTTGCTTTGACAGGAATACTGATTGGCTATATATCTATGTATATGCAGATTATACCCACCGTGTCTGCGGTGGAGGTGGTGCTCCGCCCGTCTGGGTGTGGCAACATAGCGGGTCTGATAGTGCAAAAGTAGAGAGTCCGTTACGGGCTCATTAGAGTGGTGGTGATTCGGTCAAGGGTATCGTTAGGTACGTTTACTCCGGATCAGCACCAAAGATTCGGACTACACCAGCTTCGGTTGGAAGACCGTAGTACAAGTACAGGCAATACAGGGGGATGACCATGCCGCTTGAAGATAATAATAACAACGCCCAAGAAGAAACACCGCGCCTATTAGGGATGTTTCCCGCGGCGAATGTAACGCGTGATGTTGCTGTTGGGTGTCGCCACCCACAGCGAGACCGGGTTTTGGCACCGTTTGCCAATACGGTGCAGACCAGGCCCGGTGGCCATTTCGAAGATTGATTAAAAGCGCACTCATTGTGCGCTTTTTTAGTACCACTGTCGCTTACACACCAATGCCACTGCCCGCAACTTCTGTTATTGGTTTAACGTGCCGCAAGGTACTGTGCGCTGCAGCGCATGGTTTCCCATAGAGCAGCATCCATTCCGTCTGCAGGCTGGTGTCCTTCGTGTGACCACCGGCGAGTAGGTACCAGTGGCAGTAGTTGGCCGTTGCCAACCGGTGCCACTCATCAGCCGTCAGACTGTCCCGCGTAATAAATTCCCACCGGGAGTACGCACTCGGCGGTCGCGCCTGTATCAGTTGCATAGGCGCTTCACCAATCACCGGATAGCCGAGAAACCAACCTTCTCGAACGGTCAAGAAGCGCATCGCGGGAGTAGGTAGTGCTCTGTCGAGCATGGTAGTTCCCTTTCTTACTTTGAAGAACAAATGAAAGCGGGCTCCCTGTAGGGAGCCCGCTTACGTGTCATGCATCTTTTCGTTCACACACTAAGACTCCCGAATAGTTCGGTTAGGAAGTACGACGAGCACGAGGCTCATGGCTGTGTGACGAGAAGTCATAGGTATACCGTAGCGCATTTTAGACGGTTGTCAAAATTTGTAATAAAAAAGCACCCACAGGCGGGGTGCTTTGGTAATGGCGGGACGGGTAGCTAGGGCACCAATCGAAATGATGGCTGGTCCATGAGGCGATAATGTTCCGCCGAACAGTACTGGTCGGTATTCACGATAACTGTGAGGATGGTGGTGCGCGGTGTTGCTCCGCAGTATCGACAGTGATTATTGTGCCAGGCCACTTTACACTCATTGGTGCAGAACACGAGTCGTGTTGGATTGCCGGGGACACGAGTCGCCGGGTACCGTCCGTCATTCCGTACGAGGAGCCCTGCTCCACAGGAAGCGCATTCAGCGTTGCAAGCAGTTGGGGTTGTCGGGGGGTGTTCTTTCATTGCCTAATCTCCTTCCGGGCTGCATCTGCGGCTACTATATGGTTTATTTTGGTTGGCGTCAAAAAACCGCCAGCTCTTTTTAAGAGATGGCGGTTATGCGTCCGATTACGCAGCGGTTTGGTACCCTTTTGGGGCGGGGCCAACTAAGATGCGCCTTCCATCGTGGGTGAATTCGACCACATAGTTAGCGCCACAAAAGTCAAACGGAATCCCGGGTGCCCTGGTGGCAATTTGGGCGTCGCGCCACTCTAGGTAGCCAGCAATTATCGGGTCGCTCATGGTATAGGTTCCTTCTGGTGAACGGTCGGCCAGGATAGTGCCACACGGAAAGCAATTTTGCAATCTGGCTCAGCTGTATGCTTCCTATAGTTTCTCTATTTCTTTGAGGTCCTTGTCGGGGATGTAGAGAATGAGGAAGCCGGCGATAATACCACCGATGGCGGTGTAGATATGCTTGCCGCCAAAGAAAATAAGGTCGATTGCGTCGAGAACGTACCAAATACCACGCCAAACAAGCACAATACCGACAATAATACCGAGGTTTTTAATAAAGTAGTTGAGCGTCAACGTTTTTTTAGTAGCCATGTAGGTTCAGTATAGCAGGTGGTATACTGCCTTTTATGAAAATCTATTCATGGAATGTTAATGGTATTCGGGCGGTAGAGAAAAAAGGCTTATTGCAACAGTTTTTAGCGTTTCACCAACCTGATGTGGTTTGTTTTCAAGAAACCAAAGCGCAGGAGGACCAGGTCGTCGAAGAATTTGCGCGATTGTACCCGGGGTACGACCAGTACTGGTTTTCGGCCGAGAAGAAGGGGTATTCTGGAACTGCCATTTTCACCAAAATACCGCCAATTGAAGCCATTTTTGGGATTCCAGAGGATATCGCAGCTTCGTATGAACTCAACGACGTCTACGGGGACACCATGAAAGAAGGTCGTGTTCTAACGCTCGAATTTGAGGAATTCTACCTTTCTACCGTCTACACGCCAAACGCCAAGGACGATTTGTCACGAATAACGATGCGCCTACACTGGGATCCGGCCTACCTCGACTTCATGAAGCGTCTCGCTGAGGATAAACCGGTTGTTTTCTGTGGCGACTTTAACGTGGCGCACCAGCCGATTGACTTAGCTCGTCCTCGAGAGAACGAGGGGAAGAAAGGATTCACCGCAGAGGAGCGGAACGGGTTTGCTGCTATGCTCGAGGCCGGCTTCCTCGACACCCTTCGCGTACTGCAGCCAACTACCCCGGAGCTCTACACCTGGTGGAGTCACTTCGGTGGTGCACGCGAGCGCAACGTCGGGTGGCGTATCGACTACATCATGATTAGTGAAAACATCCGCTCACTTTTGAAGAACGCGAAGGTCCACCCCGATGTCATGGGGAGTGATCACTGTCCTGTTTCAGTCGATCTCACACTCACCTAAGTGCAGAGTGCCCGAGCGTCCATGCGCTGACTAGAACGCACAAATGAATACCTTGAAAAACGTGTGCATCAAAAGCACACGTTTTTCAATTTTGTCAAACACTCTGCACGCGAGCTGAAAACCACGGTGCAGTTGAGCCATTAAAAGACATTTCCAAAATCGTGTGTCTCTTATAAAAGACACACAAGGACACTTCTCCACAGTTATACACACCACTTGTCCTTTACACACATTGCTCTAGGACATAGTATATACGCAGGCCCAGAGAGGGCGCGCAGATGCAACAAAAAGTAGCGACTTGTAAAAGACACTACCGAGCATCCCGTAAAGAGTACATTCCACATAGCAAACAGAGTTCAATACCTCCAACTCTCTAAAGTTCATAACATCCCACCCTACAGTAAGCGTTTGTCTTGAGCTGAAGCGAGGAGAACAGCGCAAGCTACAATCCTCGCACGCAGCTCATAACAAACAAAGTACATGCAAAAAACTAATGTACGAAGCTTACACAGAAGTAGAACAAACCAAAGAACAAATCTGATTCAAAAAACCAGATGAAAAAATAGAAGCACACAAAAGAGCCCATCAATAGGAAGTCCATCTTGGACAACCACCTGAGACTAAGTCTCGTAAAAATAACGGCTCGAAACACAAAGACCTGAGGATGATGGCAGCTAAGTTTCATTAGCCATCATCACCCTCAGGTCTTTTTCTATTTCCGAGTCATTTCTGGCGAATAACTTCAAGAAACGGGCGCATATTTTCCTCACGGTATGTCTATATACCGCTCGTAAAATATGCACCCGTTTCTTTCGTTCTTCATCCAGAACTAATCTCGGAAATTTCCTCTCTTTTCTTCGTGATGCACTCAATCTTGAGGCAAAAATGTTTTCGTGACTAATAACAAGCAGCTAATAGCTATCATTTCACTTATCCCCAAAAAAGGACGCAAAACCTAGAGTTTTGCGTCCTTTTTGCATTTTCTGCCTTTGAGCCTGATATTTTGTCCCACTTTTATGTGCCAAAATCGACCATAAAGACGGACAAATTATTCTTGAAACGGCTCTAGATAGGGCTGCTATCACTCTCATGGAGCTTTTGTCTCGCGTCGTTTACGCAGCGCTGCCTAACTTGGCCGTAACGGCTACCCGACCTTATGCGAACGGTGGATTTCCTTAATAGCAGAGGCTTCTTCCTTGGCTTGGGCTTCTTTTCCGGCGGTGCCGAGGGCTTCAAGGGCGGTATCCGAGAGTGCCATAAGTTCGAGGGTGCGTGCGGTCAGGTAGGCTTCCGTATTCTTTGTCGGCTCCTCGAGTACTTCTTCCAGTAGTGCATGGAGTACGTACCCCAGCTTTCTACCTGGCTTTTCACCTGTTATATCCATTATCTTTCCCCCATCAATCTTGAGTAGCTTTACCGAAATAGGATCACGTAACGCTTCGTCTACCATGGCCTTGTACTTGCGGAAGCGGAATGGTTGCTCGGTTGGGCGACCGGTGCCAATCCGATCACAGACGCGGAGATTAAGGAGGTTTTCAATGTTCTCCTCACCGATACGTGTAATTGTGCGACGGACGGCTGACAGGGTGATGAGATCAGGGTCAGCAAAGAACATGTGCCAGCGGACGAGGTTAATGACTGTATCTGAGAAGTCACGAGGCATTTTAAGGTGGCGGAGGATCTTGGCAGTCATTTTAGCCCCCACGACTTCGTGTCCGTAGAACGAATACTCTTTATTTTTAGCCCCACTTCGGCGAGTCGGTGGTTTCCCTATGTCATGGAGGAGGGCAGCGTAGCGCATTTCGGCTCCGTAGCCTTTGTCAGCAGCTGCTTGGAGCGTACGCAAAATGTGTTCGTAAACATCAAAGGCGTGGATGCCACCTTGTTCACACCCAATCGCATCGAGGAGTTCTGGCATCACGTATGGCAACATTCCCAACCGCTCAAGGTAGACAATCCCCTGCATTGGCGTCGCACTCATCATGATTTTGTAGAACTCCTCAGAGATACGTTCAATCGAAATACGCTCTAAAAGATGGCTATTCTTAATAATTGAAGCCATTGTGTCAGCTTCAATAGCAAAATTAAGTTCAGCTGCGAGACGTACTGCCCGCATCATTCGAAGCGCATCCTCAGCAAAACGTTCATCAGCGTTTCCAACCGTTTTGAGCCGTTTCTTCTTGATATCCCCTGCCCCGTCAAATAAATCAACCAATTGCTCACCATGTGGTCGCCACGCGATGGCGTTAATGGTGAAATCGCGACGCTTCAAGTCTTCCTCAAGCGATACGCCAAACGCTACACTGTCAGGCCGGCGTGCGTCACTATACGTTCCTTCCTGGCGGTAGGGTGTTACCTCAACTACCTTGAGCCGGGGATCTTCGGTTGTTTCGTTCTTTACACCAACCGTGCCAAAGTCATTATTACAGAACGTTTCTGGAAAGAGTGCTTCAATTTGGTCTGGAATGGCATTGGTAGTCACATCCCAGTCTTTCGGGGTCTTGCCAATGACCAGGTCACGTACACACCCGCCAACTAAATACGCCTCAAAACCAGCCTTTTCGAGCGTGTCGGTCACGAGCAGTACTTCTGTAGGAATATCACTACGGACAATCATGTTCCTTAGATTGTAGCAGAAACACGTTGCCTTTTCTCGCTAAGAGTCGTATAGTATGGCCTGTTGCCAAAAGCAGCATCACTGCACCCATAGTGAAATGGATATCATAACTGACTTCGGATCAGTCGTTCTAGGTTCGAGTCCTGGTGGGTGCACATACGAAAAAGCGGCCTCTGGGCCGCTTTTTCGTATGTGCACCCACAGCAAAGCCTGGGAGGCTTTGCGTCAGGACTCGAAGCCCGATTGAGCTAGATTGAAAGCGAAGCGAATCAATCTAGCCAATTGGGGTACTGACCCTGTAAGGGTCGAGATCCTGGTGGCGCGAGGCGGGGTCGAGAACACTTAGTAGATTTGGAGCGGAGCGAACAAATATACTTAGTGATTCGTGACCACATACGTATGTTCGTCAGGACTCGAAGTCGTTGCCTGATATGTCGAATTCCTGGTGGGTGCACCAACAGGACAGTCTCCTTCGAACTATATTGACGTAA
>CAYRMU010000004.1:0-1463 GCA_964425655.1 uncultured Candidatus Saccharibacteria bacterium | reverse complement strand
CACTTAGTAGATTTGGAGCGAAGCGAACAAATATACTTAGTGATTCGTGACCACATACGTATGTTCGTCATGACTCGAAAGACGGAGCCGGGGACCCTCTGGGCCGGCGAGGCGGGGTCGACAGTACTTACGTTATAAGGAGCTTGCGACGAATAACGTTAGAAACTGGTGACCGAGTCCCGGGGGACTGTTCGTCAGGACTCGAAGCCGTTGCCTGATATGTCGAATTCATGGTGGGTGCACCAACAGGACAGTCTCCTTCGAACTATATTGACGTAAAAATACCCTCTGGTACCTTATCGATCAGATACTCTGGTGAAAGGACGTTTCCATGGCTAGCAAAAGAAGGCTACGGTATCGATCGTGTGAATCAAAGGTAAAACATGCCGACCAAACGGCCGCAGTACAGCACCTCAGACGACTTGGTCCCCAATACCGAAGCTACAAATGCAAATTCTGCGGGAACTGGCATGTTGGTCGCCCAGATAAGCGCACGAAGCAGGCCATCAGTGCCCGCCAAAATAAAAAATAGATAATCGTTCACGGCCCTACGTCATTTGATGTGGGGCCTGTTTATATCCCCCATCCTGAACCATCATCACCATATATAATATACACACTGTATGGTACGAAATGAGGAAATATATAAGCAGGCACTCGCTTTCAGGGAACGTGGCTTTACCTACGTTGAAATTGCCAAGATTTGCGGCGTTTCTAAGGCGACGGTGAGCAATTGGTGTAGCAAAAAGAAATTCTCGAAGGTGGTCGCGAAGGATAATGCCGCACGTGCATCGCGCGAGAACACCAAGCGCCTATCACTACTAAACAAAGCCCGTGCTGCGGAGCGAAAGAATCGCTACAGCGAAGCGGTACGCTCTGCCGAGACCGAATACGCCCACTACAAGAAAGATCCCCACTTCATGGCTGGACTCATGCTCTATATCGCGCTTGGTGACCTAAAAAGCCCCGTACAGCTGCGCTTGAGTACGAGTAGAGCATCACTTCACCTTGTGTTCATTCGCTTCGTGGTGGCCTTTTTAGGGGTTGATAAAACAACGATTAAGTTTTGGCTCACCCTCTACCCTACCCATGACGAAGTAAAGGCAATGAAACACTGGAGTAAGAAGACGGGCATTTCAGTCGCGCAGTTTTATAAAACCCAAGTTATTAAAGGCTCCAGTTCAAAAGAGACGTTGCAATTTGGCGTCGGTAATACTATAATCGGCAGCACTGTTTTAAAGCAAAAGCTCAATCGTTGGATTGAACTGGCTCTAAAAGAGTTCTAAAACTTAATATTTGCGGCCATGGTTAAGTGGTATAATGAGTCCTTGCCAAGGATTAGTCGGGGTTTCGATTACCCCTGGCCGCACCAACATCTAAAAAACCCCAGGCCACCCCTGGGTTTTTTAGATGTTGGTGGTGGGTAATCGAAAAAGCTTTTGTGCTAGATTATGAGCGAGCGA
>CAYRMU010000003.1:0-41979 GCA_964425655.1 uncultured Candidatus Saccharibacteria bacterium | reverse complement strand
GGCCGATATGCAGGCCCTGCGGGCCTATACCGGGGCAGTGGTGGGCTTTGAGTAGGACAATTTGCTATACTAGTGCCGTTACTTTATAACTTCTGTTTTTCTATGTCTTCTCACGTCGCCCTCTACCGAAAGCACCGTCCGCAAACCTTTGCTGAAGTGCGTAATCAGGAGCACATCGTGACTGTGCTACAAGGAGCGATTGCAAAAGGGGAGATTCCGCACGCGATGATTTTCTCGGGCACTCGGGGGACCGGGAAGACTACACTGGCACGCATCTTTGCCGCCGCTATTGGCACCTCGCCTGTTGATCTCTACGAAATAGACGCCGCTAGTAACCGTGGGATTGACGACATCCGTGAACTGCGCGAAGCGGTCCATACGGTACCCTTTGAGTCGAAGTACAAGGTGTACATTATCGACGAGGTGCACATGCTCACGAAGGACGCGTTTAACGCTCTTTTAAAGACACTGGAAGAGCCACCAGCACACGTGGTGTTTATCCTAGCGACCACTGAAGAAGAGAAAATTCTCGACACCATTCTTTCGCGCTGCCAGGTGTTCCGCATGCGTGAACCGTCACGAGAAGCACTCGCTCTCATGATTATGGATACTGCCACAAAGGAAGGCTTTACCATGAAGCCTGATGCCGCCGATCTTATTGCGATTGCCGCCGACGGCTCGTTCCGTGACGCCTTGAGTATCACCCAGAAAGTATTTTTAGCTTCCGGTGATACTATCGGTGAAGCTGATGAAGTGGCAGCGATTATTGGTGCGCCAAAGAAAGCAACCATTGGTGCGCTCGTTGGTGCGCTCCACGAGAAGAATGCTGAAGTAGCACTTGGCGCTATTGCTGAAGCGATGGTGAGTCATGCTGACGTAAAGCTCTTCATGCGACTCCTCCTGGAGCGAGTACGGGCGATTATGCTCTTGCGCAATATGCCGAATAAGGCAGAAAGTATCTTGGCGCCGTTCTCAGAGAGTGATGCGGCGCAGCTTAAAGCCCTCGCAGCTGCCACACCCTCACCCCTTAACTCGCACGCTTTGGTCCGCCTCCTTAATGCCAGTGAGCGTCTAGGGAAGTCACAGTTGCCCTACCTCCCGCTGGAACTCGCCGTGATTGAAATCATTAACCCAACTGTCTAACTGTATGTCTGTTAAAAAAATCTATTTTGTGCGGCATGGGGAAGCAGAGGGGAACCTTAACGGGTTTTCGCAAACGGCAACCACGCCATTAACCGAAACTGGTCACACGCAAGCCATGAAGGTGGCAGCGCGGTTTACGTCACTCCCAATTGAGGCAGTGTTAGCGAGCCATATGGACCGAGCACAAGACACAGCGCGATATATTGCTGAGGCGAAGAACCTGCCCCTTGAGACGACTGAGTTCTTTCATGAAGTGATTCGACCAACCTCAATTCATGGGGCCGCGCACGGGACTGAACCCTATGAGGCTTTTCATGCCGCTGAAGCGCTCAACTACGCTGACCCTGATTGGCGCTTCGAAGACGGGGAAAATTTTTCCGATATCTTGGCACGCGTCACCGATGGGGTGTCGATGCTTGAGCAGCGCGATGAGCAAGCGATGGTAGTGGTCTCACATGGCCACTTGCTTCGTTTTTTGGTTTCCTACTTACTCCACCAAAAGCAACTTACCCCAGCCGTTGCGTGGCAGACAGCGCACAGTATGAAGGCACACAATACCGGTATCACCTTGTTTGAGTGCGATGGTATCACTTGGAAGTTAGTTACCTGGAACGATACTGCGCACTTTGCTGAATAATTTCTGTATGATTGATATTTATTTCATCCGCCATGGCGAGACCAATGGCAACGTTGCGAAGCGAAACCAACCTGATGCAACTCGTCTCACTGAGCGCGGCACCATGCAGGCTCGTGCAGCTGGGCCGGTAGTGGCCGCTCTAAAACCGACGCACCTTATCACGAGTACACAGATACGAGCCGTAGAGACAACGCGTCTCATTGAAGAAACGGTCGCACTTATTCCGGAGACGAACGGACTCTTCCAGGAGCTTATTCGCCCTGACAACATCAATGGTCACTACCACCGAAGCTTTAAGACAATCGGGTACTTGGTCCGCTGGTACTTTGGTCGTGCGGGGGGTGATGGAGACAATGGTGAAGGGGAGAGTTATAAAGCGTTTCGCCGGCGTATAAAAGAAGCCAAGCAGTACCTAGCAACGTTCCCACCTGATTCCAGGATTGTGGTCGTCTCGCACTCGGTTTTCATTACGCTGTTTGTGGCGCACATGTGCCATGAGGATAGACTTTCACTGCTTCAGGCAGGACGCTTCTTGGTGAAGATATTTATGCTGAAGAATACCGGTACAGTACATGTCCGCTTTGCGCCAGAACTCGTCAACACTGAGTGTCCGTGGCGGTGCCCAAAAGCGCGGTAGCGTAGCAACTAAAAAAGACCGGAGCATAGCTCCGGTCTGTACGTACGTTGCGGTTCGATTATGTCCGATAGTCGCTCGGGTTGATGCCGAGGTTCTTTGGACCAAAAGAAAGCGGAAAGAGTTCGGAGAAGCGAACACCCATCACTTCGTCATCATCTCGCACGAGGACAACAAGACAGTTATCATTCGCTGTCTCGGCCATGACCTGCCGGCACCGGCCACAGGGCGCAACCCAGTCCTTGGCGGCTTTTTTCCGTATATCGAGAGCCACTGAGGAATCAGGGCCGCCGCATACGGCCATAATGTGCAGCTCGTGATACTTGTTGGTTCGTGCAGCCATTACCGCGACACACTCAGCACAAAACGTGGGTGAGTAGGCAGCGTTCTCTACGTTGGCACCAACGTACACCTTGGCGCTCTTTTGATCGTTGGCGAAGAGGCCTGCGGCACCAACGTTGAAGTGCGAGTACGGTGCGTATGAGCGTCGTCTGACCGCGCGGGCTAACGTAATCAGCTCAGTCACCTGGCCCATTGTGTAGGGTAGCGGGTGCAGCGCTTGCGAGTGATTGTGTAGTGCAGCAAGTGGCATCGAGAAGAGTGTGTCCATTGTCAGCTCCTTTTCCAAAAAACAACTGCGCGAATGGTATAACGTTTCGTGTTTATGTCAATATCACTCTCGTGCGCTATAAAAAAAGACCGGAGCGCATGCGCCGGTCTTTGTACAGGTGGAAGTTTTCTAAACTTCTCGCCGAACAGTAACTTTGAGCTTTCCCGAGCCACGAGCGGTTTTTTCGTCGACATCTTCAGGGTAGCCGGAAGATATATACGTATTGCCTTCGCGGCGGAATGACTGGCTGATTACCATACCAATTTCTCGCCGGTGAAGGGCGTAACGGGGAATAAAGAAGTCTACGGTATTTGGTTGGTTATTTTTCGCGCCGAAGTCGCCCCAAAAAAAGAGACCGCCCACCGCACCAAACACGCCATCCTTTTCAAAACGAACGATGCCGGCACAGATGTCGTGCACAAACTCCACTTCTGCAACGCCATGAATAGTTTTCATTTCAATGGCGACTCGGCGCATAACCATCATTTCAGCGTCTGGAATGGCATGTCCAGACCAGTTGATTAGGTAGGTATTCAGCGACATTCGTTCCTCCTACTGAAGAGCTTTCAGTGAGGAACAATACTACAGAACGGCAACGTTGTCTTTAGCGAGCGTTAGCGCGGCGTAGGTTGAGGTACAGCACAATCAAAAAGAGGAAGGTGATGGCAGAAAGGAGCGGGAAGGTGACGAAGCCAAACTGGTTGATAACTTTTGCGGCACAGTCGGCGGTGCCGTCAGCCAGGCACGGCATAAGGCCAGCCGAAGCTTCTTGGGGCAGCATTTGGTAGATGTACTGGTAGATACCTACGATAAGGCCGAAGATAGAAAGTCCAATGCCGTAGAGCGGAAAGAATACTGTGTCCTTTGTTTTGAAGGCAATAATTGAAAGGAGGGCTTGTGGATAGATGGCGATACGCTGAAGCCAGCACAGTGAGCAGGGGATAAAACCAAAGTACTCAGAGTAGACAAGCGACAGGGCGACGCTACCAGTAGTTGTCAGCATAATGATTGGCCAAGCGAAGCGGTGTACGTAGCGCGTGTAGTAGCGACTCTGAAAGCGGTAGTAATCGACGAAGAGACCGATGGTAATGAAGAGGAGAGCGAGACCAGCAACTGAAAGCCAAAAACTGAGGAAGTTGAAAAGAAAGAAATACATGGTGGTTTATGTTATAGCAAATAGTATACGCCGATTCCTTATTTTGTGCCTTTCTGGCGATGCGGACAGCCTGGCCAGCAGCACGGACGACGCTTGCCGTGGGTTATGTCGTAGGCGAGGCGTTCTATGTGCTCTTGCCTCGTTTTTGCGAGTTTCACTGAGGTGGTCCAGCAAATCCACTCGTTCCGCGCTAAAGGGGTGAGGCTATTCCAAGCGGCAGCCACCGCGTCGGTATGTAAAAGCGCCTTTCGCAAGTCGGCGGGAATAGTGTGAACAACACCTGACGCGAGTTTGGTCATAGAGGTAGTGTAGCAAAGATTGGTACTAAAAAACTACAGCTTCAGGTGGCTGTAGTTTTAATGCGGTGCTGCGTAGTTGTTGGTTACTCAGTGAACGTAAGTGATTGGCGGATTTGGTCGAAGGTGTTGAGGAGGGCAGTTTGGTTGAAGGCGGTGACGGTACCTGCCGGGTAGTTCTCGAGAGCGGTCGTGTGGATGTAGTAGCGTAGTGCGGTGCATGGACTTGAGTCAGGTAGCACGTAGAGGTATTCGTCGTAGCGATTACCGGCCGCCCCTTCGCTCGTGGTGGCAAACGAGTAGCTTTTGCCACCGTCAGTAATCATGCGTGAGGTTACCGATTCAGACGCAATAAAGGCTTCAGCCTCGCAGGTCGTCACATCATCCAGTGATTCAATGCTGAGGTAGGTGTCCTTGCTTAGATTGGTGTTGCCAATTAATCCGCCAGGGATAGTGAATTGCACGCCCTTAATAACCGTATCGGGGTCTTTGGTATATGAGTAGGCAGTATCAACACTGTAAAGGATTTCGCTCGCGGTTGAGGCTTGCTTCGTTGGGAGGGTTATCGAATAGCCTAGTTCGTTGTTCGTGTAGGTACTCGCGGTTGCTTGCGGGGTGACGACAGGTGTGGGTACGGCTGGCTCTGGGGTAGTGGTTACGACTACATCACGTGTTGACCAGTACCAAATACCACCAACAACAATGACAATGACGGCGATTGCTCCAACTAATGTGTTATTCATACTGAAAGAGCCGGTTCAGGTTGGGAAATATTACTGCGGCTTAGCGGGTGACTTAAAGAAGTGATGGCTAACGAGCTGAATTACTCAACTATCTTTCGAGTATCTTTGTACATCTAGATTCAAGTTCAAACGTTAGTGGGTTGGTGTCCGGGGTATCGGCGTTGTCTATGTACTGAATAAGTTCGAGCGGAGTATCGGAGGTCGATAGGTGCCACCCATCAATTTGGTATACATTGTTTTTGACATCAGATATTAAGTAAACTGGATTACCTTCACATCGAACAAAAACAAAGTGCTTAAACTGCTCAGTGGTAACTGAAAGCGGCTTTTCAGAAAAGTAAATATTATTTTTGTCGTATGCCAGTGTCTGATGAAGAGTCGTAAACGTGTCTCTATCAGCTGGTAGTTGTATGTAGGGTGAAAAGACTGAACCGTGCTTCCAGTAAACGTTATCCCCAAAGCGACTGAAGCTGTACCAAGACTTTAGGTCACCCATGGTTTCGTGAGTGTAGTCCAAGTGAATTTTTGTAGCAAACAAGTATGCGGAAACGACTCCTACAAATACATAGAGTAAGCCCATACCCACGAGTGAACGCCGATTAATGTCTCTCCTGAGTGCTAAATATTTGTTTAAGAGTTGCATGCCGTAATGAGCTTCCGTCAGTGTACAGGGCTAGCCCTTTGAAGCTGCACCGAGTTTGATAATTTGTGGAGTATCGTCAGAAAGGGAGAAGTCGACACGATATCGGACTAGATCTGTGTATGTCCAGGTGTTATTTGTCGCATCTACCCAGCGAGTGCGTAGTTCAGGGAAGAAGTTGAGGGAGCTCGTATCGTACGTAGTGGACATTTCAAACTCTCGTGGCTTACATGTGCTCAGTGTGTATGAAACCATGTTTTCATCAGTGAAGCGTAGCTGTACTTCCATTTGCTCGGTACCGACACAATTTTTAGGCGGGGTAATAACGCCAGTCACTTTAATTGAGCGATTCCCAGTACTTACAACATTCATGGTGGCAGTAATTGCTGGAGAATCGTAGAGAGGTGCTGGAATGGTAAGGGTTGGTTTGGGTGTGCTTCCATCAAGTACAATTTTCACCTTTGCAATCACTGTTCCATTTTCAGTGTATTTTGCGGTGTACGTACCACTTCGTTTGTATATATGGTCAACCACACCTTTGCAGTCAGCAGGAGCAGAAGTGCCGTCACCAAAGTACACTCTGTATTTTTTTGCTGTTGCCGAGCATGAGGTTGGTCCGGAGTAGAGTAAGGTTACTCCGAAACGATTGATATTTTCGTCCACGTAATTAGTTTTGCGTTCATAGGTGAGTGTCGGGATGGTGGCAGTTGCCGTATTCTTTGCGGTTAAGATTGCGAGCCGGACCTGCAATTGTACGAGTAACTTTTTTAAACTTTCAATCTGAGCTGCTTGGTTAGTACTAGTGGCTGCTGCAGCGTTGTAGGGAGTTGCTCCATAAAAAAAGACCACAACGAGTATGAGGTATAAAATATATTTCATAGGTATACACTGATTATACAGCACAGACTATTCCTTTTCGGTAGTTACTCCAGCTGAAATTCTTGAAGAAACTAAAAGTGTACTCTTCAAATACATCAATGTGCAAATCGGCACCTGCCATGATGCGACCCTATGAGATTACACGCACCGATGGCCGTAAGCGTTAACTCACTGCTGTATTGACCGACATGACTTCGATAGTGGCACCAGGAATGCCGAAGTGTGGGTGATCGATAAAGATAGCGGTAGCTGCTTCAAGTGATTCTGCTTCGACGAACGAGTACATCATGATATCGTTTCGAGCATCCTCGGCGCCACGAGCGGTAATGCGCTTTGGCCTACCAACACCAGCCGTTTCAATGATGGCGCTCTTGTGGCTATCAAGCCAAACGTTCCAATTGGCTTGCATCTCGAGTTCTTGTGCTTTCCGTTCCGCCTCGGGTAACTGCATCCACGCATCAAGCCCTTGGTGGGGCATTTGGTAGGTAACAATGAATTTCATATACAACCTAGTATACTCTTTCGTTTTGTGTGTGCTAGCATGAATTGACTATGACCAAGCATCGCATCTACACTATGAGCTTCGGGAGTGTGTATCCACTCTATATTGCTAAAGCAGAAAAGAAGGGGCGGACGAAAGCAGAAGTTGATACGGTGATTCGCTGGCTCACAGGCTACACCGCCAAAGGCGTAGAGCGTGAAATCAAAAAAGGAACTGACTTTGAAACTTTTTTTGCGAGTGCACCAAAAATGAACCCCGCGCGCTTTCGTATCACGGGCGTTGTCTGTGGGGTGCGTGTAGAAGACGTCAAAGAGCCGACTATGCGCGAAATCCGCTATCTTGATAAGCTAGTTGATGAACTCGCTCGAGGAAAAGCGATGGAGAAGGTTTTACGGAGCTAAGATGACGCTTGTTCCGCAAGTTCTTTGAGTTGTATAAGTGCAGCTGGCCATGATTCTTCAAACATACCGGCGTACTCGTCAGGAACATTGAGCATGTCAACGATAACCGTAGTCCCATCGGCGGATTCCCTAAAGGTATAGTTTTCAAAGCCGGTCTCTGCCCATGGATGCTCGACATCTTCATGAATTTCTGCGAAGTGTTCAAGTGAAATAAACTCATGGGTTTTATTAGCTCGCACGTGCGCCTTCATTCCACTTACTTTGTCACTGTCTTCATGTTTTGCTAAAAAACGCATGGTTGACCCTTCACGCCAATCACCTTCAAAGTATGAACCCGGCATAAAGGTAGCAGTCCAAATTCGATAGGTTGCGTCTTCGAGCATGGTCCGCCACACTTTTTCTCGTGAGGTAGTGATCTGGATAGAAAATTGCAGATTTTGCATAGGAGGGTGTAGTTATATAAATAGATACTAATTAAGTATAGCGCAATGCAATTGCTTGATAGGTAGTTGGTAGGTAATAAAAAGGGCCACTCGTGCAGCCTGTAAGCCTACATAGTGGCCATAATTTAGACCTTAATAAACCGTTGCAGCGGGGGTGGGTGAGGGGAAGGAGTAGAGTCTTGGAATTTTCTGGAGGTGTGTTAGTGTTTTCGCTAGTGTAAACGGAGGGTTCGTGATGGATTCGGAAAAGGCAAATACTTTCATGCGCTGGGGAACAATCCCGCAATTGACCATGATGTTTTCTTTCGCGCTGTGCGTACTGCTCTTTGAGACCAAAGCAATAGAGTGGTCATTGGTTCGTATACTAGACACTGCAGGCATGGTCATCTTCATGTATTGCATCCACATTCTGTACCTTCGTAAAGGTAGAACACAAGGGTTAATTACGACAGGACTCTTTAGGTACACCAGGCATCCCATGTACACCGGCTTGTTCCTGATGAATCTGACCTCGTGGTTTCCTGAACCTGCATCGTACGACGAGCTCTTCTATGTGCTGCAGGCACTATTCCTGGCGACGATGCTCATCGCCGGGTGGTTTCAGGAAAAAGAAACCCTCGCCCGGTTTGGTGCTGAAGCAGAAGATTACTATAGAAAAACGCCGCGTTTTTTCTTTATGTATCCGTTTCGGAGTAGGGCCGCTTGATCCCAGTGGGGTTGGGCGGTTTTTTGTATGTACGCATTTTTAGAAGCTAAGGTTTGCTTGCACATCGCCGGTGATGGCGGTTATGTGGTGTAGTCCGCTGGTTTGCATAGGGGTAGTGTAGCAAAGGAAGAGTAGAGTCGGTAGGGAGGGAAAGATGCGGTGAAATAGTGATGTGTATAATAGCTGCACATCATTTTCTGTACTATATACTTATTACATGAAACGATTTGTCCCCCTGTTTATTCTCAGTCCGTTTATTATATTCTTTACGTATCTTGTTATAGGTTATTTTCTATATATTTTTTATGGTTGTACACGAGACTGTGTACTTAATACACCTTTTGACATATTTAGTTTAGGATATATTTTCTTCAACTATAGTTTAGTGTTACTTCCATTTTCACTTATTACTCTTGTTCCTTTTGTGGTTTTCTTTATTATTTCCGCAAAGAATCATGTAATTCGTTATGCAATTAATCAGCGTACCAAAATCATACTAATGGGTATCAGTGCACTCGTTCCATTGCCAGGAATTATTTCGGTAATTAATCGAGCGAATCAGCATCCGTATTATTGGGATGTTGTAAATAAAGGTTTGGATACATCTTATTTAGCTTTCGTTATTGGCGACATATTTAAGTACGTCATCTTTTACGTCATCTTTTTAGTGGTAATATTTTTTTTGATTATAATATTTGATAATATTATTTATGGTTTTCAATTTTTTGATTAAACTTTTTGAGATACATCCATCTCAAAAGCTTTAAAACTTAAAATTTCTTAAGAATAGATTTGATGCATTAGCGACCAAGATTGAGGTTTATGCTATCGTTACCACTACATTGCCTTTTTTGCGGCCGGCGTCTTCGTAGGGATGGGCTTCAACTATTTCTGAGAGATCATACGTCTTGTCGATGACTGCCTGGAGCGCGCCTTCGTCATACATCTTCGCGAGCTGCTGTAGGTCATGTCGGCCATAGCTAGGACTCTCCTAGGCGTAGCTTTGAGTCCCTGACCTGGCAGCACTAACGCAAAATCACCCTTTACGGGTGATTGTTGCTAAGTGCTGCCGGTCAGGGACTCGAACCCCAATAGTCGGTACCAGAAACCGAAGTCCTACCATTAGACGAACCGGCAGTATTAAATTTTCTTTCGTTCTCGTCACCGTCTCGTCCCAATAGTCGGTAGTAGGTAAAAAGGTATGGGATACCTTTTTACGAAGTCCTACCATTAGACGAACCGGCAATCTCTTCTTAATTACGTTTCCTGGTTGTAAAACGTCGCGACATAATGCCAGATTTTTGTACTTTAAGCAACTCAATGCGTGGGGTAGCAAAACGGCCGCTAAGCTCCGCTCGCGGCCGTTTGTTTTTCATTACTTCACGCTTTTCCAGTACTGTAGCTCCTTAAGGAGAATGACGATTTGGTTCAGCATGTCGCTGATGGTCGTCATGATTTGGTTGCTCCGATCGACGGCGGTAATCTCTGATACTTCGCCTTCAACTTCAGCCTCGGCGATGTCAGCTACGAGTGTTGTAGCGAGCTCACTGTCTACTTCGAGGCGTTGGTACACTTGGTACTTGCCAAAGTCATCCCGGCCAGCAACGTAGATGCTTGTTTCGCCAGTTTTTTCGGCTGGTCCTGGGTTGCAGAGGTAGCCCCAGGTTTCATCGAGTTGGTGATAGACGAAGGTAGTTTCCTCGACGTACCCCTGGAGTGCATCGCTGACGGTTACTACTTCAGCGGTATACGCCTTTTCTTTCAGCTGCTTAGTGGCAGTCGCTTCAAACACGACAACGTCATCTTTGCCGACGATATCCTTGAGGTACATGTCGGTCGGGAGGCAGCTGAGGGCGCTGGCACTGCTTGGAACAATTGCGCTGCCGGCAATGGCGGCGACAACAGCGAGGGTAATGAATGTGTTAGTTTTCATGGTTGATGGTGTATATGTTGATGGGTATACAAGAGAAGACGGATTGCCTCGGTAAGTCTTTCATGAATAGTTAGTACCATTGTGACGTGTATAGAGAGCACTCAAACTGAGGACTTTTCGACAAAATGGTCATACTGTGACATAATAAAAGCTAGACACACGCAAGAGAAAGGAAATGAACTATGTTACAGACTGTCTTTATGGACTACTGGTGGGCATGGGCTCTCCTCGTTCTCGGGTTGTTCATGATCCCCGCCAAGAAAGAGAAGCATGAACCGACTCGGCCGCAGCGACCAATATCGGTACAGCCGACGGCACCACACTCGGTGACGGGGCGAGAAACACAACGCCGGCGCCAGAACGAAACTGGTAGTGATACTGGCAACGATCTTATGCTGTTGCACCTTTTGTCGGGTGACTCAGATGCACCGCGGCGTTCGTCTACCCATGACCATACGCCTTCGAGCCGGAACGATACGCGCGATGATTCGGGCGGAAGCTATTCTGGCGGTGACAGTGGCGGGGGTGGTGGCGACGGTGGAGGTGGTGGCGACTAAGCTACATACACAGCGAGCGAAGGAATCCTTCGCTCGCTTTTTCTATGGCTATTGCTGTATTAGGTCATTTGGGTTTACCAACGTATACTCATGGAGCCGCATTTAGTAGCTAACCATACATTTTTTATGGTAGAAGAAATTATCGAAGCGACCACCGCGCCGGAAGCTACGCCGGTCGTGGAAACTCCAACGGAAGAAACTACTCCTGCTCATGAGCCTGAAGTAGCCGATGACGCAGTAGTTGCCACTGCGTAAGTGCCTGGTAAAAAACACCCCACTCAGGGGTGTTTTTTGTAGTGACGTAGGCTGACAATTTTTGACAGTACTACTTTAGTATGGTTTTCTATGGCTGGAACTGGAACCTTACAACATGAGGATAGATATGAACATCAACACGAGAAAACCCGCTCCGTTTACTGACGAGCTGCAGTACCTTGAGGATACTAGTAATCCAGAGGTGCTGTCATGGTTGTCCGACCAAGCGGCAGCTGCCGAGGAATATTTTTCGCGCCAAGCTGGACGCGAAGTCTTGCGTCAAGAGATGCAGGCGTTGTTCTCAGCCGACGTTGTCGGTTTGCCAACACCGCGTCAGGGTACGTACTTTTTTTGGCAGCGCCGTTCTGATCAAGATATGTTTTGCCTCTATGTTTCCAATGGGCTTTCGGGTACTCCCCGGTTGCTCATTGATGAAAACGAGTTGTCGGAGTCAAAAACGACGGTTGTGACTGGCTTTGTGCCAAGTCGTGACGCCACGCGTATGGCCTACATGGTTTCGTATGCGGGCAATGACAAAAAAGAGATTCGCGTGATGGACATCGCAACCGGTGCAGATTTGCCAGATGTGATTCCAGATATGTACTACCCGCGTTTCCAGGCATGGTTGCCTGATGGAACAGGTTTCTACTACGCGAAGCGTGACCCGCGAATTGCAATCGATGATGTTGTGCGCGACGGTAAGTTTTACCAGCGTATCTACCTGCATCGGTTAGGCAGCAACTATGAGGATGACACGCTCGTTTTTGGTGAGCAGCTTGCGCGGACGGATAGTCCGAGCTTGAGTGTGTCATACGACGGTCAGTATCTCCTTGCCCATGTATATGGTCAGGACACTGAAACTGGTCGGAAGTGGCAAGAGTTGTACCTCAAGAACGCCGGTGTTGGGTCATGGACAAAGATTATCGAACGTCAGCTCGGGGTTGAATACTACGGGGTGATGCATCGTGGCCAGCTGTACCTTCGGACCAACGAGCATGCGCCCAATTGGCACGTGCGAATCGTTTCGCTTGAAGCGGTGCTTCAGGGTGCAGTGCCGACTGTTTGCATTCCTGAGAGTAGCCATGTGCTTGAAGATATTGCACTGGTCGGTGAGAAAATGTTTGTTCAGTCTCTTGAGAATGTCGTGACCGTTGTGCGTGAGCATGACCTCATGGGTACCTTGGTTCAGGTAGTTTCGTTGCCCGCGTTGGGGAGTCTTAAGGGCTTTACCTATGAACGTGAAGGCAGCGAGATTTTCTTTGAGATGAGTTCATTTGCGGTGCCGCCGAGTCATTACCGTATGGATTTAGAGTCCGGCAGTATTGATTTGATCTACCAGCAAGCTGTGGGGTTTGACGTAGATACGGTCGTGACTTCGCAACAGTGGTGTGTCTCGCGCGATGGTACCCGTGTACCAATGTTTGTGATTCATCGGAGTGGTCTTCAGCGCAATGGAGAGAATCCCACGGTCGTCTACGGCTACGGGGGATTCGACATTAGTTTGACACCCGGCTTTCAGAAGTCCATTCTCCCATTCATTAAGCGTGGGGGTGTGTACGTTGTAGCTAACCTGCGGGGTGGTGGTGAGTTTGGTCAGGCGTGGCATGAAGGCGGTATGCAAAAGAACAAGCAAAATGTCTTCGACGACTTTGCCGCGGTAATTGAGTGGCTCTATGACACTCGGTACACCTCACGGGATAAACTCTGCATCAAAGGTGGAAGTAATGGGGGTCTCCTCACTTCGACTATCGTGACGCAGCGTCCTGACTTGGTTCGTGCCGCAATCGCGTCGGTGCCAGTCACTGACATGTTGCGGTACCATAAGTTCTTTGGTGGGGTCTACTGGATTCCGGACTACGGTAATCCTGATGACCCGGAAATGCGTGATTACTTGCTGACGTATAGCCCGTACCACAATGTGGTTGATGGGACCCCGTACCCGGCAGTCCTCATCACCACTTCAAATAGCGATGATCGGGTGCACCCGATGCATTCCTATAAAATGGCAATGCGACTTCAGCAGGCGACACAGTCGGTACATCCCGTACTCCTCCGGGTTGAGCTCGATTCGGGGCACGGTGGTTCAAGTGCTGTGAGCAAGACAGTGGAAGAAATGACCGACGTATGGAGTTTTGTCTTCAAAGAGCTTGGTATGACGGTCTAGATTTTTTGTGAATACAAGCAGCACCAAAGGTGCTGCTTTTTTGTATGGTAGACAGCGATTGGTATACTAGAAGTGTTACTCCTATATATAAAGGTATGAAACAACTAGCAGCATGGCTTGACGGGACGACGATGTACCGCGTGGTTCTCTACGCACTTACGCTCATTTCGTTTGCGGCGTTGACGCTCTCGGTTGCAGGTGTGCTTGCAGTAACCCCCTTGGCACTCGTGGCTTCTTTCGCTGCGGTGCTTGTCGGTGTCGCGGTGGGCCACAGTGCATGTGTATACGTTTTTAAGGCGCCGGGAAATATTGAATCGTCGTTTATCACCGGGCTTATTCTCTTTTTGATTCTTACTCCTGAGTCGGCACCGCTGCCGCTCCTTATACTCGCGTTCATTGGGGCGGTAGCGATTGCGCTGAAGTACGTGGTGCGCTATCGCTTGCGGCACGTGTTTAATCCAGTGGCGTTGGTCCTCGTGCTCGCCAGTTTGTTTGGCTACTTGGGAGCGGAGTGGTGGGTGGGTTCACGGTACCTCCTCCCGGTTGTGCTCCTTGCGGGTACGGCGGTAGTGATTAAGACGCGACGATGGCCTTTGGTGTTGACGTACGTTGGGGTTAGCCTCCTCACGGTGATTGCCGTTTTCTGGCAACCATCGCCAATTAGCGAGCTGGTGGTACGGCACTTTATTTCTTGGCCAACGATTTTCTTTGCTGCCTTCATGCTGACCGAGCCGCTATCATTGCCGAGCACGAAGCGTTTGCAGTACGCGTATGCTGCGGTGGCTGCAGTTTTGTCTTCGGTACCATTTCATATTGGCCCAGTATACGGCACACCTGAGCTGGCACTTCTCGTGGCGAACCTGGTGACGTTTGTCGCCGACAAGCCGGCACGACTTCGCGTAACGCTCCTACGGAAGACAGACGTAGGGGCGGCAACGGTGGAATATACCTTTGCAAGTGAACAGCTGGTTTCGTTTGTACCGGGGCAGTACATGGAGTGGACACTGCCGCACGAGAAGCCTGATGTGCGTGGTATTCGCCGGTACTTCACCATTGCGTCTGCTCCTGGCACGAAGGAAGTTTCCTTTGCTGTCCGTGAAGTTCCGCAGCCAAGTAGCTGGAAGCAGGCACTTAGCGTAATGGTGCCTGGTGATACGCTCTATGCCGCGCAGCGAGCGGGCGATTTTACCCTCGACCGAACTACTGAACACCGCGTGTTTATAGCAGGTGGGATTGGGGTGACACCGTTTGTGAGTTTTGTACGCTCGGCTGTAGCGGCAGGTGAGCACCTCAATGCGACGTTGTTCTACTGCAATAAGACTGAAAGCGATATTGCGTATCAAGATTTATTTATGGCTGCCGGGGCAGTGGGGGTGAAGCTGGTACATGTACTTTCAGATACAGCCGAGAGTGAACTCGTCCATGAGACTGGGTTTATCACCGAAGCAATGCTCAAGCGACACGTATCGGAGTGGGCATCAGCTACCTACTACATTTCTGGGCCGCCAGGCTTAGTTAATGCGTACCGCAGTCTCTTGCGCACTATGGGAGTACCTCGTCGACGGATAGTGACAGATTACTTCCCAGGCCTGGCCTAAGGTGGCATACTTTTTAGATGGAGAAACATGTTTGGCAGGCGCTCGGCACGCAATTTTCGGTGACTATTTGGGATGAGTTACCAGAGGCGCGACTTCGTGAACTGTATGCGCTTGTTGAGGCGCGTACGCATGCCTTTGATGCACTCTACTCACGCTTTAAGCCTGACTCACTCGTGAGTACTCTCTCGACACAGGTGGGAATGGTTGCTGTGCCAGGTGAACTAGTGATTATGCTCCGACTCTACGCCGAGCTCCACGACGCCACAGAGGGGAAGATTAACCCCGCGATTGGTTTTGCACTTTCTGACACCGGGTACGACGCGGAGTATAGTCTGACGCCAAAGGCTGCAGTACGGGAGGTGCCAGCCTTTGCCGAGGCACTGACGATTGTCGATAATCACCACATTGAATTGCACCAGCACGTACTCCTCGACTTAGGGGCGCTCGGGAAGGGGTTTTTGATTGATCAGCTGTACGAGATGCTCTTGATGGAGGGGGTGGTGCGGTTCTTAGTAGATGGCTCAGGGGATATACGGTACTACAGTGCAAACCGGGAGCCAATTTCTTGTGGACTTGAAGACCCAAATGATCCGAAGAAGATTATTGGTTGCCTGCAGATTACGGGAGGTGCGCTCTGTGCTTCAGCGATTAATCGTCGGCGCTGGCGGGACCGGAATCACTATATCGACCCACATGATGCTTCTTCACCAACAGCGGTGCTCGCCAGCTTCGTGTACGCAGAGACGGCGGTACTCGCGGACGGTCTTTCCTCAGCACTTTTCTTTATGGCGCCTGAGGCACTCTTTGCCTATGATTTTGAATACTGTGTCGTGAACCATGAAATGCGTATGAAAAAATCAGCCGGATTTACAGCTGATTTTTTCTAGTTACTTGAGCCGGGCTAAACCTTAGTTAACGGGCGGGTTTAGAAAATTTTCAAATTCAAGGCGTCAAACCGAATGAGGTGAAACGTATATGGACATACGGTGAACCTCGTGAGGTGTAGACAACGCAGAATTTGGATATTTTAAAACACGACCACTACATTTTTGCGTCGTCCTTGATAGCATCAAGCGCATCCATAAAGCCGATGCCGGTCAGTGATGAGCCGTTGACGACAGTGAGTGCAACCGCATCGATGCTCTTGCCGACGACGAGGGTGCTGTAGCCTTCAGCAAACTTGCTTTGGTTGCGGACACTCCCTGGGTTCGTGGCGTTCCCGGTGAAGGTGGCATCGGTGATGATGTCATTTTCGAGGGTGAGGCTCACGGTAACCGTTTCTTGGCCGGCCGGTGAGACGTACGCACCGGTTTTGGTGTAGGTGCCGTCTTCGTAGGTGGAGTCACTCGTTGGGGTGGGGGTTTCATCGGCAGGAGTGTCAACCACTGCTCCAGCACCACCCATACCTTGTTCTATTGCGTCAGCCGCGCCTTCGGCAGCGTCGAGCATGTTACTAATCCCACTTGTTGCAGGAGCTTCTTCGGTGGTTGCGGTCGCGTCTGGTGTTGTCGTAGCTTCTGTTCCGGTGCGGTAGTACATAGCGCCTCCTAGCGCTACAGCAGCAATAGCTACTATAAAAATTATCATTGGCATACGGGGTAAGGATACCAGGTGGGGGTTTGCGGTGGCAAGGGCATAAGATTTTAAATATAAAAATGCAAAATGCAAAAGTTGAGCGAGTGTTGGTATACTGGTAATTATGACTACTCGATTTACGTACATTGGTTCGGCGTATTTATTTCTAATGAAGGATGGACAGATTTTATTACAACGGCGGTTTCAAACTGGGTTTGAGGACGGTAACTACGGCGTGCCGGCTGGGCATCTCGATGGCGGGGAGACGGCGCGCGAAGGCTGCGCGCGCGAGATTAGGGAAGAGATTGGGGTAGTGATTGATCCCGCAGATTTGACGGTAGTGCACACGATGTTTCGTAAAGCAGCGAACGATGAACGAGTGGATTTTTTCATGGTAGCTACCAAGTATGAAGGTGAAATCGTTAATGCTGAACCACACAAGTGTGATGACCTCGCGTGGTTTTCACTTGAGGCACTGCCGTCTAATATGGTGCACTACGTCCGCGAAGCGCTGGAGCACTACCGCAACGGGGTGACCTACTCAGAATACGGGTGGTAGTGGGGTATGATAGCTATATGGAACCACAAATCTTAGCGAAGCTTGAGGCGATTGAAGCGCGACTCATTAAGGTGGAGTCGGCTGTAGAGAAGACGCGACGATACTTGCAAATAATTGTCTGGGTGACAGTGGCGATGGTGGTCCTACCAATTCTTGGACTCCTCTTTGCAGTACCGCTCTTTATTAGCTCATACGTCAGTGCACTTGGTGGCATTTAGTGATGACTATGGAAGCCGGGTATACGGTGTACGTGCTCACCTGCGCAGATGGCACGTTCTACACGGGGATTGCGCGCGATATGGTGCGGCGGCTACAGGAGCACAACGAGAGCGACAAAGGAGCGAAGTACACTAAAGGGCGACGCCCAGTAGTGTTGGTGTACGAGGAGCAGGCAACAAACCGCAGTGAGGCGCAGAAGCGGGAACACGCCATTCGTAGTTTGACACACGCTGAAAAAAGGGCGCTGATACTGAAGTCGTCATAGAAATTGCCATACATTGCCCAAACGTGTGGTATTTTAGTAGGAAATTAATTTTTTGTTATGCAACCTGAAAATTCACAAGAAGGAATGAACACCGATACGCCGGTCGTGCCGTCGATAGAAACACCAGAAGTGACTCCAGAAGCACCAGCTGAGGCTGTGGCCACAGAACCAGCAGCAACTGAAGCAGTTACGGTACACGAAGTGGTTGATACGCCGGTAGCAGGAGAGGTGGCTGCAGTGGCAGAGACTCCAGCTAATAAAACAAAAGTAATAGCTGGCGCCCTAATTGTCGCTGCGTTACTCGTAGCCGCCGGGGCGTACTGGTTCTACACTAATAAAATGGCGTCAACCGCGATGGTCGGTGGCGTAGAGTACCCAGCGGTAGTGGCTGTTGTGAATGGTGAAGAAGTGCGTGTAGCTGAATTTCAGCAGAGCTACGACCAAGCAGCAGCGATTGCGGTGCAGCAAGGCTTTGACCCAGCTACCGATCCTGAGGTGGCGGCAGAGGTAAAGAACCAGGCGGTAACTATTTTGGTAAACACGGTCCTGATGATGCAGAAGGCAATCGAAGGTGGCTTTACCGCCACCGACGAACAGGTAGAGGCTGAGGTGGCAAAACTTGAATCTCAGTTTGGTGGTGCAGAGCAGCTTGCGAGTGTACTCGCTGGAGCCGGACTCGATGACGCGGCGATGCGCAGTGATTTGCGCGACCAGCTTATTGTCGACGCATACCTGAAGTCGACGCCAGAAGTGCAGGCGCTGGTCGTGACTGATGAAGAAGTGCGTAGCTACTACGACACAGCCGCAGCCCAGATGGAAGCTGCACCGGCGTTTGAGGAGGTAGAAGCACAGGTACGTGAACAGCTGCTCTACGAGAAGCAGGGAGCTGCGACAAATGCGGTTATTGAGCGGGTACGCGCTGAGTCGACGATTGAGGTGAAAATATAATATTTAATATAAAAAATTAAATATTACGAAACGCAAAACCGCGGCGGGCCTTTGGCCCGCCGCGGTTTTGGGTGTGTCGATTGACCAAAAGGCGGTTTCAGGGCATACTAGTGCCACCTTAATTGGCGCCTCGTGCGCACTTTTTATTTTTAAGATTATTGTATGAGCCAAGAGATTCGAAACATTGCGATTATTGCCCACGTAGACCACGGAAAAACGACCCTCACTGACGGGTTGATGGAATTTACTGGTTCCCGTGAAGCTGGTGCAACCATGGATAGTAACGCGATTGAGCGTGAACGTGGGATTACTATTTACGCCAAAAACACCTCGGTTGAGTACAAGGGCACTAAAATCAACATTGTGGACACTCCGGGCCACGCCGACTTCGGTTCTGAAGTGGAGCGCGTACTTCGTTCAATCGACTCAGTACTCTTGGTAGTGGACGCGCAGGAAGGGCCAATGCCGCAGACCCGTTTCGTGCTCAAAAAGTCGCTCCAGCTTGGCCTCAAGCCGATTGTGATTATCAACAAGATTGATAAGCCAGCCGCTGACCCAGATCGCTGTGAAGAGCAGGTTTTGGAGCTCTTCCTTGAGCTCGGTGCGACCGACGAGCAAGCTAACTTCCCAGTGGTATACGCCATTGGTCGCCAGGGTGTAGCAAAGCGCAAGCTGACCGATGACATGGTGGATCTCTCTCCAGTCCTTGATACCGTACTTGAGTACGTGCCTGCAGCGAAGGGGCACACCGAAGGCGAGGCACTCCGCGCTCAGGTATTTAACCTCGGCTACGATAACTTCCTCGGCCGTTTGGCGGTCGCGCGTATCTACGACGGCGCAATGAAGAAGGGGCAGCAGGTGTTTATTAAGCACGCTGACCAGGAGACACGTAAGGGTAAGGTGGTGAAGCTTTCAGGCTACCGTGGCGTCTCTCAGGTGGAGCTCGAAGAAGCGTTTGCGGGCGACATTGTGCTCGTGGCTGGTCTTGAAGGAATCGGTATCGGTGAGACGCTCACTGATAACGAGAACGCAGAAGTGCTTCCAGCAATTACCATAGATGAGCCAACCGTTGCGATGCAGTTTTTGGTAAACAGTTCTCCGTTTGCGGGTAAGGAAGGAAAGTACGTGACGAGTCGCCAGATTGGTGAACGACTCCAGAAGGAGCTCGAGATCAACGTGGGTCTCCAGGTAGATTTCTCTAAGGGTGACGTCTTTGATGTACGTGGCCGTGGAGAAATGCACATTGCCGTACTCCTTGAGAACATGCGCCGTGAAGGCTATGAACTCTCAGTCTCACAGCCGCGCGTAATCATTAAGGAAGAGAACGGGGTGAAGCTTGAGCCGTTTGAAGAGGTGACTGTCGATATTCCAAACGAGTACCAGGGTGCGGTAATTGAGCGTCTCTCAAACCGTGGCTTTATTATGCAGAACATGATTATGCACGAGAACCAGGTACGCCTCATGTTTGAAGGGCCGACTCGTGGTCTCTTGGGCTACAAGAACCAGTTCGTGGTAGATACAAAGGGCGAAGGTATCTTGGCCTCACAGTTTATTGAGTTCCGTCCATACGCAGGAGAAATTAAGAAGCGAAAGGTGGGCTCAATGACCTCAATGGCGACTGGCAAGGCACTTGGCTTCGCCCTCTTTGGTCTCCAGGATCGTGGTGAACTCTACATTGGTGCTGGTACCGAGGTATACGAAGGGATGGTGATTGGTAACACGAGTAAGGGTGAAGAAATGATTGTGAACCCAACCAAGGGGAAGCAGCTCACCAACATGCGTGCTGCCGGTAACGATGACGCGATTACCCTCACGCCACACCGCGCGATGACGATTGAAATCGGTCTCGAAATTATGCTCGAAGACGAATACCTGGAGGTATGTCCGGTTTCAGTTCGTTTGCGTAAGCAGCTCCTCAAGGAAGGCGAACGAAAGAAAGGCGGGAAGTAATTACGGATACATTGAAAAAAGCCGGAGCAATTGCTCCGGCTTTTGCGTTACCAGGTGATGCGACCATCAGCATGGAGGCTGGCTCCAGCGGCCAGGTACTGCATGACGTCGGCATCAGTCTTGAACCAATTCGTTACGACAGTTTGGTTGCCGCGCTGGCTGAGCTTAAGCTCATGCATATCGGTGAAGCCGAGCGTTGGAGTACCCTCAACGTAGCCTCCCTGAAGCAGCTGTTCTCGTGCTTCATGGGTGATCGGTATCCACTGGAGATCGCTGTCAGCGAAGTCGTGGTGAAACGCAAGGCAGACGTGCGGCACACCATTCCCGCGATGCGTTCCCGACTCAATGGTGCGAGTTGACCAAGAATTGAACGGTACAAAGAGTAGTCCGGCCACCAAGATTGGGTCATCAAGCAGTGGCATTGGTCCGATGAACTTGCGGTCTTTGTATCGCCACCGAAGTTCAGACAGTTCATTAAAGTTGTACGGCCGGCTCGGCTGTATGTGGGCCATGGCAAAGATCCTCTTGTGGTGCTGTTTCGAAGTCTATATTAAAGAGCTTTAGATGCAAGTACGGTACGAAACTATAAAACCGCGGCGAGACCTTTGGTCTCGCCGCGGTTTAATGACCCTACTCCCAGCAAGTAGTATAGTCGGACTTTAGTCACTAGTCGCTTGCGAGGAGTTTGATGGCTTCTTGCATCTGGGCGTCACGTTCAGCCGGTGGGAGTGATTGGCAGGAGCTGATGTGGCTCATGATGAACTGCTCATTTACCGCACGGAGTGCGCTGCGGGCAGCTTTAACTTGGGCAATAAAGTTCTTGCAGTCAACCGCTTCACCTTCTTCGAGCGTGCGCTTGAGGGCTTTAATTTGGCCTTCGGCGCGACTCAAACGGTCGATGAGGGCTTTGTTCGTATCGGTACTCATACGGCAATAGTAGCCCATTTTAGACAACATCACTAGTCTTGGGGCTGGGGTGAAATTGTGGTGCAGTGGCGTCTGCCTTCTTAGTGGTGGTGGTGTCCGTGGCTATGCCCATGTGCATGCGGCTCACTTACAACACTCGTTTTATTGCCGTAGTAGTAGGAAGCGACAAAGGTAGTGAAGGGGACAGCCAGCACGAGGCCAATGCTGCCGATGATGATGCGCACGAGCTCCACGGCGATAATTTCCTGGTTGAGTGTATGGGTGATACTGCCTTCAGCACGCGCAAAGAAGAGGACAAGGGGGAGTGAGACGCCGACGTACGCCAGGGCGAGTGTATTTACGAGCGAGCCAACGTGGTCGCGACCGACGCGAATCGCACGCGTGTAGAGCTCGCGTACCCCGAGCGATGTATTTGCCGCTTTCAATTCCTGTACTACGGAGGCTTGTGTAATGGCGACGTCGTCCAAGACACCCAAGATACCAATGATGATGCTGCCCAAGAGAAGTCCGGAGAAATCGAGTGAGCCGCGGGTGGCGAAGTTGAGGAAAGTGGCGGCGTCGGAACTCATGCCGGTTAAGTGCATAGTGCGAACACTCACGTAGGCAATGAGACAGGTAACCATGACAGCGGCCCAGGTACCGACAAAAGCAATGTGCGTACGTGGCTTCACCCCGTGGGTGATGTAGAGGACGAGGGCGAGAATGACGCCAGCGATGAGAAGGCTCGTGAGTGCTGGGTCGTAGCCCTGAAGGAGGGCGGGTACCAGGAGGAATAAAATGGCGGCTACTGAGAGCGCAAGCGAGCCAAGGGCAAAGAGGCCTTGCCGACCGGCAAAAAAGACGATGAGTGCAACCGCTAGTAACCCCAGTACGACAAGCTCAACGCGTCGGTCGACATCCATCAAAATGATGTACTCCTCGCCGTTAAAGGTTTCGACGCGGTTTACGAAGATTCCCTGTCCGGGTGTGAGTGGGGTAAGTTCATTTTCAAAGGTGGCGAGCTCGCCAGCTTTAGCACCTTCCTTGAAGCGAATGGTAATCTCTTGAATAGAAATAGAGGTTTCGGTACCAGGAATGATTCGTTCGTAGGTATCATTGATAGAAATAACCTCAGCTGTCACGGTCTCCTTGAGATCATTGTGAATTTCCGCCTGCGCGTGCAGCAGGGTAGGGAAGCCGCTCGTGACGAGGAGGGCTAGCGCGAAGAGCACGTGTGACATAGACCGTAGTAGGTTACCTCGTGGTGGCTAATCTTGGCAAACTGAGGATGTGCTGGTAGCGGTGCATCAGGGAGTGTGCAGTGTATATGTACTACCAAGCCACAGTTCGTGCAGGCAAGGTGGTCGTGGTGGTGACCGTGGGCGAGGGCGTAGCGCGTCGGTTGACCTATGGTGTTAATTGCTTCAAGGACACCCACCTCCGTGAGGGTGGTGATATTGCGGTAGACGGTTGCTTGGTCGACATCGGTTTGTCCGGCAATATCTTGAATCGTAGCGGGTTCAGCACAATTGCTGAGGGTTTCTAAGATCTCCTTTCGGGCGTCGGTTAACCGCAGGCCGTGGGCTTGAATTTTGCTGTACGCAGTTTCGAGTGCTTGCATCATAGTAGGTGTATGATATATTATTGCGAATTATTTGCAATAAGAAATATTTGATTTAGGTATGTTTTTTGAAGCTGTTGGTGCAGCACTGCTCGTCGCCCTTTGCTCAATTATTGGTGCTTTCTTTTTTGGTGAGCGGTCAATCCTGCATAAAGTAGAGCGGTTTGTGGTGCCGGTGGCGGTCGGCGTGTTCTTGAGTTTGGCCCTCTACGAACTTGTTCCCGAGGTGGTGCTGGCCTCACCAGAGTTTGGTGGGCTTACCGTGGCGCTTGGCTTCATGGGGTTTTACGCAATTGCCTACCTCATTCACCAGCACTTGCACCGAAAGGCACATGAGCACAATGAAAAGCGTGAGGCTGCTATTCTGCTCTTGATTGGGGATGCCTTTCATAACTTTGCTGACGGTATCGTGATTGGTGGAGCGTTTCTTGTGAGTCCTGAAGTTGGAATCATTACCGCTGTTGCGATAGCGCTCCATGAGATACCGATGGAAATGGTGGAGTTTGGCGTACTTTTACGCGCTGGGTATACGCGCAAAGAAGCAATTGTACGAAACCTCCTTTCAGCCAGTGCAGTGGTCCTTGGTACTGCAATCACCGTTATAGTGGCGGGTACGTTCACGTCGCTCGTCTGGGTGCTTTCTGCAATTGCTGCCGGCAACCTGCTTTACATCGCGGCGGCGGAGTTACTCCCACGCCTTCATACGTCGCTCAAGCTCTACGGTGGATTCCGCAATGCCTTTATCGCAATCGTACTTGGGTTTGGGGTGATGACAGGGGTAATTTACTACGCGCACGAGCAGATTGCCCATGGACATGGTCACGAGGGAGAGACAGCGGAAGACCATGCGCTCCATGACGAGGGGCATGAAGTGGAAGTGCTCCCTCAGGCTGAAGAAATCCCTAGTGCAGCTGCGGTGGAAGCAGTGCCTGCAGTAGTACCTACAGCAGAAGAAGTATCGCCGACCGGACTCAGCGCTGAGGATATTGAGCATTTAGAGCTCTATGGCCATACCCACTAGGTGGTTCTTGGTCAATTTGGTACAATCAAGCAATTGTTCAGAATAATGACGTTTACGACGTAGTATGAAAAACCAATTAGGAAAAATTTTTATCGGACTCGCGATTCTTGCGGTGGGCGCATCGCTCGTGTACGCCAATCGGGTCAGTGAAGGAGCCAATGAAGGGGTCGTTATTACTCCGCACGTGAAGGGGAACCCAGAAGCGGCGGTGGTGCTCACCGAGTACAGTGACTTCCAGTGTCCGGCCTGTGCAGCTTTCTATCCATTCGTGAACTCGCTCGTTGCTGAGTACGGTGACCGCTTGCAGTTTGAGTACAAGCATTTCCCACTCATCTCGATTCACCCACTCGCGGTACCTGCAGCTAAAGCAGCTGAGGCAGCAGCGCAGCAGGGTAAGTTCTTCGAGATGCATGACAAGCTGTTTGAGAACCAGTCAACCTGGGCAGCGAGTTCAAACCCTGTTCGTTTCTTTGAAACCTACGCGAGTGAGATTGGACTCGATGTAGAGCTCTTCAAGAAGCACTACAAGTCATCGCTGATTGAAGATCGCATTGAGGGTGACTTCGCTGCAGCGCGCGAGCTCGGCCTCTCTGGAACTCCTTCATTCTTCCTCAATGGCCAGCAGATGCAGTTTGAAACGTTTGAAGACTTTGCCGCGCAGGTAGTGGCAGCAGTTGGTGGTCCAACAAATGTGCCTGAAGATACCGGCACAACTACACCTGAAAGCCTACCACCAGCCACGGTAGAGAACGCGATTCCATTTAGCCTCTAGCGTAGGGGACGATGACGTACAAAAAAACGGCCACTAGTGGCCGCTTTTTTGTACGCTAGCTATTTGGCGTAGCGCTCGGTAAGGAGAGCGGCGATTTTGCTGAACACGTACCCTGCACCAAAGACGCGCTCAAAGCCGGCCACCTGCGGAGATTTGTTTACTTCGATGACAACGTACCCGGTTTCGGTAGCAATCATGTCGACACCGCCGAAGTCGATGTCGGTCGCTTTCGTGGCAGCGAGGGCTAGAGCAGTTTCTGTTTCGGTGAGGTGGTGGGCTTCAACAGCAGCACCCTTTGAGACGTTATTGTGGAAGCTTCCGTCCTGACCGACGCGCTTAATGCTCCCGAGGACAGTGTTAAAAGCTACGAGGGTGCGGGTATCGAAGGTGTTCGGGATGAGTTCCTGAAGTATGAAACGCTCGTGCGCTGGCTTTGCCGCAATTGCAGCGTCGAGCTCTTCCACGGAGTTGATTTTATGGACGTGGTTACCTTGGCTACCGTCGAGCTTATAGACGAGTGGGAACGAGACGTGTTCCAGGATAACGTCGCGGTTTTTTCGGTAGCCTTCTTCCCGGGCAATAATAGTCTTTGGAATAGGGACTCCGGCGCGCACAAAGCGGGCCATTTGGGCAATTTTCTCTTCGGCGTTGGGAAATGCGTGGTTAATTGGGTCAGAGGCAGGAATGCCGAGTGCTTTGAGGTGTTCATAGAGAATACCGCAGAAGAGGGCGTCGTTGGCGCGCAGGCGGGTAAAGACCACGCTGTCGGTGAAATCAACCGGCACACCTTTGTAGATAAAGCTGATGGGTTCACTGTACCCGAGGAGCAAAATCATACTCTTCGTCTTGATACTCAGTACCGGGGTGTCGCCGGCACCAGCGATAAACGCTCGCCGCGTTTGTGTGCCTGCGTTAGCGAGAATGAGTTGTTTCATAGAAAAGAGGTGCGAGGGGTGATTACGTGGTTGTGTATATAGTGACTAGATAACGCAACACTGCTTCATCTGTCAAGGCTTGCGTATGATACCATATGTGGTGTTGCCTTTTGTTTTGGTGAATATAGTGTATGCTAGGCACGTTTTTAAGCTCCTAACCCGGTACCAGCTCTCGGCTGGTGCGTAAAACCTACACCGTATGGCCAAACATTCAAAAAACATTATTGCATTTGTGATGAGTCTTCGCGCTTCGGCGGTGGAGGAAATTCGTGCCTACGAGCGTCAGGTAGGGATGAAGTTTCATATTCTTTATATCCATGATGAGCGCTACCCACTTGGTAAGGGGACGCCACACTACGATGAGGTGATTACGGTCAATTTTTCGAAGCCTGAGAAAATCAGTCAGGCTTTGCTGCCGTACCATGATCGTCTGTTGGCGATTACCTGTACGAGCGACGATAACATCGCTCGCTTTGCCAAGATTATCCCAAACGTGCCGTACCTACGTACCCCAACCAGTGAATCACTTGAATGGGCCACCGATAAGTACGCCATGCGCAAGCGCTTTAAGGCCTACGATGCTAAGATTACGCCGCTCTTTTCCTTGATTAAGGAGAATACCAAGGCCGAGCGTGAACGCGTGATTGCAAAGGTTGGGTTTCCAATGATCGTGAAGCCGACCAACCTGGGGGGAAGTTTGTTTGTGCAAATCTGCTACCACGAAGATGAGCTTCAGAAAGCGCTCTCAGTTGGATTCCGGAAAATTCGTAAGGCGTACGAGCGAGACAAGCGCATGGAAGACCCGAAGATTATCGCCGAGCAGTTTATGGAAGGCGATATGTACTCAGTTGATAGCTACGTCGACTCACGTGGGCACGTGTACCACTGTCCGTTAGTGCGGGTACGAACCGGGCGCGACATTGGCCACAAAGATTTCTTTGGCTACTTGCAGCTAACACCGACCATCCTCAAGCGTGAGACGATTGCTAAAGCAGAGGAGGTGGCTGAGAAGGCTATTCATGCACTCGGCTTACGGAGTGTATCAGCACATACCGAGCTCATGAAGATTGATACCGAGTGGAAGGTGATTGAGGTGGGGCCACGAATTGGTGGAGCACGCGATATTCTCTATCCGCTCAGCTGCAACATCCCGCACTCGCTGAATGACATTTTGATTCGTGTCCCCAAGAAGCCGCTGATTCCAAAGAAGTGTAACGGCTCGGCCGCCTACATGAAGTGGTTTGCTGCGAAGGAGGGAATCATTACCGAAATGAAGGGAATTAAGAAGATTGAGCAGCTCGATTCGTTCCATAAGATTAAGGTGAACAAGAAGATTGGCGATAAGGCGACGTTTGCGAGTCATGGCGGGCGGGCGGTGTTCATTCTCTACTTGTACAATACCGATAGGGCCAAGCTATTAGCGGATGTACGCCGCATTGAGCAAATGGTCGAGGTGAAGGTGGTGAGTGCTGGCGTTGCTACGAAAGCGGCTGCCGCCAAGGTTGCTAAGAAAGCAGCTGTGAAGAAGAAGTAGTTGCGGTTATGCAGAACGCTGGCCCCCAAAGGGGGCCGGCGTTTGCTATGATACGGGTATGATTCGTACCCGAGATTTAGTTCTGTTTGTGCTCTGCCTCCTTGTACTGGTGTTGGCAATTATGGTCACAGTGCTGCGCGAGGGCGGTCGAGTAGCGACGAGCCTTGACGTGAGTGCTATTCCTTTGACTGGGCCTGAGGGAGCTGAGGTGGTAGCTGGTACTGAGCTTGATCGCGAGGGTAATTTGGCGCGCCTGCGAGAAAAACTCGCGCGTGATACCAGCTCAGTGACGCCTGCCCCAGATACCTTTGTCGAAGATGTACCTCCAGAAGAAACAGATACCCCAATTGCTGAAGATGTGCCGACGTCGGCGCGTCGCTGTTTGTATCCTGATGATGTCCTTCCTAAGATTGCCGCGTGGCCAATCGGAAGTGTGCGGGTGGCGGTTGTCGGAAATGAGCGGGTTGCGTACACCGAAGAGACTATTCTCGTGGCAAGTAGTGCCTCTACGTCTCCTGATACAGAAACTCCAAGCGAAGTGCCAGAGGTGGTGCGGACGGAACTCTTGGCTTTGCCGATAAACCCAGTATCGTTACCGACGGCATCATGTGTTCCGAGTGATGTGATTGGCGTGACGCCAAGTGGTACGCTACTCCTTAACAACGACGCCCGCATTTGGCAGAAGGTGAATGCAGATACCTTGATTGGGTACGCCCGCGATGGGTACCCAATTTATGGACGCTACGACGGCGAAGTGGATGCGTGTGGTGGCTACCAGCACCCTTCGGGGTACCGCTACACGATTGGCGGTGATCGGTCGCATATTGTCGGCTGCTTCGTGGCGACTCCGCAGTCGTTCTCATTGTAGGACCGTGAGATGCTATGGCGACGCTCGTGTGCACCTTGGAAACTGTCCCGTTCTCTTGGGATAGCTTTACGCCTGAGTTGCAGCGTGAACTCATGCGCTGGAATGAAGGTAGGGCACACACCCCTGAGTCAGAAGCAGCGGCACTGGAGCGTGTCGTCAGTCAACTAGCGTACTCGCCGCTTACGGCACAGGTGGCAGCGCTCGGCCTTTACGACCTGGAGCGGGCTGCGTCTGTGGTGTACTGCGTAGCTGAAGGAGCGCGTCCTATCGCGGACGAAACCTATAAGGTTCGTTCGGAAGCCGAACTGCTTGAGGATTTTTGGGACGGTGCGCCAGCCTACGACACGTTCGTTTCGTTTAATGGACGACGCTTCCTTTTGCCGTTTCTACTCCACCGGAGTGCCATTCTTGGCGTCATGCCGAGTGTTGCTCTACCGTTTGAGCGCAATGTTGCCCGACAGGGTGCAATACAGCATGTAGACTTACTGGATCAACTCACGTTTGGTGGGTTGACTCGTCGACACACCTTGTATCACTACTGCAGCGCGTATAGTCTTAGCAAACCCGCAACCACCGAAGCAGTGCGTGCATTGAAGGATGGTGGTGCTGTGTCTGAGCTTGCCGTGCTGATAGAGCAAAACCTCCGGGCTACAGTTGAGCTCTACGCTCATTGGCGTGAGTATGGAGCAAGAGAGGAGTACATACAGTATTAACGCACCGGCGCACTGCAGTACCCTCTAGTTGTTGGCAAGAGTAGTGTGTTTGCGCAAGTGCCCCTGCTATAGTAGTAGCTATATGCACACATTTCCGAATGGATTCTATTGGGGCGCGGCGACCGCTTCCTACCAGGTAGAAGGGTGGAACGAGAACACTGACTGGGCGAAGGCAGGGAAGCAGGGGCGAGTGCCGCTGGCTGGCCGTCTTGCTGACCACTACCACCGCTACGAAGAGGATTTTGATATTGCAAAAAAGCTTGGGCATAACGCGCACCGGCTTTCAATTGAGTGGTCACGTATTGAGCCGCGAGAGGGGTATTTTGATGAGGTAGAAATTGAACACTACCGCAAGGTGATTGCTGCGCTCCGCAAGCGTAAGATTGAACCGTTTGTCACCCTTTGGCACTTCACCTTACCGCTTTGGTTTTCTGAGACCGGTGGCTTTGAGCGAAAGGATTCACCAGAGATATTTGCCCGCTACTGTGCGGTTGTCGCGAAGGCACTGCAGACGGAAGTTAGATTCTTCTCAACCATGAACGAACCAAATGTGTTTGGGAGTAATGGCTGGTTGCGCGGGAGCTGGCCGCCGTTTAAGCGCTTTGCGGTCACTGACTTGATTTCTATTACGAATTCAGGACGCACGTTTGAGGCGCGCGCTGAGAAAGGTATAAAACCGCTGTTCTTGTACCTTCGGGTAATGAAGAACTTAGCCAAAGCGCACAATGCGGCGTACGACAGCATGAAAGCGGTCGCACCAGCAATTCAGGTAGGTATGGTGAAGCACGTCATATACTTCCATGCGAACTGGAACCCTTTTAATAAACTAAAGGCAGCCATTGCGAACTACTCGTGGACATCGATCTACATGAATCGTACGCATAAGAAGTGTGACTACATTGGGCTGAACTACTATTTCCATAAAAAGTTTGGTGATCGAGCAACGTACTTGAAGACCGATATGGATTGGGATATTTACCCTGAGGGGATTTATGGCTCACTCGCACTCCTGTGGAAGTACAAAAAGCCCCTCTACGTGACTGAAGCAGGTATTGCCGACCGTGAGGACAAGCACCGAGCAGACTACATTGAGCGGCAAATTAAGGCTGTAGAACAAGCCATTGCCGATGGTATCGATGTACGGAGCCACCTGTATTGGTCACTCATTGATAACTACGAGTGGGCACTGGGAACCGAAAAATGCTTTGGCTTGGTCGCAGTTAACTATGAAACTCTCGAACGAACGATTCGGCCGAGTGCGCTGCACTACAAAAAGCTCATCGAGCAGTACTCAAAAGGAATAGAAACCAAAGCATAGCCACTTCCGTGTACGTAGTTACTCTTACAGGGGACATCGGATGTCCCCTGTTTTGATTGTTTGATTATGGTGGAGTGGGGTGGAACGTGGGGTGAGGATAAATCGAGCGAAAACCCTTTGTAACAATGCGATAATGTCGGTACATGAGTAATTGGTTACTTCTCGCAGTAGGCGGACAATTTTTGAATGCGTTAGTGGCCATTCTTGATAAGTACATTGTGACCGACGACAAGGTCTTGCCGCGACCATTTGTCTACGCGTTTTATTCGTGTCTCCTCACCGGCTTCTGGGTGCTGGTCTATGTGCTTGCGTTCATCCCGGGACTGGCCGATCTTGGGGCGCCGTCACTGTCCAATGTTAAGGTTCCCTCCATTCAGGTGGTGGGCATGTCGTTCTTGGCGGCCTACACCTTCTTTATGGCGCTCGTTTCCATGTACGACGCCTTAAAGCATGGCGACACCTCTGATGTAATGCCGGTTATTGGGGCGGTTTCTGCGGTCGCTACTTTCTTGATGTCGTACCTCTTTTTGGCTGCGCCACTCTCACCACACTTTGGTTGGGGTGTCGCGCTCCTCGTTGTTGGTACGCTCCTGGTCTCGCGACTGCGCTTTAATCGCAACATGGCGCTCCATACCTTCCACAGTGGGCTCTTTTTTGCCCTGCACTACATTGCGATGAAGGGATTGTTCCAGGAGACGAGTTTTGATGACGGGTTCTTCTGGTCACGGGTGGGCTTTGTGCTGTTTGCGCTCTCGCTCCTTCTCGTGCCGGTCTACTACGACAAGATTAAGAATCAAACCCAGCAGACCACCAAGCGCAGTGGGCTACTCGTCCTCTCCGCCAAGGTGCTCGCTGGTGTCGCTGCGTTCATGCTCCTTAAGGCAACTGACCTCGGTGACGTGACAGTAGTGCAGGCGCTCGATGGGCTTAAGTTTGTCTTCATTATCTTGATTGGGTTGGTCGTTGGTCGCTTCATTCCGCACACAGCGGGCGAGAATGAGTTTGATGCGAAGACAGTCTTCCGCAAAGTGCTCTACGTCTGCCTTATTACCATGGGAGTTGTCCTTTTGTTCCGCTAAGCTATGCCACGATTTCGCTCCATTGCGCTCGCGTTTCTCCTGACACTGATTACGGTTGGTGCTGGGTTTACCTGGTATGCCCACAAGCCTGTCCCTCCGACTATTACCTACGGTATGTCATTTAATACCGTGTACGCGCGCGAGCTTGGGCTCGATTGGCAGGCTACCTATGATGCGATTATCGATGAACTTGGGGTGCGTCACCTGCGTTTAGCGGCGCATTGGCCCATGGTTGAACCAATGGATGATGTTTACAACTTCGCTGAGCTCGATTACCAGCTCGAGAAAGCAGAGAGCGTTGGCGCTGAGGTGATTTTTGCTGTAGGACGCCGACTCCCGCGCTGGCCTGAGTGCCACGTACCTGCGTGGGCAGCTGAACAGTCTTGGGAAGCGCAGCAAGCAGAAATTTTGGAATACATGACGCTCGTGGTTGAGCGGTATAAAGACAACCAAGCCATTACCTACTGGCAGCTTGAGAACGAACCGTACCTTGAAGTATTTGCAAAAGATCACTGCGGTGAATTCGATGAAGCTTTTTTTGAGCGCGAAGTAGCGCACTTGCGTTCACTTGATCAGTCACGACCAATCCTGGTGACCGATAGTGGTAACCTCGGTGTCTGGACAGGTCCGTACCGTCACGGCGATGCGTTTGGAACAAGTGTGTACGTGTATTTCTGGAACCCTGAGCTCGGGCAGTTCCGCACCCTCTTACCGCCATGGTTCTACTGGTTCAAGGAAGCTTTTGTCACGATGCTCTACGGTGAGAAGGAGACCATGCTGATTGAACTCTCAGCGGAACCGTGGCTCCTTGAGCCGGTCACCAACGTGCCGCTTGAAACGCAGTTTACGCGAATGAATGTCGACAAGTTTGATGAGATTGTTCGCTACGCTGAACGGACGCGCTTTTCTAAGCAGTACCTCTGGGGAGCAGAATGGTGGTACTGGCTGAAACTGCAGGGGCAGCCAGCAATGTGGGAGCGTGGTGTAGAATTATTCAAGCAAACTCATGAGTAAAAATCGTGTCACTCAATCAGCAGTTGGCCTCCTCGACTCTGTCGATGGAGTAGTTGATAGTGTCGAGCGACGCGTGGGTTCACTCATGGTGCCGGTGCGGGAGACTGCTTTTGAGCGTTTTCCGACACTCTTTACTTTACTCGCAACGCTCGGTGTCGTAGCGACAATGCGTGGACTCGATTTAGTGCTCCAGACGATGCCTACCATCTACAACAATCCACTGCTGCTACTCGTTTGCGGGATAGGTATTCTGGTTGTTACCGGCACGCTCTATAAAAAGCTCGGCTAGATCGTATGTCATTTATTTCCTTCGTCTTTTCGTTTCTCTATACGCGCAACTGGTACACTGGCGAGCGCGAGCTGTCGCGGCCGCGCGTTGCACTCTTTTGCTCAATGCTTTTTATCATCCTGCTTGGTGTGCTGATGGCTTCAATTTTGCAGACGCCCGTAAGTTATGACGCAAGCGTGGTACAATAGAGCTAATGAAAATATTTAACGTTGTCCTGTTTGTACTGTTGACCGCGTTGATCCTTGTCCTCATGGTGGTGGCGTACTATCTCGGTAGCCTGTCGCGGAGTAATGAACCGATGCCGTCATCGATTGGTGAGGCGGTTGGGGGAGCTGTCGATAGTGTGAGCCAAGGAGCCGATGGAGCGGCGAGTGAAAGTGGTGGCTCAGTCACAGACTCTGTTCCAGCCGCTGGTTTTACCGTATCTCTCAGCAGTCTACCTGAGGCGCAGCAGAGTATGCTTCGAACGTTAGGGTACGAAGACTCAATAACCTTTACGCCAGAGATGGTTGCTTGCGCAGAAGGGAAGTTGGGTAGTGCTCGAGTCGGTGAAATTAAGGCTGGGGCGGTGCCGGGGCCTTTGGAGGCTGCATCTCTCATGCCTTGTTTCTAACTAAACCTCCACAAAACCCCCGGATACTTCGTTGCCCTTCGCTCGGTTTCACTCACTGTATATCAAATACAGCTCGTGCTACCTCACTTGGGTGCCTCGTCTACGGGGCTTTTGTGAAGATTTAGGGATGCTGATGAGATACCTTAAACGTAGACAAAACAACGAAAATAGCGCATAATTATGCACATGAAAGGAATTATTGCAGTATGTGTAATGGCATTTTTAGTACTGCCGGGATTGGTACAAGCCGAGACCGTGCTCCGTACTGGTTCTGATATCACTGTGAGTACTGACCAGATTATCAATGACGACTACTACGTGTCGGTTGGTTTTCAGGGTGCCACTGATATGTCGGGCCAGGTAGCAGGCGATATGCTCGTACTGGCTGGTTCAGCCATCGTGAACGGCTCAATCGGTGAAGACTTGATGGCGCTCGGTGGCTCGCTGCAGATGCACGGTTCAACCACAGATGATCTTCGGGTAGTGGCGTGGGATACCGTTATCTCAGAATCTGTTGGCGGAGATGTGATTGTACTCGGCAGTTCACTCAAAATCCTTCCGACGGCCACGATTGGTGGCAATGTCTACTTCTTTGGTATCGATGCCAAAATTGATGGGGCAGTCGCTGGCTCTGTGTACGGTACTGCTGAACGCGTGCAGATTAACGGCACTGTCGGCAAGGATATTGATCTCCAGGCTGCGGCTGGACTTACACTTGGTGATAAGGCGGTGGTTGGTGGTTCGGTGACCTACGAAGGGGTTGTGCCGCTCGCACGCTCACAGGGTGCGGTGATTGAAGGTGAGGTAACCGAGTACGTTGACGCCAATGAAGTTGAGCCGCGCGAAGCTGCGCGAGCAATTTTGACACCACTCTTTGTTATGCTCTTTGCTGCGCTGTCACTCTTCCTCCTCTTTAAGCGTGGCCTCCAACGGTTGGTAGAAAAAATTGAAGAATCAGTCTGGGTGGCTAGTGGGCTCGGCGTGGCGGCACTCTTTGCTGGTCCAATCGCTGCGACGCTCCTCCTCTTTACGGTGCTCGGATTTATTCTTGGCTTAGCACTCTTTGGAATGTTCCTCACGCTCTACAGCTTGGCAATAGCACTTTCGGGTGTGGTGGTGGGCGCATTTGTATCAAAGTACCTCCGTGGTCGACTTGAAGTGACTCTCACTACTGTTGTTGGTGGTACGGTCCTCGTGCACCTCTTGCTCGGCATCTTGAGTATCATCCCACTCCTCAGTGTACTTACGGTGGCTGCCATTTTCCTTGTAACGCTCGGCGGCTTAACGCGGAGTGTGTACCACGTCGTGCATACGCGCGCCGAATAAACACTATGCAGGTACTCTTGGCGGTAGTCGCTGATCTCTACCATTTCTTCCGGGATTTTTTCCTGAACCGTAAAGAGGTGGTCGTGACTCCCGTTACCTTACCGTTACCGGGGCCTACGGAGCAGCGATTACTCTCGCCGCTTCACCCAGCTACGATGGTGGTGCCAGCGGCTGCACCAGAGCCGGAGGCACCTGCTGCTACTCCTTCATGGTCGCGCACCGGTGGGCTATTGGTCGCAACAGCATCGGCCTCACTCCACCATGATCCAACCGAAGCCTTTGATAACGTTGTTGCACACCTTCCGTACGCTACAGGGGTGTCTGAGGTGCGCCGCAGTGGTCGCTGGCTCTTGGTTGAGGCGAGTGGTCAAACCGGTTGGGTCTTAGCTGATGCGGTGGCTCCCGAGCATGAGGTGATGCCTCAGTTTACCCGCGGGCATGTCTATGACGCATCCCATGGCGAAACAGCAAAGCTTCGTGCTTGCATACAGGATAGTTTTCAGGGAGCGCGGGCGGGAGTGCCACTCTCTGGCGTAGAGTACGTCACGTATCGGTTACTCCGCGCTGGTCGCGTACTGCCGTGGCCTCAGACGTATAATCGCCTAGCTGGTACCTGGCAGCGCAAGCTTCGAGGTGTGCGTGGTGTTCATATTGATGTGCTGCCACATACCGGCTCAGTCATGGAGTACATAATTGATGATGTGGGGTACGTTGGGTACGTCGAGCGAGTTGCACCAGATTTAAAAATAGTGGTAACTGGAATCGGGCTTACTAACGAGAGTCAGTACACCGAGCAAACCCTTGACCATAGCCTTTGGCGGGAACTTCGGCCAGTATTTATTCAGGTTGCTTAGCGCAGGCAAACAGCTTTGGCCGCCTGACCGCCTTCCTGCTATACTACAGGAATGCAAAAAGTCGCCTTTTTCGATATTGACGGAACTGTGTTTCGCTCGAGTTTACTTATTCGCTTGGTAGAGGAGCTGGTGGCGGCACGCGTATTCCCTGAGGATGCGAGTATGGGGTACAGCGCTGCGTACGAAGCGTGGCAGAACCGGGAAGGGACGTACGAGGCGTACATCGAAGCCGTTATTAATGTGTATTTAACCAACATCAAAGGAGTGCACTACGGCACGGTGGCCGACATCGGCCGTGTGATGATCGATGAGTCGGGTCGCCGTGTATACCGCTACACCCGCGACCTCATCGCCACGCTTAAAAAAGAAGGGTACTACTTGGTAGCTATCTCCCAATCACCTAAGTCAATTCTCGATGAGTTTTGTCGGGAGTACGGCTTTGATAAAGTGTACGGCCGCATGTACGAGATTGGGCCAACAGATCGCTTTACTGGTGGCGTAGAGGAGTTGTCGCTGATTGAGAACAAGGCAAATATTGTGCGGCGAGTCTTTGATAGCGGCGCGTTTACGCCTGATGAATCAATTGCAGTCGGTGACACAGAAGGTGATATCCCGATGCTCGAACTCGTTGATCGCCCAATCTGCTTTAATCCAAACAAAGTGTTATACACTGCTGCCGCTGAACGCGGGTGGGAAGTGGTCGTAGAGCGTAAAGACGTCGTGTACGAACTGTAACCTATGGCAAAAAAATTATATCGAAATACAGACGACGGTCTGCTCTCCGGAGTGATGGCTGGTTTAGCTGATCACTTTGGGTTCGATCCTACCTTGTGGCGATTGGCGTTTTTGTTCTTTGTGGTGATTACCGGTGGCGCGATGCTCCTCGTGTACCTGGCAGCGTGGGTACTCGTGCCGCGTCGCCCAGCCATTTTGCCGCTCTCGAAGGATGATTATACGGTTTTGTAATGGCTATGGTTGATCCGCGAAGGGTACAGAAACTTAATGACAGCGCGGTTGGTGCAGGTCCGGTGGTGTACGTCATGGCCCGTGAAGAGCGAGTCAATGATTCGTGGCCGCTCTTGTACGCACAGCAGCAAGCGTTGGCGCGCAACGTGCCGCTCTTGGTCTTGTTTGTCGTGGCGCCAATGTTTCTCAAGGGAAGCTCTCGTCACAATGATTGGATGATTGCCTCACTGAAAGAGGTAGAAATAGGATTAGCAAAATACAACATTCCGTTTTTTGTGCGGACTGGTCAATGGGCGGAAACCGTATGTGCGTTTGTAGCGGAAGAAAAAGTGGGCGAGGTGGTGTTTGATTTTAATCCGCTCCAGCCAGTGCGGAGTTGGCGTGAAGACGCTGCAAAGAAAATAGCTGTAGAGACGAGTGTGGTTGATGGGCGTAATATTGTGCCGTGCTTCGTGGCGAGTCAAAAGGCCGAGTTTGCCGCGTATACGTTTAGACCACGCGTCACCAAGCAGCTACCAGAGTTTTTGACAGCCGTACCGAAGCTCAAGGTGATGGCATCGACTGTGTCCGCTCCAAACATTGATTGGCCCACTGTGGCAGCGTACCGGCAGTGTGAGCCGGTGCCACTGTCACCTCATTTTGTCCCTGGCGAAGCGGCGGGTGCTTCCATGCTCCGGTCGTTTATAGAAAACAGGCTTGAGGGATACGCCTCACGACGAAACGACCCAAACGCTGAGGGTGTCTCACACCTTTCTCCATACCTGCGCTGGGGTAACCTTTCTGCCCAGCGAGTGGCGCTTGCAGTCCGTGAGGCAGAGGCACCAAAGGCTGATAAAGAAGCATTTTTAGAAGAGCTCATTGTTCGACGTGAACTAGCAGATAACTACGTCTACTACACGAACGCGTACGCAACGGTCGCTGGTGCACACGCCTGGGCACAGAAGACGATTGCAGAGCACGCCCATGATACCCGTGAGTACGTCTATACCTACGCGCAGTTTCGTGACGGAAAAACTCACGACCCCTTGTGGAATGCGATGCAGCACCAACTCCTCCTTGAGGGGAAGATGCATGGCTGGTGCCGCATGTACTGGGCAAAGAAGATACTTGAGTGGACGCCTGATGCGCAGACCGCAATTGACGTAGCGCTCCAGCTCAACGATACCTATGAACTCGATGGGCGCGATAGTAACGGCGTAGCGGGAGTGATGTGGTCAGTGGCAGGGGTGCACGACCGAGCCTGGAACGAGCGACCAGTATTTGGAAAGATACGCTACATGAATTTTGCTGGAGCAAAAAGAAAGTTTGATGTGGCTGGTTACATTGCGAAGTATGAAGGAAACAATACGCTCTTCACGTAAACAAAAACAATTCCAGCAAACGGTTTGGAGCTTTTATGAAGCACAGGGGAGACACCATTTGCCCTGGCGCACAACGACGAATCCTTATCGTATCCTTGTCTCTGAAATAATGCTCCAGCAAACGCAGGTGGACCGGGTCATACCGAAGTACCGAGCGTTCATGAAGCTGTTTCCGAGTGTTTCGGTGCTCGCTGCTGCGCCCCTTGGTGACGTGCTCCGCGCCTGGCAAGGCCTTGGCTACAATCGCCGGGCGAAGCTCTTGTGGGAATGTGCCAAAGTGGTCAAAGAAACGCCTGGTGGGCGATTTCCACGCACCTACGAGGGTCTAAAAGCCCTACCAGGGATTGGTCCGTACACCGCCGGCGCCGTGATGGCCTTTGCGTACAATGAGGCTGTTCCGCTCATTGAAACCAATGTTCGTACGGTGTATCTCCACCACTTTTGGCCACACGATGCCACCGATGTGACCGACACTGAGATACTTGAGCTGGTTGCTGCTACGCTCCCTAAAGAGAATGTGCGTGCCTGGTATGCAGCTATTATGGACTACGGGAGCTACTTGAAGAAAACAGTTGGCAACCACAACGTACGGACGAAGAGCTATACAATCCAAAGCACATTTAAGGGGAGTGACCGGCAAATACGTGGAGCAATTCTCCGAGCACTGACCATAACGCCACTGACCCGCCCGGCGCTACAGAAAGAACTGAGTGCCTTTTCTGATCTTCGGGTTGATGCCCAGCTCGAAGCCTTGGTGCATGAAGGTATGGTCACGAAGGTAGGACACTGCTATACTCTGCCCTAGACGTTGAACCAGCAGGAGACACGACATGCTAACGCTTGATGCAATCAATCGCGTGTACGCTGCACATGGTGGCCACGTTCCCCGTCATCAATTTGGTGCTGAGCCACGAGCACCAGAGGCGTTACCGCAAACCGAGCCTAAAGCGCTGCCGCGTCGAGGCACGGCCGAGGAAGAAAACCATCAGCCCCCAGGCTGATGGTTATTTTGTATCTTCAAGGGGAATAACAAAGAAGATAGAGAACGCCATGAGGAACCCAAGGACAATAAATATAAGGTTAAAGGGAAGGTATAAAAGCGCGACACTCGCCACGAGTGACCCGGCAATGAGCGCAAGTGGCCGGGCGAGGCGGAAGAAGCTGATGATGTTGGCGTCGCTCCCTTTGGTGTGTTTGAAGAAGTAGCTTTCGGTAGTAACTTCTACCAGTGAGGCGCCAAAACGATTGATAAACATAAGGAGCATCCAGGCTACGACACTCGCACCCGCCATAAACGATACCCATGACGCAGTTACCGCGAGAATTACAAACCCGAGTGCCATCATTTCTTTTTCGCCGTAGCGATGATCAGCTAAGAGGCCAATGGGGTACTCAAAAATTGCGTAGGCCAAGAGACCGACCCCAATAATTGAACCAATCACGTCCCAACCTAGGCCCACTTCAGTAGCAAGGTAGAGTGGCATGTAGATGATGGTCCAGGCAAAAAAGAATTGGAGCATGAAGTGGGCAAGGAAGACGTTGCGGAGGTTTGGGCGCCGCCAGAAGCCAGCCATGGTCCTGAGGACATCCATGCGCTCATACACCGGGTCTGTGAAGGTGCGAAAATGAATAAGGACAAGTGCAATAAAGGCAGTGAAAATTCCTGCCGACACAAAGTACACGAGGTTGAGTCGCGTGTCGTCGCTGCCAACAATGAGGGCAAGGCTAAAGGGTGCGGTGGCTGCAGCAAGGCTCATGAGTGCCAGGGAGAGGCCGCGGGCACTGCCGGTCCCGGTTTCATTACTTCCCAGTAGGGTTTCGGAAAAAATATCAATGTTGAGGTAGAGGAGGGGATTGATAGTCATGAATAGAACAAAGGCAACAATGGTGGTCGCAGGACCGAACGCCATACCAAGCAGGACAAGGGCAAGCATTTCAATCAAGGCAAGCCAGAGAGTGAGGCGTACGTTACCAAAACGGTGGAGGATGCGCGTAAAAAAGAGAAAGGCGAAGACGGCGAGGGCGGAGGAGATGGTATAGAGGACCCCTACGACCTCAGGACTGGTGAAGCCTTCCATGTAACTTGAGTTACTGTAGGCGACAAGGAGACCGTGAAAGTTAAAAATAACAGAGAGGAGGTACGTGAGCCAGAACTTCGGCGGGTTGCCGGCCTTCATAAAAGGGTGTTTAGAAACCTCGCGCATGGTGCATCTATTGTAGCAGTGCGGCGGTGTGCGACGTTGCGTATGCGGGGAAAAGAAAATGTCCACGCACTCGCGCGGACATGATGATACTACTGACGATGGTTGGTTACCCACACTGCACTACGGCAGCGATGCGGTTGCTACGGCGCTTGCCGAGGATACTCACTTTGGGTAGCTCAATAGTATTCTCACCAACCACAACCAACTCAAGGTTGGGGTAGTTTGGTAATTCAAATTTATCTCGTTCTTTCACGTTCGGCCACAGGGTGACCGAGATTCGCAGTGACGCTTCGCTAATGCGTTCGTTTTGCTGCTTACAAAAACCAACGTAATTTATGTTGTGGATACCATTCTTGGTAACAACAGAAATGACGGTGCATTTTGCTCCGTTTTGCATGATACATGCCTTCTCTTTTTGGAACTGTCCGCTGAAGAGGTTACCACAGGGGATTAGATGTGGCAACCCACGTTACTCACGGAGTGGGTAGTATACCCAAACGAAAAATGAGCGACTTCGTAAGTCGCTCATGGGTGGTTCAGTGGAGTGTGGGAAATATCAGTTTGAAATCAAACGTGGCATTTTTAAGACCGGCTGCAATAAGTGCCTGTGTCTCGTCATCGCTCAGCTCCCCGTCACGGCGCCAAAACGTACCATCGCGCAGGTGTATGACTACTGGTGCAGCATCCCGCTCGTATTCGAGAAAACCAGTTTTTTGGTAGTCGTAAAACTGTGATTGCTGGGGTGCGGGATCCTCAGTATCAAAGTCAAGGGTTTCAAGCTGAGTACTGATTTCTGGTTCTGAAAGACCTGTCGTGCGCAAGTGCGCTGCAACTGCTTCTCGGGTTGCTCTACGGAGCCTTGAAAACCCCATGTTGGTAAGGAGTTGATTGATAGCGAGCGGTGTCTCTTCCATGGTAGGTGCTCCTCGTATCTGAAAGATCTGGTTTCTTCGAGCGTAGCATATGGGTCACTAATTACAAAACAGCCGGCAAGCTTCACTTGCCGGCTGTTTCTATGGGTCACTCAGCTATAGGTTAAATACCAATCAAAACGGGGATAACCATTGGACTCTTGTTGGTCTTTTGCATCAAGAAACCACTGACGGTATCAGCCAACTCGTCTTTGATTGAATCGAGGTCGATTGGGTTCTGGCGTTCAGTGTACTTCTCAACGGTCCGCTTAATGAGGACGCGGGCTTCTGAGAGTACTTGCTGATTTTCCCGCAGGTAGATAAACCCGCGCGAGATGATGTCTGGTGACTTACGGAGCTTGCCGGTGCGGGTATTGACGGTCGCAATAATGACGAACATACCCTGTTCAGCCAATGACTGACGATCACGCAGTACGACTTCCTGACGAGCACCTACGGTGAATCCGTCAACGTAGACTGATTCGTTTGGTGCCTTCTCCTTGTGTACGACTACCTGCTCACCACCGATGATGTCGATGATAGTACCGTCGTCAGGTACAACCACGTTTTCTCGAGGGAAACCGTGCTCAATGGCGGTGTACATGTGGCTCTTTAGGTGGTAGTGGTGGCCGTGAACCGGAATCAAGAACTTTGGCTTCACCTGTTCGCGGGCCCAGTTGAGCTCGCCAGCGTTACCGTGTCCTGATGAGTGCACCGCTGCACTCTTGTAGTTAATCACGCGCACGTTCTTGCGGTAAATGTTGTCTTTAAGAATCTGTACGGCAATTTCGTTACCAGGAATAACTGATGAAGAAAGTACAATGGTGTCGCGTTCGGTTAGCACAATCTGCTTGTGCTTAT
>CAYRMU010000002.1:0-44585 GCA_964425655.1 uncultured Candidatus Saccharibacteria bacterium | reverse complement strand
TAAAGACGGAGGTCTTGTGTTTCTATGCGTATTCAAGATGAACAATTGCGCCGCTTTGTGCTTGATGCTGGGCTTGTGCCAAAAGGTGATTTAGCGACGGCGGAGAAAATTGCGAAAGATGAAAAGCGCACCCTAGCTGAAGCGCTTATTGCGGGTGGACACATGACTGAAGATGACTTGCGTCGAGTTGAGTCATACGTACTCGGAATTCCGTTCGTCTCTCTCAAGGACGAAAAGATTGATTTTGCGATTCTCTCCCTCATTCCTGAGCCGGTTGCGCGTAATCACAACATTGTCGCCTTTAAGAAAGGGGACGGCACGCTTGAAGTGGCAATGCTCGACACCGCCGACTTACCAGCGATTGACTTCATTAAAAAGAAGACAGAGCTTAAGATTTTGCCGCGATTGACCGACACCGAGTCAATGAGAACTGCTCTGCAGCAGTACCAGAAGACACTCAAGGATGAATTCGGTGACATTATCTCCAAGGAAAGCTCGGCTCTTAAGCTTGTGGCCGATGCGTCAGGCGAAGAGGTAACTGAGGCTGATCTCAAAAAGATGGCTGAAGACCTGCCGGTTGTGCGTATCGTGGATACGCTCTTGCGTCACGCGATTATTCAAGGGGCGTCTGATATTCATATTGAACCAATGGAAGAGTCGCTCCTCGTGCGGTACCGTATTGACGGTATCTTGCACGATGCAATGACGCTTCCAAAGCATGCTGCGTCAACAATTGCTGCGCGTATTAAGGTACTTTCAAACCTCAAGCTCGATGAGAAGCGCTTGCCACAAGACGGCCGCTTTAAAATGGAGATGGATGGTCAAAAAGTTTCTTTCCGCGTTTCAGTTCTGCCAATTTTCTACGGAGAAAAAATCGTGATGCGTCTCTTGCGTGAGAATCGTTCGGGCTTCACCCTTGAAGGTATTGGCTTTCACGGGGAAACTGCCGAGCGTATCCAAGAAGCGATGCGCCAGAAGACTGGTATTATTCTGGTCACTGGTCCGACAGGTTCGGGTAAGACTACTACGCTGTACACGATTCTCGACCTCTTGAATACGCCCGAGGTTAATATTTCGACAATTGAAGACCCGATTGAGTACCAGATGCCACGCATTAATCAGACGCAAGTGAAGCCAGAAATTGGTTTTACCTTCGCGGCTGGACTCCGCTCACTTATGCGCCAAGACCCCGACATTATCATGGTGGGAGAAATCCGTGACGAAGAGACAGCAAGTCTCGCGATTAACGCAGCCCTTACCGGACACTTGGTGCTTGCCACGCTTCACACTAACTCAGCCGCCGGCTCAGTTTCGCGCTTGATTGATATGGGTATTGAGCCGTTTTTGCTGACTTCAACCCTGCGCGTTGCAATTGGGCAGCGTCTGGTGCGCCAGATTAATCCTGAGCATCAGGAGCCGTACACATTGACGGTCGATGAGCGGACCCAGCTCATGAAGCATGCCGACCTTGAGAAAATTCTCGATACTTTAAAAGAAGAGAAGGTGGTCAAAGATACGGCTAGTTGGAACGCAATTCCGTTTCAACATACCAAACCTGAAGCTGGCGAGGATGCCTATCAGGGGCGAACGGGTATCCATGAAGTACTCCCGGTAACCGCAGCAATTAAGGAACTTATCATGGCAAACGGTACGATTGATCAAATTGAAGAACAGGCGCGCCGTGAAGGAATGTTGACCATGCTCGAAGACGGGATTTATAAAGCCTCGCGGGGTGTCACCACGATTGAGGAGGTACTACGTGTTGTTAGTGAGTAATCAAACCTATGCCAAAATTCACCTATGTCGGACAAGATCGTGATGGTCATGCAGTAACGGAAGTGGTTACCGCAAGTGACCGCTTCGCCGTGTACGAAATTGCACGACAGTCAGGGCATACTGTTGAATCCATTGGAGAGAAACGAAAGTTCGATATTAAAGGAATCCTTAATGTTGAAAAGCTCGAGTACGCCATTAGTCGCGTCAAAGAAGATGAGCTCGTGATGCTGACGCGTAACCTCGGGTCAATGCTCGTGGCTGGCTTGCCGTTGTCCCGGGCGCTCAACGTTATTGAGCGCCAGAGTAAAAATCCGCGCCTCAAGGGTATTATGCGCGACGTAATTGAGCGAATTAACAAGGGTGAACCGTTTGCTGATGCGCTCGGTAAGTACCCGAAAGTGTTTGATGATTTGTACGTTGCGATGGTGCGAGCTGGGGCTGAGAGTGGCGGTATGGCCGCAACACTCCAGACGTTGAGTGTGCAGATGGAGCGTTCATCGAGTCTCCGCAAAAAAATTAAAGGGGCAATGATTTACCCTGCTATCGTTATTACCATCTTGGTGATTATCGGTATTTTGATGATGATTTACGTAATGCCGTCAATCACCGGTACGTTTGAAAGTCTTGGCACCGAACTTCCGCCAACCACAAAAGTTTTGATGGCGACGAGTAAGTTTATGGCGAACAACACGCTGCTGACAATCGGTGCACTCATTGGTTCAGTGGTTGGCGCTGGGATGTTTTTACGGACGGCGGTAGGGAAGCGCATGACGTCATGGCTGTTTCCACGGTTGCCCGTTATCGGCAAAATGGCAAAAGAGACGAACGCTGCCCGCACCGCTCGTACCCTCTCTTCACTCTTGGCTTCAGGGGTTGATGTGCTTCGAGCACTCCAAATTACTGGTGAAGTAGTACAGAATTACTACTACCGGCAGATTATTGCTGAGGCATCAAAACGAGTTGAGAAGGGCGATCCTCTTTCCGGTATTTTTATGGAGCGTGATGATTTGTACCCAATTCTCGTAGGAGAGATGATTCTTGTGGGTGAGGAAACGGGTAACATTGCCCAAATGCTTGAGCAGTTGGCCACATTTTATGAAAATGAAGTTGAGCAGAAGACGAAAGACCTTTCAACTATTATTGAACCACTCTTGATGGTCGTTATTGGCGGTACGGTTGGTTTCTTTGCCCTTGCGATGATTGCGCCAATTTACTCAATCGGCGACAGTATCTAATACTATGTACCAATCTTTTCGCATAGAGCGGAACGGCGGAGCAAGCATAGGTGGCTTCACGTTTGTCGAGATACTAGTAGTGTTCGCCGTCATTGCGATTATGGCAGCCATCTCACTAGCTGGAATTTCTCGCTATGGCGCACGTCAGCAGCATGCGCAGATTGTGGCTGAGTTAAAGAGTGGGCTCACTGAAGCGCGCAGTAAATCAATCGCATCGCTCGAAGAGACGACCTACGGTGTCTACATTGGGACATCAACCATTGAGTACTTTAGCGGTGCGAGTGTGACGCCTGGCAGTGCAGCAAACCAGATTATTGCCTTCCCGAGCGGGATTGTGATTGATCCGTCACTCACTGGTGCAGCAACCAGCGTCATTTTTGCTCGGATTAGTGGTATTCCAGATGTGTCAGGTACCATCGACGTGATTGATGCGCGTAGTAGTGCAACGACAACGATTACAATTTATGCCAGCGGTCTAGTAGAATAGATGTATGCGAATTGCACATCGGTACAACCGAGGAATTTCACTCATTGAAGTGCTGATTGGTGTCTCACTCTTTGCTGTAGTGGTTGTATTTACTGCAAATGCACTTGGACTTTTCTTTGCGAACGCCACCGTGGTTCGTGAACATACAAAAGCAAACCTTCTGGCGGTAGAAGGACAAGAAATGGTTCGAGGAATCCGAGATCTCAACTGGAACACTCTTGAAGCATTGACCATTGGGACTAGTTACTATCTTGATATTGATCCGACGACACTTGCACTTGGTACCACGCCGGAAGTTATTGATAGTACGTTCACCAGAACCGTCACACTTGCCAATGCCTACCGTAATGCCGATGACGACTTAGTGGCAAGTACCGCTCCGGGTGCCACGATTGATGCAGGGAGTCGATTGGTGACCGTTACTGTAACGTGGGGAAGTGGCGAGAGTGTGTCACTGACGGCCCTCCTCACCAATATTTTTGACCTCTAACTTTATGGCTCTACCTCTCACACACCGCGGCTTCACACTCGTTGAAATACTGGTGTATATTGCCCTGTTTGTACTACTCGCTTCAACGGCGGTGGCGTCACTTTTGAATTTTTCTGACTCGCTAAAGGCATACCGGGCCGAGAAAATATTAACCGAGCAAGTGCGTGGTGCGTACGAGCGGATGTTGGCAGATGTTCGCAACGCGACTGCGCTCGATCAGGCCGGTAGTACGTTCGATGTGTCACCGAGTACCGTCTCGTTGCAGTACGAAGCAGTCGAACGAGTCTATACCTTGAGCGGTGGTGCGATTACCGTGGCAGAAAATGGCGGTACTGCAGTGCCGATAACCGGCGATGGTATTACGGTAACGAGCTTTACTGTGTACCAGTACGATATGGTATCAACTATACTGCTTCGCGTTGAGATTGCTGCTACGGCGACAGTCGGCGATACGACGGTAACAGAAACGTACTACAGTAGTAGCGTCTTACGAGGTTCATATGAATAGTATGCAAACAAACACTCATGCTCGTGGTGCCGCCCTCTTGCTCTTCATGCTGTTTTTTGTGATTGCGAGCGCTGCCCTGACGGCAGTACTGGCTCGGTCGTTTTACAGCGATCTCCTCAGCTACCGTTTGTTTTCGACTGGAAGTCAGAGTTTCTATGCGGCTGAAAGTGGAGTTGAAGATATGGCGTATCGATTCATTGCCGGACTGACAGTGGAGCCAAGCGAAGTAGTGGAGGTTGGTGGCGCCGTGGCAACGACTACCTATACGTTCAATGGTGGTACCGATATGTACCAAATTGTGGCTGACGGAGAAGCTGGTCGTGCATTTAAGCAGAGTGAGCTAGAGCTCTACCTAGGGAGTGGCGCCTCATTCAATTTCGGTGTACAGAGCGGTAACGGTGGCTTTTCTATGACAAATTCCTCGCAGGTTCTGGGTAACGTGTTTTCAAATGGCACAATTGTTGGAGGAGGTACATCTTTTATCGATGGCGATGTTATCTCGGCGGGGGCATCAGGACTCATTCGTGGTGTGGAAGCGAGTGGTACCGGAAGAGCGCGTACGATACGTGATTCAGAGATTGGTGGTGATGCCTATGCGTATACGCTGAACGGCGGCATTGTGACAGGTGATGCGTACATTTATGAGCGCATCGGTGGCGCTGTGGTAAATGGTTCAATTTTCGCCCATCAACCAGAAGAAGACCCAACCACGATGCCGATAACTGATGAAGAAATCGATGTGCTGAAGCAGGATGTGGTTGATTCAGGTACGGTGATTGCGAGTACTGACCCCGAATGTAGTAGTGGTACCTACGTTATTAGTAGTGACACCACGCTTGGGTTTGTGAAGGTTGAGTGCAACCTTGAGTTTCGGGGTAACAACACCGACATTACACTCACTGGTACTATTTGGGCAACGGGAAATATCACCTTTAAAACTGGCCCTAATATTGCGGTGGCGCCAGCAGTGGGTGAGCGAACGGTGCCGATTATCGCTGACAATGAGTCGAATCGCCTTACCAGTAGTCAAATTACCATTGAGAATAGTACGTCGTTTGCCGGTTCAGGTGATCCAAAGTCGTACGTACTTTTGATTTCACAAAATAATGCTTCGGAAAATGGCAATAATACGCCAATTGCGATTGATGTTGGGCAGTCGTCGGTGGGTGATCTCCTCGTGTATGCGGCGCATGGTCGGGTAAATATGGCTAATAGTGTGTCGCTCAAAGAGGTTACTGGGTACTTGATTACACTCGGCAATAGTACCGTGGTGACCTACGAAAGTGGACTCGTCAACCTTCTCTTTACGAGTGGTCCAGGCGGCGGCTTTACGCTCAACGGCTGGCAAGAGTCATTTTAACCACCATACAGCGAGCACACAGCAGGTAAACTCCTGCTGTGTGTTTTTTGCTCATGGTACAATCGAACTATTATGAAAGCACATACACCACTGGTGATTGGAAACTGGAAAATGAATCCAGCGACGGTCGGAGAAGCACGCAAATTATTTCTCGAAGTTCGCAAGGAGCTTGGTCGGAAGATGCGAACGACGGTTGTTGCCGTAGCAGCACCGGCCCCCTTTATCTCAGAAATTGAACGTCTCAACCCGTCGCAGCGTATTGCGCTCGCTGGACAAGATATCTTCTTTGAAACCACCGGTGCCTTTACGGGTGAGGTTTCACTGCCAATGCTCAAAAGTGTGGGAGCGACCGCAATTATCGTGGGTCACTCAGAACGACGCGCGCGAGGTGAGACAGATGCTGATATCTACAAAGATATTCTCTCAATTATTAAAGCCAATGTAACAGCGGTTGTGTGTGTTGGTGAGAAGGAGCGTGATAGTCAGGGTAATTTTTACAGTGTTGTCGAAGCGCAGCTTCGTTCTGCGCTCGCTGCTGTGCCAAAGAGTAAGCTGAAGCAGCTCGTTATTGCGTACGAACCAGTTTGGGCAATTGGTACTGGAAAGACTGCTACTCCGGAAGATGTGTACGAGATGAAGCTCTTCATTCAGAAGGTTATTGTCGGACAGTACGGCCGACCATCGCTCAAGACTGTGCGAATCATTTATGGTGGTTCAGTAAAGAAAGACAATGCTGAAATACTGATGAAGATTGGCCGGGTTGACGGTTTCTTGGTAGGTGGAGCGAGTCTGAAGCCAAAAGAATTTATTGCAATTATCAATAGTGCTGAAGCATATGCCACAAACGCTTAAACGAATCTGTGAACAGGACGATCTGCAGGGAAAGTATGTACTCCTACGTACACCGATGAACGTGCCGATTAAGGATGGTGTCGTACAGAATCAATTCCGCATCACGCGTGCTCTGGCGACAATGAACTACCTCGTCAAGAAGGGGGCGCGAGTAATCGCCGTGGGTCACTTGGGCGATGGTGAAGAGTCGGCAGCGCCGGTGGCTGAACTCTTGCGGGCGCACCTGCCCTCAGTTAGGTTTTCACCGGAAGTGACCGGCTCCGTCTCGCTCCAGCTACGTGATGAGCTCAAAGACGGTGAGGTGCTGGTCTTGGAGAATGTGCGTCGTGACCCGCGTGAGAAAAAGAATGACGCTGACTTTGCGCGAAGCCTAGCTGATATGGCAGAGATCTACGTCAATGACGCTTTTGCAGACTCACACCGTGAGCATGCTTCTATTTGTGCGATTACACAGTTCCTTCCGTCATGTGCTGGCATGAACTTTATGCATGAGTACGATGAGCTCATGAAAATGCGTACACCGAAGCACCCAGCGCTCTTTATGCTCGGCGGCGCTAAGTTTGATACGAAGATGCCGCTCGTACAACAGTTCCTCGATGTCTACGACCATGTCTTCATTGGTGGAGCACTGGCCAACGATCTCTTTAAAGCGAAAGGCTACAACGTAGGTGAGTCGCTGGTATCAGACGTTGACCTGACCGGAAGCCCGCTAGTAACACACCCAAAGTTACTCTTGCCGGTCGATGTGACGGTGTCTGACGGTACCAGTAGCTACGTGGTCTTGCCTGACGCAGTGCAGCCGCATGAGCGAATCCTCGATATGGGCCCAGCCACCTTGGCTATGCTTGAGCCGCTCATTAAGAACGCTGCCAGTATTTTGTGGAATGGTCCATTTGGAAACTACGAAGCAGGGTTTGAAGAGTTCACCATTGGTACTGCTAAACGTATTGCTGATGCAACTGGCTACGCGGTGATTGGGGGAGGGGACACCGTCGCTTCGATTGAAGGTATGGCCAAACAAGAGAAGTTTGCCTTTCTTTCAACTGCCGGAGGCGCTATGCTGACGTTTCTCGAGACAGGCACCCTCGCTGGCATTGAGGCTATGCGTAACGGAAAAACTGACTAGGCGTATGTACAACAGAAAAACGCGTACCTTTGGGTACGCGTTTTTTACTTCTGTACGTTAGACTGCTTATGTCTCGAGAGCTGCCATGAGTTGTGTTGCCACAATTGCGAGTTCCTCATCGCTCGCCTCGCTTCCGTTGGGTAGAATTTCTCCGAGCGCAGCTGCAGTATCAACCATAGGGTAGATTTTGATATGAACGTGCGGTACTTCAAACCCTTCAACCACGAGGCAGGTACGTGCGGCGTTAAACGCTTTGTCTGAAGCTTTCGCAACAAGCTTGGCTGTTTTAAAGAGGTGAAGGTACGTGTCGTCATCAAGATCAAAAGCGTAATCGACCTCCTTCTTTGGGATCACGAGTGTCTGACCTTTCACGGCAGGGAATTTATCGAGAATGGCCACGCAGTGTTCATCCTCGTAGACGAAGTGGGCAGGGATTTCTCGATTAATAATTCTCGTAAAAATGGATACAGACATAGGTTTTCTGGCTGAACATAGGAATAGTGTTTGTATGATATCATAGTGCGTACTATGGCGACATTACGGATTGCACCGCCAGTTCCAGATACCGTAGCACGAGCGTTGGCACACCTGCCTCCCCTAGCGCAGCAGCTTTTGTACACGCGCGGCATAGAAGACCGTGAGGCAGCCACCTCTTTTTTGGCGCCATCCTACGAGGCACAGCTCTTTGCGCCTGAACTTCTCCACGACATGCCTGTGGCAGTCGCACGTATTTTGGCAGCGGTAACCGCAGGAGAGCGTATCGCAATTTATAGTGACTACGATTGCGACGGTATTCCTGGTGGCGTAGTGCTCCACGATCTCTTCCAGGCAATTGGCCATGCGCAGTTTCAAAATCATATTCCTCACCGACACTATGATGGTTTCGGGTTGCATAGTAGTGCAGTCGACGTGCTCGCCGATCAAGGGGTAACCCTCATTATTACCGTCGACTGCGGCACCACCGACGTGGCGGCGGTAGCGCATGCACGTACGCGGGGCGTTGATGTGATTATCACTGACCATCATCAACCAGGTGCAGTACTACCAGATGCACTGGCGATTGTAAATCCACAACTCGGTGACTATCCCTTCAGGGGTCTCTGCGGTGCAGCGGTAGCCTACAAGCTTGCGCAAGCGGTTCTTGCTGCTGGTTCGTTTAAGGTGCTGCCCGGACAAGAGAAGTGGTGGCTTGATATGGTCGGCTTAGCGACAATTGCCGATATGGTACCGCTCGTCTCTGAGAACCGCGTGTTCGCCCACTACGGGCTCATGGTGCTCCGTAAAACAAAGCGACCAGGGCTACAGCAACTCTTGCGCACACAGCGGGTTAACTTGCGGACGCTCTCAGAGGATGACATTGGTTTTACCATTGGTCCACGCATCAATGCCGCTTCGCGGATGGATACACCCGAAGATGCGTTCACCATGCTCGCGAGCCGTGACGAAGTTGTAGCTGGTCTTCGTGTGGCGCACTTGGAGAAACTCAACAACGAGCGAAAGGGAATTGTGGCTGCTATGACGCGAGAAGCGCATGCACACCTGAAGGCGCTCATTGAGGTACCGTCAGTTATTGTACTGGGGTCACCCGAGTGGCGACCATCGCTCGTTGGTTTGGTGGCGAACAAACTCGCTGAAGAGCATGGACGACCAGCCTTTATTTGGGGGCGCGACGGTAATGGAAAACTAAAAGGCTCATGCCGTTCCGGGGGAACCGTGAGCGTGCATACTCTCATGGAAGCGGTAGCGGAACATTTCCATGAGTACGGCGGCCACCACTTTTCTGGTGGGTTCGGGGTCCGCGACGAGGCGATTCATACGCTCCCGCAGGCGTTACATGAAGCACTTTTGGCGCTTGGGGAAAGTGCTGCGATTGTAGAAGACCGCGTCGTTGATTTTGCGTGTAGTATAGATGCGCTCACCAACGAGGTGTTTTCTATCCAGCAGCAGCTCGCACCATTTGGCACCGGCAATCCAAAGCCGCTCTATTTAATTGCGGCGACACCTGATACGGTTGAGCTGTTTGGGAAAGGGAAAGAGCATACGAAGCTCACCTTTAGGACGCGTGGGATAGCGCGCGAAGCGATTGCGTTCTTTAAGCAGCCTGAGCAATTCAGTGTCGCTCCTGAGGCGGGGCAGTCAGTGCAGCTGTTGGCGCACCTCGAGTCGTCCGACTTCATGGGACGTAAACAGACACGGTTGCGATTGGTTGACATAGTCTAGTGTTTCAGGCAAATTACTACTAAATCAGTCCCTTAGAAAGGAGTGCACGCATGCAGTATGACTCGCGAAAACCTCGCCCGTCTCATGATATTCCGGCCACCACAAAGGTGTACATTGTCTGCCCGGTTTGCCAGAACGATCAAGTTGAATTGGCGGGTTTGGAGCCGCATCAATCACTCCTGCGTCACTACATGCCCGGCACCAAAGAAGTGTGTACCAACCACGGCCGTGAGTATCGCGAATCAGTTTAAGACTGGTTCGCTTTTTTATATGGTACTATTTTCTGCATGCAAAATATTACGGTACATACCGATGGAGGGGCACGAGGTAATCCAGGACCGGCGGGGATTGGTGTAGCAGTGTACGACGACAAAGGTGCACTCATGACTGAGCTTGCTGAGTACATCGGTACAGCTACCAACAATGTTGCCGAGTACACGGGCATTGTTCGTGCGCTTGAACATATTGCGACACTGGTCCCAGACACGAAGGCGGTACACCTCACCGTAAAGCTTGATAGTGAGCTCGTACAGCGTCAGATGAATGGTGTGTACAAAGTGAAAGATGCTACGCTCAAAACCTATTTTGATAAGGCTAAAACACTCACCAACGATTACGCGTCAGTAACGTTTGTCCATATTCCCCGGAGTGAAAATAAAGCAGCTGATAAGCTCGCAAACGAGGCGATGGATAACGCCGCTTGACCGATTTCTTCTATCTGGTACAGTCTTCGCTACCGCTGACATCCATTGAGGGTGTGAGAAGACAAGGAGGGTTCCTTTGAAACAAAGCGACATGACGATTGAACAGGCAAAAGACCTGGTCAGACAGCTCGGGTATGCGCGGCTCACGGAACAACGTGCGCGGCCGCTCCATCCCCATGAAGCGGTGCCGAAGAAACCGAGGGCCGCTCGCCTCCCCCGCGTTTGGCGGGGTCATGAGGAAGCGCTCCATGCAAAGATCAATGATTTGGTTCTTCCGGTGCTGAAGGCAGCCAGGACTGAGTCGTTGGTTGCGGCAGAGCGCGATGAGCTTGACTTGATGATCAAGTTTGCCAAGCTGGTCAAGTGTCGGATCAAACCGAAACTCAAAGACTCCGACGCATCGGCAGTGCAAGACGCTGCATAAGCAGTAAAGCCGTTCCATTTTGGGACGGCTTTTTTCTATGGCTTTGCTAGACTTACACTATGACTGACGGTTATTTTTATACCATTGTCGGTGCTGTTGTGACTGGAGCAATTCTCGGCCCAGTAGGGTATCTGGTGTCGCTTTCGTTCCTTGGTCTGTTCGCATTAGTGGGTGCAGCATTGTTTATTGTTGTACGCCGAAATTCAGCGACAGCACCCGCTTGGCTTTGGTGTGTTCCGATATTTCTTTTGGTCCTCTCGTGCATGCTTGTGCGCGTACAGATGATGCCGTCGCTCATTGTTCCACCCTTTGAGGAACAGCTCGGGAGGGAAGTAACGCTAGAGGGCGTGATTACTCGCGAGCCGGAAATGCGTGAGACCGCACTCCATCTCTATGTTGCAACCGAAGACACTACAGTACTCGTGACAACCGACCGGTTGGCAGCTGTTTCGTATGGTGACACGGTCACCGTTACGGGTACATTGAAAGAGCCCGAAGCCTTTGCTACTGACGTAGGCCGAATGTTTAACTACAAAGGCTATCTGGCCGCTCGTGGCGTCGGGTACACCATGAGTTTTGCGGAGGTGTCGGTAGTTGCGAGTGACGGCGGTAATCCAGTTGTCACCGGTCTGCTTGAAATAAAGTTTGCCTTTATGAACAACATTGAAGGTCTTATTCCGGCACCACACGTTGGACTAGCGGAAGGACTCTTGCTCGGGGTTAAGCGGGCGCTTGGTGAAACCTACGAGGAGGCCTTTCGTGAGACCGGTATCATGCACATCGTGGTGCTTTCGGGCTACAACATTATGCTCGTCGTGTCGTTCTTCATGTATGTGTTAGCGTACGTCCTGCCCTATCGGGCACGACTCATTACCGGCATGCTCGGTATTGCGGGTTTCGCATTGCTCGTTGGTCTCTCTGCTACCGTGGTTCGAGCTAGTGTCATGGCGAGCCTCCTCCTTCTCATGAAGTTTGGCGGTATGACACACCACATCCTGCGGGCGCTCTTTGTGGCCGGTGTGGCGATGCTGTTTCTCAATCCACTACTCCTCTTGTACGATGTCGGTTTCCAATTGTCGTTTCTTGCTACGTTTGCACTCATTGTGTTGGCGCCGTACGTTGAGCAGTGGTTTCAGTGGGTGCCAAACCTTGTTGGGACACGTGAGTTTTTGGTGGCGACGGTCACGACACAAATATTTGTCACGCCACTCATCATGTATCACATCGGCGAGGTGTCTTTGACTGCGGTGGTCGTTAATGTGCTTGTACTCCCGATGGTGGCGGTCGCTATGCTACTCACATTTGTCACGGGCGTACTTGCCTTTGTTTCGCAAACACTCGCTATACCGGTTGCGTACGCTGCGTACGTTTCACTCTCGTATATTCTCGTAATTGCCACCACGTTTGCTGCTGTTCCCTTTGCGTCGGTGACGATTCCTCCGTTTTCTGTCACCTACATGCTCGGCTTCTATGGAGTTGCAGCGTTCGCCTGGTTCAGGTTCACACGACAGAAGAAATCATTGGCTTCGCCGCACCCCTCGCTTGGTCATCTCAAAGGCTGGACCATTGTGGCAGAACGATAAAAGCCGACACCAGGTGTCGGCTTTCATCTTGGGAAATGTTCACTTAAATTCGAGCTGCGACGACTTCCCAGTTGAGGTTGGCGAAGAAAGCATCAACGTAGGACTTCTTCTGACTTGGTGGGTAGTCGAGCATGTATGAGTGCTCCCACATATCGAGTGCAAGAACGATGTCGAGGTCGGCCAGTTGCCCGAGGTGCTGCTCATCTACCCAGGTTAGGGTGAGCTGATTATTTTGGCGGTCAAGGTAGAGCATAGCCCAGCCAACACCGCGAGTCATGGCGACACTCCTGAAGCGATTCTGCCATGCTTCAACAGAACCCCACTGTGCTTCAATCATAGACTTCAGGGTTCCTTCAGGGAGCGCTGATGGACCACCTTCAAACTGGGCGAAGTAGTACTCGTGGTTACGCATACCACCAAACTCAAAGCCAAAACGGCGCTGCATTTCACCGATGGCGTAGTTGTTGTTTTCCGGATCACTGCTGTACGCTTCAATCTTCTCGCGAATCAGGTTCGCGTGCTTGACGTATCCATTGTAGAGACCAATGTGCTCCTCAATTGTCGCCTTAGAAATCCCGTGAAGTTCCGGGAGGGTAAATGTTTTTGGTGTGTAATGCATATACAGTAGCTAATTAATGCTAGTGCACACAGTGTATCATAATGCTATATGCCAGATACGGTAGTGCGGATGCGGTTGATGAGTTTGTGTATGCTTACGGTTGCTGCAGTTTTGGTGTGGCTGTGGCCATCATATGACCGGGTTGTTCTCCCGGCATCGCTTGGTATGGCTGAACCATTGCTTGAAGTACACTTTCTCGACGTTGGGCAAGGGGATGCCATCTTTATTGAGAGTCCAACTGGGGTTCAGGTTTTGATTGATGGTGGACCTGACGCTGGCGTCTTGACCGAACTCGGAAAGGTAATGTCGTTTTTTGATCGTACGATTGATCTCATGATTGCGACGCACCCTGACACCGACCACGTGGGCGGCCTCGCGGATGTCTTGGCACGCTATGAGGTTGGTTCAGTGCTCTACACGGAAAACGAGAGTGATAGTCCAGCTGCGACTGCCTTCACACAAGGACTTGTAGGTGAAGGAGCGGTACTGACCTTTGCCCGACGGGGGCAGCAATACGATCTCGGTGGAGGAGTGACTCTTGAAGTGCTCTTTCCAGAGACTAATCCAAAAGACCTCGAAAGTAACACCTCTTCGATTATTGCGAAGGTAACCTACGGTGAAACGGAAGTAATGCTAACCGGTGATTCGCCAAAGAGCATTGAGGAGTATCTTGTTTTGGTGGAAGGAGATCGCCTTGAGAGTGATATTTTAAAAGTGGGCCACCACGGTTCGCGCACCTCAACCTCCGAACTTTTTCTTGCTGCAGTCAATCCAGTGTATGCAGTTATTTCGGCTGAGAAGGATAGTCGGTACGGTCACCCACATGTAGAGGTTACCGACGCACTATTTAATGCAGGTGTCGAAACGGTGAGTACGGCTGAACGCGGCACGATTACATTTATGAGTGACGGTGTCACAATTTGGCTTGACTGATATTAAATTCCTAGTATATTGCCATTTGGTTCAGTTCGTTCCCGCAAAAAATTCCTTCGCTATTGACGGAGCGTTGTGGCGTCAACATGCAGTCATGAGATGCATGGCAAATGTGATCTTTCGGTCAACGTGCGAGACAGAAGCACCTTGAGAGCGGAAGTAATAGCCCTGACGGGAAGTAGCGTAAGCAAGGGAAGCAATCACATATCTCATGTATCGGATTTTTGTGGGTGGTAGCACAAAGACTCCGAAAAGGTGGTGCGCGAACGCACCACCTTTTTTCTTTGTAGCAGCGAGGCAACGAAAAACCACGCAACGGTTGTTGCGTGGTTTTTAGAACTTAGATAAGTTTTGCTTCCTTCAGCGTGGCGTAGGCTCCGTTCTTAGCAATCGTGCGGAGTCCCTTGGTCGAAACCTTAACGACTACGTGCTTATCGAGTTCTGGAACGAAGATACGGCGCTTCTGGAGATTTGGCTGACGAGTAACCTTGCCACACGGATTGAACTGTGTCGCACGAGTGCGGTTACTGTAGCGTCCGCCGATTTGGGTCTTCTTGCCCGTGATTTCGCATTGCTTTGCCATACCTATAAATGAGTTAGTGCCGGCAATACTAGCATAGTAGGCCAAATATGCAACTCTACCGGCTTCTCAAACGGCAATAATCGCAGAAGGGCACGCACCTGACCGGGTTTAGTTCATATGCTATGCTAGACCCCATATGGAACAACTGTTACTGATTGCTGTCCTCATTATTTCAATCGTTATTCACGAAGTGGCCCATGGCCATGCCGCTAATTGGCTCGGTGACCCAACGGCGAGGCTTCAGGGGCGTTTATCCCTCAATCCAATCGTTCACATTGATCTCCTCGGCTCAATTATCTTGCCGGCCTTGATGATTCTGGGGAATACGGGGTTTTTGTTCGGTTGGGCAAAGCCAGTACCGTATAACCCGTACAACCTCCGCAACCAGAAGTGGGGTGAGGCCATGGTGGCAGCGGCTGGTCCGGCCGTAAACCTGCTGATTGCCCTTATTTTTGCGCTTGTTTTGCGCGCCGCTGACCCTCTGGCACTTACTTTGCCAATGATTTCAATCCTTGAATACATTGTGTACATCAACCTGCTCTTGATGTGTTTCAACCTGTTGCCGCTCCCACCGCTTGATGGTTCGAAGATTTTGAAGGCGCTCCTGCCTTTTAACGCAGCTCGAGCCTACCAGCAATTCCTCTACACAGTTGAAAGTTACGGCTTATTTGCTGCGTTTGCTACGCTATTTCTCTTTATCTATGTCCTCGCAGCGCCATTTAGCATATTTGTGGGCGAGTTCTTTACCCTCCTTACCGGTCGCATTTTCTAAGGTTGCGTCTATACAACCAGTGGGTGCGTCCCTGAGAGCACACTCGAACGGCCGAAAACATTGCAAAATATTGGATTTGTAGTATCCTGACCCAGCTATCTTATGGCAACAATCAATCAATTAGCAAAGAAGAACCGACGCGACAAAGTCACTAAGTCTAACACTGGTGCTTTGCAGGGAGGGTTCAATTCGATTACGAATTCACCCAACCGATACAATTCACCATTTAAGCGTGGTGTATGTACACGCGTGACTACCAAGACCCCACGTAAGCCGAACTCAGCGATTCGAAAGATTGCTCGTGTACGCCTTTCAAACGGTCAGGAAATCACCGCCTACATTCCAGGTATCGGCCACAACTTGCAGGAGCACTCAGTAGTACTCGTACGTGGTGGTCGCGTGAAGGACATCGGTGTTAACTACACTATCGTCCGCGGTAAGTACGACTCAACTGGCGTAGACAAGCGCCGACGAGGCCGCTCACGCTACGGCGCAAAGCGACCAAAGGCGTAGTCCTCAGTTGAGTTGTGCGCAAGCACAGGTAGGACGCGAATCCTACAATTACAATAGTTTATATTCGCTACAGATTATCGATTGGTAATCATACATACGGTATGAAAGACCATTATGCGAAGAATGAAAAAATGATTTTGTCATATTTCTCATTCGCATTAATAACAACATTATGCGACGACCAATTAAAAACCGACCCGTTGTAAAGCCTGATGTGCGCTTTGGTTCAACAGAAGTTGAACGCTTGGTGAACTACATCATGCTCCGTGGTCAAAAGGAGACCGCCCGCAAAATCGTGTACGGCGCATTCGAGGAAATCAAGAATGCGAAGGAGCACGGTGGCGACCCACTCGAAATCTTCAACACAGCGCTCCGCAATGCTGGTCCACAAATGGAAGTTCGCTCACGCCGCGTAGGTGGAGCTAACTACCAGGTACCACGTGAAGTTCGCCCAGAGCGACGACATGCCCTTGCCCTTCGTTGGATTATCAACGGTGCGCGCAACCAAAAGGGTGTGCCAATGCACAAGGCGTTGGCTTCAGAGCTCATGCTCGCAGCGCGTGAAGAAGGTGCAGCCGTGAAGAAGAAGGAAGATACGCACAAGATGGCTGAGGCTAACCGAGCTTTCGCCCACTTCGCCTGGTAAAACTTCCAAAATTGACGCTGGGCTTCGTTGCTTCCAAGAAAATATTTTTCAATGTACATCTAGGTACACCTCAAAATATTTTCTCGTCGCGCCTCGCCCTGCATTCAATTTGTGAAAGTTTTAGAAAAATGACCCGAGAGGGTCTTTTTTCTTATTCGCCTTATACTTTATCTAATTTTTAAGGAGTGGAAGCGACTATAAAAATGGGTATGCCCTGGTGGAGCATCTGAAAATGGGAGTTACCACCGTGTGTAGTTCCGCAAATTTTCCGGCCTTTTGCCTTGTCTGCTTTAGAAAATCTCGGTTACCGTGTATATATAATTTATTCCGAGCGTTATAAAAAACACTCGGACCCTTTGGGTTCGAGTGTTTGGTTTTTTTATATTGGGTGCTTCTTAGTGACTTTTGTGGGCGAGGCGTTCGGCATACGCAATGCCGACGGCGGAAAGAACAAAGATGAAGTGTACGCTTGCGACAGCCAACATGTCCATGGTGACACCACCTTTGAGGTAGGTTTTCAGTGCATGGACCCCTGAGATAGAGATGACCGCAAAAGCGAGCTTCAACTTTAGGTTGTAGGTGTTGACGTGGTCAAGCCAATCGGGCTTTTTGATTGTGTCACCTTCAAAGTGAGCAGCAGTTACAAAGAGCGAGAAACCGGCGAGCGCTACAACCCAGACGAGCTGGGCGACCATGGTCATATCAACCAGTTCAAGCACCTTGATAATCATGTCCATCTTGGACAAGCTGGCTATTTTTGCAGGAGAGAGAATCGAGAACACTTCTCCGCAAAATTTCCACAATACGGTCATGATGACCAATACCAAGCCGAGATAGAACACCGACATGACGAACCGTAGTCCAAACATCATGTTTCCGATGAGGGTCAACGTCTTTTCCATCCACATACTCCTTATACTTCGTGGCGGGCCGTATAGTACGCTACTTTTTCTAAATTACTAGTGTTTTTTCGTAGTTGCAATCAATCCTGCCTATGGTATGTTCGGGGTTGGTAGAAACTGTTCTCTGACAAAGGAGTATTGTCGTGAATATACCCAGAATCGTCCTCACCGGTGGCCCGTGTGCAGGAAAAACCACCGCGCAAGCTGGTATGCGTGAATGGCTTTTGGAGCGGGGGTATTCCCCAATTTTTGTTCCCGAAGCCGCCACGTCACTCATGCGAGCAGGTTTCAGTCAGCTGCGGCCGGAGTTTCAACCCGCGGTGCTGGAGCACGTGCTCTATCACGAAGCGATGTACCACAACGCCGCCAAACGGCTGCAGGCCGATGGCCTGAAACCGGTGATGATTGCTGATCGCGGGGTCTGTGATCAGTTGGCCTATACGGGCATGGAGCAGTTGCAAAGCTACCTGCACGAGCATGGTTTGCGCTTTGAGCAGGTTCGCGATGAGCGCTACGACGGTGTCATCTATATGCGCAGTGCCGCCAATGGGGCTGAGCAGTTTTACAACGCCGCTTCCAATGAGACGCGGTACGAAACACTTGAAGAAGCAAAACTGCTTGATGACCGCACGTTGCACGCCTGGGTTGGTACGCCGCATATGATTGTTATCAAGAATGAACCGGGCGAACCATTCTCCGGCAAAATCAACCGGGCGGTCGGTGCTCTGGCACGACTCCTCGGTGAGCCTGAGCCACTTGAAGCGGAGCGTAAGTTTCTGGTCGGTAACTTCAGCGTGTCGCAACTACCCTCACATGCGGTGCCGTGCGATATTGTGCAGACGTATCTGGTCGGGGTGTCCGGCAAGACTGAGCGTGTGCGTGCGCGAGGCCAGAACAACTACTGGGTCTACTCGCATACCGTCAAGGAGTATGTGGCAGCCGGGGTCTCCGTTGAGCGTGAGCGTATCCTGACTCGGTCCGAGTATGATAACTATTTGATCCGGCGTGATTATCGCCGGGTTGATATTCATAAGACGCGGCATTGCTTCGTCTACGACGGGCACTACTGTGAGCTTGATGTGTTCCATACCGGTCGTCGGCCGAGTGAAGTGCACCTTGAGATTGAGGTAGCGCGTAGCGATATGGAGACATCGATTGATTTGCCGCCGTTCTTGCAGATTGAACGTGAGATAACTCATGAAAAAGGGTTCTCAAACTTCGATATGTCTGCCCCTGCGGTAGCCGCCTAAAGCAAGGCGAACGAGTTCACTCGTTCGCCTTTTTTCTATACAGCAGAAATAATCCCGGGTATACTTTTGGCATGAATCCTATATTTGATACAAACGAAGCGACGGGTGAGATGAAGGTGACGGTCACATTTGCAGCTGTACCAAAGTTTGTCTTCGCTGCCTTTACCCGAAGTGAAGAGCTCGATAAGTGGTGGGCGCCAAAGCCCTGGCGCTGTGAGACGAAGTCAATGGATTTTAAGGTAGGTGGGCACTGGCACTACTGTATGTGCGGGCCTGAGGGTGAGCGTTCGTATGGGATGCAGCACTATGAGGCAGTTGATGAAGGTGTGTCATTTAGCGGGACCGACGAGTTCTGTGACGAAGCTGGTGTCGTGAGTCCTGACTTTCTCCCGGCGCATTTCACGATTACGTTTCGGGGTATTGAAGGTGGTACGGAGGTGGTGATGCATACTACGTTTGCCAACCCAGAAGAATTGAAGAAGACCATCGATATGGGTGTAGTGCCCGGACTGACAGCCGCACTCCAAAACTTGGCTGAACTCCTAGCAGCTTAAAGACTACTCATACCCAAAAGCAGCAAACAGTACGTTTGCTGCTTTTTGTATACAGAATACGCGTTTTACTACTCGCGATTCCGGCGTGCTAAAATAGGTGCATTAGCGATTAGCATCGACATGGGTATGGAGAAATTAAACAATCACGAACGGCTCTCCTTGGTGGAGCAGCAACGACATGAAGCGCTGGCAGCGGTCCTCGATACACTCGCCGAGCGCTTTCCGTCGGAGCTTAAAGCGACGTTTGAATCCAATGGGCGGGAGTATGCACTGACCTCAGCGGAAGATTGTATGGTCGCCTTCGCGCAGCAGCACCGTGAGGTAGTGGAGCAGCTCTATACCGAAATCAAAGAGCAAAATAACTACCGGGCTGAGCAGGCTATCGCAAAGCTCCATGAACTCTTCGTTGCCTATGAAAAAACCGTTGCTCTCTACGCTGAGCTTCGCAGCTACTACCCAACAGCCGCCGGTCGCGTGGCCGAAGCGCTCCCACCATTAACCGAAATCGCAGCGCACGGCTCTGCCGCTTGGGAAACGCTCAACCAATAACTATCACATTGTTCTTTGTATGGAAATTAATTTTGATGCCGAAATTGCTGCACACCTCGACCAAGTTCGTCGCCTCCAGAAACCAACGGGCGTGTTTACTGCTTCAGCGCACGACGTCGGTACCGGCTACGATAAAGCCTGGCTTCGTGATATCTACTTCGTCACGTTAGGCTTTTTGGAGACCGGTGACATTGCCACTGTGCAAAAAGCGGCCAAAGCCTTGCTGACAGTCTTTGTGAAGCATAGTGAGAAGATTGATTGGGCGATTGCACACAAGCCGCACGAAACGTGGCAGCGTATCCATGCTCGGTTTAATCCCGAGACCTTTGAGGAGTACTGGGAAGAGTGGGGGAATAGCCAGAACGATGCTGTGGGAGAGGTGCTCAATATCATCGTTGAGTTGGAGGTACGCGGCGCAAGTATTGTTGAGACTGAGGAAGAGCGAGCGATGGTACAGAAAATTATTGATTACCTGATTGCGATTGAGTACTGGCACGACCCTGATAATGGTATTTGGGAAGAGAATATGGAGGTGCACGCATCTTCGATTGGTTCTTGTGTGGCCGCGCTAAAGAAAGCACAAGGGGTTGATTGGCTCCTTGTGCCGCCTGAGGCAATTGCACTCGGTGAGTCAGCATTGCGCATGCTGCTACCACGAGAGTCAGCCACGAAGTTTGCTGACCTGGCGTTGCTTTCCCTGATATACCCGTTTCATGTCACCAATGAAGAGGAGACAGCGGAGATTCTACGGAACGTTGAGTACCACCTCACCCGAGACAAAGGCGTGATTCGCTACAAACTTGATCGGTACTACAACAACAATGAAGATGGCTACAGCGAAGAAGCTGAGTGGTGCTTCGGGCTCGCCTGGCTTGCCATCATTTACGCAGAACGCGGTGATACGGACCGAGCCTGGTACTACCTTAACCGAGCGAAGGCGACGGTTACGAGTAATGGTCAGGTGCCTGAGCTTTACTACTCCCACACCAGTACGCCGAACGATAACACACCGCTCGGGTGGTCAGAGAGTATGTACGTCGTGGCGCTCAAGAAAGTACGGGATATGGCATCCTAAACACCTGTATAAAAAACGACCTTCACTGAAGGTCGTTTTTTATTTGCGCTTTTTAGCAATAGGGCGATGGCTCAGCTTGCGGGCAGTGATGTACGTCCCCGCAAGGATGGCGAGGAGTAGGAGTAGCTGGAGAACGAGCGCGTGTCCGAGCAGGAGCGAAATCCCGGAAAGGATGAGCGTCATGATGCCGCCAAGCAGTGTACCTATGAGGGCAACGAGATCACTCACGAGACTATTGGGTGGATTGCTCGGTGCTTCGGGAGCAGCATCAGGATCGGTTGAGCGAGTCACTTCGCCAAAGCCGTTATTGTCGACGGTGATTTGTGGTGCTTGTTCTTCAGCTGCACGTTCACGCGCGCGTTCATCTCGATACGTGTCGAGTTTTGCTTTAGTGGTATCAGCCCACGAAGTGATTGAGCCTAAGAGTGTATCAGCGCGTGATGGCGTAAGGTAGCGTTCGAGACCACCAACAGTCGTGTTATCGGAAGCTGAACGTACGGGGACAGTGGCAACATCGACCTGCTCAGTTGCACGTGGTGCAGCTTCAGTTTTGGTATTGGATGCTACGAGTGGGTCAGTACCATTAGTCGCTTCAGTGGTGTCGCTCGCACCGTCTCCGTCATCATCGTCATCAGTTGCGTTGCCGACATCATCGCTGTCGGTATCGTAGTCAACAAAGAGCGTGTCTGTGGCAGCGGCGAGTGCAGTAGCAACGGTTTCAGTTTCACTCCCAACGGCTGATAGCTTTACTCGTGAGAGTTCAGCTCGAAGTGTATGCTCACCATAGGCTGGCTCCCAGTCAACCCAGCTTTCGATAATTCGATTGTTGAGGGCTGCGACCGGTTGTGTACCAAGCTTTTTATCGTTTGCAAAAAATGTGACGGTACCGGTGAGGTCTGCCCCAGTGTTATTTCTAATAGCGACATAAACGCGGGTGGGTGTGTCAGCAAAGACGCGTTCACTGCTGTACCAGATGCCACGAACAAAGCCAGCGTTGATTTCTTCCGCGTGCATAGACAGCGGTGTACTGATGAGTATGAGGGCGATAAACCAGTGCCACATATACAGGCATTATATAGTGAATTCACGGAATATGTGAGGGTGCTATACTTGGCACTATGTATAAAGTGATTATTTTCATGGTGTGCCTCGTGGCCGCGAATCTGGCTTTTATCTATCTTGGTGGAGCGGGATGGGTGGAAGAGCAACTTATTGCACCCGCGGTAGAACCGGTTACTATCGATCCTATTTTGACCGAAGTATTTATTTTTACGTTAGAAGAAGAGGTACGTAAGAAGCAAGGGTTACCTGCAGAAGGCTACCTTCCACAAATGTTTCTCGACTCATTTCCAGGTCTCGCTGAAACTGACTTTGAAGGAGTGGAGGCGAGTGTTGGGTACTACAGCATAAATAGTAGTGGCAGAATTGAGCTTGAGCTTCGTGATGCAACACTTGTCCATGAAACACCGGGCGCAATTTCTCGTGGCGGTATGGAGACACTACTAAATAACATTGCAACGCGCACGGGTATTGATTTGCAAACGACAGGAACCATCACAGACATTGTTCGCGTACTCATGCAATCGTAATTTTTCAGCTACAGATATTTTCTATCACACACAAAAATTTGTGTGTGATATTTTTTTACAAAAAATATTTTATAAATAATTATGCACACTTGTGCACAGTGTACACACACAAAAAAATTATGAAAGGATTTATAATGATGAACACATGAGCACCACACAGGTGCACGAGATTCTGTTCTTCTGTACTTCGTCGGTCTTCATGTCTTAATCATTTTGTATAAAACAAAAATCATGGCAGTAAAGAAAGCAGCTAAGAAAGTTGCAAAGAAGGCTCCAGCAAAAAAGGTAGCCAAGAAGACCGTGAAGAAGGTAGTTAAGAAGGCGGTAAAGAAGACCGTGAAGAAGGCTACCAAGAAGGTTGCAAAGAAGAAATAAATTTTCTCTCACTACACAAAAAAGACCGCCTCGTGCGGTCTTTTTTGTGCGCGCAAGGTAGGCGTTTCAGTGACAGGGTGCCTGACATAAAAAGGCCGCATCACAGGGGATGCGGCCAAGGTGGTCGAAGAAGGAACTTGCTGTCAGTACAGCAGGGAGAGGGTGTGTTCGACAGTGCGCAGCTTGCGCGCCGACCGGCGGAAGCGCCTGATGGTGGCCTTGCGGCTCTTGCGTGTGTCGTCATGGCCACGACGGCTGAGGTAGTCGTCATAGCCATAGTTCATGACCGACGACTTGTCGTTCGCGCCGAAGCCCGAGCACCCCATGTGGGGATTGACCTCGGGTGCGCCGTAGAGGCATTTGCCGTAGGTCTTTTTGACCCACCGGAGACCGTCAAGGCGGCGCAGGGTCACGAGGTCTTTGGGGTGCCAGTAGTCAGTCTTGTATTTGTCGTTGAGCTGATTAAATTCAGCCTGTTCTTCTGCCGAGAGGTCATCATACTGTTGACCAAAGTATCTTTCGCTGAAGGAGTGAAGAATGTCGTCCGATTCTTCATCATTGGAATCGGTCACTTCTTCGGTCGCCACGTCGATGATCCCGAAGAAATGCTCCAGCGGCTCATCGTCGTCGAACTCGAAGGTGCTCATGAAGCGCCCCGTGATCGGGCAGCGCCCGGGGAAGCTCACAGCACTGGAAACGAAGTCCCCAACAAACGAGTAGCCCATTTTTCTCTCTCCTGTTGTAAAAGGTCGAATTCAACTACTATAATAGCACATTTATAACTAAAAGTCAATAAACTAGACCGTTTCAGGGCTAAAATATGGCTTAAAAGAAGGACAGCACATTGCAATTCTGTCAAATTAGGGTAGGATAATGCCCTATGTCACGAAACGCTGGTCTCATCTCATTTAATGAAGTCTCTTACGAGCACGATTCTACAAAGCCAATTCTTAAGGCGGCTAGTTTTACTATTCGTCGCGGCGCCAAGCTTACCCTCATGGGGCAAAATGGTGCAGGCAAAAGTACCCTGTTTGCTTTAATTACCGGCGCTCTCCGTGCGGATGAGGGAGATATCAATATCATGCCGCGTACCACGATTGCGCTCTCCCGCCAGATTATTCCCCGTGATGAACTGACGCTTACGGTCCGGGCCTTTTTTGAGAAGTGTTTTAGTGAGAAGGTGTACGATATTGATCCTCGGATTGATGCGGTATTGGAGATTGTTAATCTTTCCCCAAAACAAGAAATGGCAGCGGAGTTTAAGGAGCGTGTAATCGGTAGCTTTTCGGGAGGTCAGCAAGCGCGACTACTATTGGCTTCTGCCCTTATTCAGAACCCTGACGTTCTCCTCCTTGATGAGCCGACCAACAATCTCGATCATGCCGGCATTGAGCACCTTACTGAGTTCATTAAGAGCTACAACAAAACGGTGATTGTGATTTCCCACGATGCAGAATTCTTGAACTCGTTTACACAGGGCGTTCTCTACTTAAACGTCCAGACGCGTACCGTTGAAGTGTACGACGGGAACTACAACGACGTTATCAAAGAAATTGCGGCGCGCGTTGAGCGCGAAAAGCGACAGAACTCACAACTTGCCAAAGAGATTCAGGAGAACAAAGACAAGATTAACTACTTCTCAAATAAGGGCGGTAAGATGCGCTTGGTTGCACAAAAGCTTAAGGCGGAAGTAGAGGAGTACGAAGACAATAAAGTTGATGTACGCAAGGAAGACCGAACTATCCGTCCGTTTACCATTCCGGTACCGGTTGAGATTCCAACTGAAGTACTCCGCCTCACCTCATACAAGGTGATTCGTGATCACCAGCCAAAGGATGTGGCGTGCGACATTGTAATGAAGCGGGGGACGCACTGGCAGATTGTCGGTCCAAACGGTATCGGCAAGACGACGCTCCTTGAGTCACTTGCCACTGGTCACGCGAAAGGGGAGATTGTTTCACCGAAGGTGAAGATTGGCTACTACCGGCAAGATTTCTCAAACCTTGATTTCAATCAATCAGTCTTTGAGTGTTTGATGGACGTGATGGACAAGAAGATTGAGGAGGATATGCGCTCAGTCGCCGCCGGTTTTTTGATTAACAGCGATATCATCAAGACAAAAATTGGCCTGCTCTCTGAAGGGCAGAAGGGGTTAGTGGCGTTTGCTCGCTTGGTACTCTTAAAGCCAGGACTCCTGATTCTCGACGAGCCAACCAACCACATCAACTTCCGCCATATTCCGGTAATTGCTGAGGCACTCAACCAGTACGAAGGCACTATGATTCTGGTATCACACGTCGCGGACTTTGTGGAGAAGATACGGATTGATGAGGTGTTGAATTTGGATAAGAAGAAGTAAGCCTGGATATGAAAAAAGGCGAGCACAGAGTGCTCGCCTTTTGCATTATGTATGTTGTTTCTGGAGCAGGACGCGATTGGTTATCGCACGGCCAACCTTCGATTCAGAAAAGAACTTGCCGGCGTAGTGCACGGCTTCACCGCTTCCAAACCCGGCAGCTGCACCAACGAGCAGTCGAAGCGAGAGTTCCATGGGTGCAACAGGAGTGACACCGAAGATGAGGCTAGCTGCACTTCCGGTGATGATACCGATGGTGACGACCAGGAACTGTTTTTCACTGGCAAGGAGTGCAATGCCAATCAGTAGTGCAAGTGCTACCCACGCGAGGGCAAGGCAAACTATCAGGAGCGTACCTGTAACGAGCATCGGGAATACGATACCCCCAATCAGCGCTACACCCAGGGCTTTCCCAAGGTTAAGGATGACCTCGCCAAACCAGACATTTGCTGGAGGTGCAGAATCTTCAGTGAGTGAAAAACAATAAAACATGATTGATACACCAACAATCAGGCCGGTAATGCCGTACACCCAGGCTGTCGTGGGGCCATCCGGAATGAACGGTGCAATGTAGCTAAACCAGACAGTTCCGCCGGTGAAAATAATCGCTAGACAGAGCATGTGTGCACTCCAGTAGAGGACATAGTGCACGATGTTCAGTAGTGCAGAACCAACCCAGGCCTTAGAAATTGTGACTTTTGCCGGCAAGGTAATGGTGTGTGCCGTACGCCACGCTTTGGGTGCGTAGTAAAGCCAGCCGACCTCGAGTGCACCAAGAAGTGACACAAAGAGCGAGGTGTAGAGGTTCAATGCCGTGTAACTGAGTCCAGCGGTCATCAAGACAAAACACAGTGTGCCAAGTAGAATCGCTATGTATTCACGTTTGGTCATGGTCGTTATCCTTTTGTGAAAGACCGTCCTAGCAGGAACTATAGGTGAGTTCAGTAATCTGTCAATTGTTCAGACTCTCGATTTGCTCGGGGTGTATTGAAGACGGTATACTTATATTAGTTATTAGCGCTAAGGTACTCCCATGGTAATTGCCTAATGCAGTCGCTTAGTAACCTCATTTAAATTAAACAAAATGGCTGAAAAAGTATTGCACAAAAAAGAGAAGAAGAAGCCGAAGAAGGATAAGGCAGTGAAGAAATAAATTATTAAGCGGCGCGGGTCTTTGACCCACGCCGCTTGTGTTTTAGGTAAAGTGCGCGCATCATATGGTAGATATGAAACAACAACACATGGTGCTGTTTGGAGCACTCGCACTTGTCTTTGCGATTTTGGTCTGGCAGGGAGTGGCTGTGGCGCCTGACATTGATTCTGGGACTTCTCAATTGGCTACGACTACCGTGCCAGAGGTTGAGGAAGGCGGCAGTATGCCACCGAGTAATGATAGTGAGACGCTACCTTCACCAACCGAGATTCCTGAAGAGGGTCCGACAATGTGCACTATGGATGCAAAAGAGTGTCCGGATGGCTCATACGTAGGGAGAGTTGGTCCAGACTGTGCGTTTGCTGCGTGTCCGGCTATGCCGCCAAACGGCGGGTCAGAGCCAGTGGTGTGTAGCGAGGAGATGTCTGAGGCTGATGTGTGTCCAGCTATCTATGCGCCGGTGTGTGGACTTGTCGAAATTCAGTGTATTACTACACCGTGCAATCCGATTCCTGAGACCTTTAGTAATGGCTGCAGTGCCTGTGCGCGCGGAAACGTACTTTCGTACACCGATGGTGCGTGTAGTGTAGAGTAGCCGCTACGGGTAATTCAAAAAAAGCCCCGGTATAGTGCGGGGCTTTTGTTTATCGCTCCAGTCGACTGCTGATGACGTATTCGGTTGCTTCTGGGCCAGGAATTGTATACACACTGACCCAGTATGACCTATCCTTTAACCATACGTAGTACTCGGCCACTTTTGTGCTCGTATCGAGTTGGTGATGTGCGTGAGCGTAGATTATGCATGAGCCTTTTGTACCTACTAAATAGGTTAGTGCCGCAACCCGTTCAGGTTGTGTGTAAAATTTCCACATATGCATAAGTACAAATACGTCAGACATGGTCTGGCAGGAAATTGTATAGGTGTACATTGTTTCGTCTGCAGCTCGTGCTGGGTTTTGCATTAGGCAAATCCACACGCTGCAGGCGGCAAGGAACATACGCATCGGAGAACTCCTTTCAAAAGAAGGGATCAGTGTCTTACTGCAGGGTACTACCTTACGGTCATGTTGAAAAGGGGATGCATTGCCTAACGATACTCAATTCTCCCATGGTATCGGTACCGTTGCCGATTTGCCGTAAATACCGTATAGTACTGCCACTTTGCTCTCGGGCAATTTTTCTATTGTGTTTTGTTGCTTATAGCAGTGACCGGCGCACTAGGGAGGGATTATTAAAACTATACATATATAAGTACGAAGAACATTTATGGCACGAGCATTTCCAATTGAGCGCACACGAAACTTCGGTATCGTGGCGCACGTGGATGCGGGAAAGACAACCACGTCTGAACGTATTCTCTTTTACACCGGTGTAAGTCACAAGATTGGTGAAGTACACGACGGGGCAACCGTTACTGACTGGATGGAGCAGGAGCGCGAACGCGGCATTACTATTACAGCAGCTGCGATTTCGTGTAACTGGGCGAAGGCAATGGAGACTGACCGAAAGAATACCGATAAGCAGCACACCTTCAACGTTATTGACACTCCAGGACACATCGACTTTACCGCTGAGGTAAAGCGTTCTATGCGTGTACTCGACGGAGCTGTGGTGGTGTTTGACGGAGCCGCTGGTGTTGAGCCACAGACTGAAACAAACTGGGGCTACGCCGACGAAGCTAACGTGCCTCGCCTCTGTTTCGTAAACAAGATGGACAAGCTTGGAGCTGACTTTGATGCTTCTATCAAGTCTATCGAGGAGCGCCTTTCAAAGAAGGCAGTGCGTATCCAGATTCCAATTGGCCGTGAGAACGACTTGGCTGGTGTGGTAGACCTTATCACCATGAAGGCGTACCGCTTTTCTGGTGAAATGGGGATTGAGGTAAAGGAAGAGGAAATTCCTGAGAACCTCCTTGAAGAAGCCAAGCAGTGGCGCGCAGAGCTTATCGAGCGTGTGGTTGCGCATGATGACGCTTTGATGGAGGCCTACCTTGAAGGAACTGAACCTTCAAACGAAGCACTCAAGACCACCTTGCGTAAGGCAGTTATCGCCTGCGAGCTCTTCCCAATTTTGACTGGTTCTGCACTCCGCAACGTAGGTGTGCAGCTTGTACTCGACGCTGTAGTTGACTACCTCCCGTCACCAGCTGACCTTCCACCAGTTAAGGGTATTAACCCTAAGGATGATAGCGAGATTGAACGTCGCCCACTCGATAGTGAGCCGTTTGCTGCGCTCGCCTTTAAGCTCCAAGACGACAAGTTCGTTGGGCAGCTCGCCTTCTTCCGCGTGTACTCAGGTAGCGTGAAGGCTGGTAGTTACATCGTGAACTCTAGTACAGGTGATAAGGAGCGAGTCGGACGTATCGTGCGTCTCCTCGCTGACAAGCGAACTGAAGTTGAAGAAGTATTTGCCGGCGAGATTGCTGCAATGGTAGGACTCAAGGAAGTGAAGACGTCACATACCCTCTGTGATGAAAAGGATCAAATCATTCTTGAAAAGATTACCTTCCCAGAACCAGTAGTAGCAGTACGTGTGGAGCCAAAGACAAAGAATGACCAGGAGAAGATGGGTGTAGCCCTCAAGCGTCTCTCAGACGAAGACCCAACCTTTAAGGTGGCGAGTGACCAAGAAACGATGGAAACCATCATTTCAGGTATGGGTGAGCTCCACTTGGAAATCATTGTTGACCGTATGAAGCGTGAATTCGGGGTTGAGGCAAACATTGGTAAGCCACAGGTAGCCTACCGTGAGACCATTCAGCGCGAAGCAGAAGCTGAGTACAAGTACATCAAGCAGTCTGGTGGTCGTGGTCAGTACGGTCACGTGAAGATTCGCATCCGACCTATTCAGCCGCTTGAGCTCGCTGAAGGAAAGGCATTGCCAAAGAACATTACCCGTGAAGATGATCACTTCGAATTTATCGACAGTATCAAGGGAGGTGTGATTCCAGGTGAGTACATCCCAGCCGTGATGAAGGGTGCGAAGGAAGCAATGACGCGCGGCTTCGTAGCCGGGTACAAGATGGAAGACGTATCAGTTGAACTCTTTGACGGCTCATACCACGACGTAGACTCATCTGAAATTGCTTTCAAGCTTGCAGCGATTAACGCATTTAAAGATGCAGCAAAGCGTGCCAACGCGGTTATTCTCGAACCAGTGATGAAGGTAGAAGTTCGTACCCCAGGAGAGTACATGGGTGACATCAATGGTAACCTCTCGTCACGCCGTGGTCAGGTAGAAGGAACCTCAGAAATGGGTGGTAAGACTATCATCCACGCTAAGGTACCGCTTTCAGAGCTCTTCGGGTACACGAACACTCTCCGCTCGATGACTCAGGGACGTGCCTCAATGACGATGGAGTTTGATCACTACGAAGTGGTTCCTCCGAATGTTGCAGAAGATATTAAGAAAGAGAGAGGCGTTCGTCCAGATAACGACGACGAATAGCACTCAAAAAAAACGGCCGGGCATTCGCCCGGCCGTTTTTTTGGTGGATAACCAAACCACGCCCTTCTGGTACGGTACTATACAATAGTCCTATGAATACTTTTATCCGTACCAGTGCTATTGCTGGAGCAATTGTTGCAATTGTTCTTGTGGGCACCTGGATGGCGTTGCAATTTAAGACCTTTGAGTCTGTGTACGCGCAGGCGACCTGGACTACTCCAGCCGAACTTACGGGATACTTATGGGCGGGGGTACAGCCTGATGGGTCAGGTGGCTCGCAGGGTATGGGGTGGATTTCCCTTAACTGTGCCAATGCTGGGGCTGGTGGGTGCACAAATAACTACAAAGTAGTGATTAATAACAATGCCAACAAGACAGTGACCGGGTATGCCTGGGGCTCAAACACACCAAGTGTAGGAGGTACCGCTCCAACCAATCAGACGGGTCTGGGTTGGGTACGCTTTGGTGGCCTTACCGGTTGTCCAGCGGGAAGCTGCGATGCGCGTGTGGTCGGCAATGACGCTAGTGGCTACGAACTGATGGGGTGGGCACGAGCCTGTTCGGTGTTTGCTGACCCAGCTGCGTGCAGTGGAGCTTTAGCTGATTCGACCGTGACTGGTGGCTGGGATGGCTGGATTTCCCTTAACTGCGCCAATCATGACGCAGCAACGTGCTCAACGTATGGTGTTCGTTTAAATGATAACGGAACGTTCTACCAGGTCAATCCAGATGAATCAACTGCCTGGGGCAGTGATGTGCTTGGCGCGGTGAGTTTTGCGGTGGCTGGTTTTGATCGTCCATGCACGGGAGCCGGTACCGCTCAGTGTGTCGGCAATGTCTCAGAAGTTACTGGTACCAATATGTGGTGTGAACCAACCGCGACGGTGAGTACGACCTGTGTAAATGGGTGTAATGTCGGGACGGGACTCTGTAACGCAACTGCTGTCACCGGTGACGTGAACGTGTCAACGAGTGTTGCTCGGCGCGGTAGTTCGGTGACCGTGAGTTGGAATTCAGCCGCCAGCACGTGTACGCTAACTGGGCCGAATGGACTCTCCGTACCGTCGCTTGCCGGCTCTCAATCGGTGGATATTGTCCTCAATCAAACCACCTTTACGCTCACGTGCGACGGAGTTGTGGTTGATACTGCTACTGTCCGTCTTCTTCCTGACAGCTACGAGAGCTAATTAATTATCTATAAGTACCACGAGTATGAGCGAGCGCATTATTGTGATTTTAGAAACGGTAGCTATTGTTGTTTTGTCTATTGTGGTTGTTATCTACGCCCAGGTTCTCTGGCAGCGGTTTCAAACTGCGCCGCAGGTGATAGAACAAACTGTGCAAGAGACAGAAGAGACTGGTGCTGCGGCAACGGTGTCGGACGAAGCCCGTATCGAGACACTTAAGGCACTCAGTGACACAGCAGCAAGCGATATCACTGCAGATGAACGAAAAGATGTGCTCGAAAAGCTCGCGCCTGCCACTGATACAGTTGAGGCTGATACAGCAGCTCGTATGCAAGTTCTCGAGAGCCTACAAAACAATTAACTCCTACGTGCAGTACGCGAATAGACCGGCACCTAAAATACCCGTCACTGACGGGTATTTTTGTAGGCAGGGCTTGCGTTATTGCAAAATAACCGTATACTAACGCCCAGCTTTTAAGGAAGACCTATGTTCGGTGATGGGTGGCTTGCCACCTTGAGAACCAATGGGCACAAAACCGCGGTTTTTATACCACGAGCTTGTGCTCGCGACATAAAAATCGCGGTTTTGTTTACCCGCTATAAGACTTTGGTCTTATTTTCGGGCATTGGGTCTAGTTTTAAAGCGACTTTATAAGACTAGTTCAAAAATAACGCAATGAAGTTTATTTTGGGAACGAAAGAAGGCATGACACAGGTCTTCGATGCTGACGGTACATGTCACCCAGCTACTATCCTCCGCGTTTCTCCGCTCACCGTTACGATGGTGAAGGGTGAAGCAGCAGATGGGTACACTGCGGTACAGGTAGCTGCCGGTGCACAGAAGGATCATCGCCGCACAAAGGCTGAAATGGGTCACCTCGGGGGCGCGTTCAAATTTGTGAAGGAGTTCCGTCCACGTAAGAACCGCGACGAATCAGTTGACGGCTTCGAGAAGGGACAGACAATTGACGCTGGTGTCTTCACGATTGGAGATGCAGTAACAGTATCAGCAGTTTCAAAGGGTAAGGGCTTCCAGGGAGGCGTGAAGCGTCACGGATTCCGTGGCGGTCCAGGTTCTCACGGTATGAAGCACTCACTCCGCGAACCAGGTTCTATTGGTGCTACAGGCTTTGGACGTGTACTCAAGGGTACGCGCATGGCAGGTCGCATGGGTAGTGACCGTATCACCGTAAAGAACCTCAAGGTTCTCCAGGTAAATCCAAGTGAGAACGTTCTTCTCATCAAGGGAGCAATTCCAGGTCGAAAAGGAGCATTAGTCGAAGTGCGTAACATCTAAGTGTATTCATATGGAAACAAAAGTATTCACCAAGGATGGTAAGGAGGCGAGTTCAATCACGCTTCCAGAAGCAGTTTTCGGCATTGCTTGGAACGCTGACCTCGTTCACGAAGTAGTGGTTTCGATGCAGAGTAACGCTCGCACCAGTGGTGCACACACCAAGGACCGCAGTGAAGTAAGCGGTACTGGTAAGAAGCCATGGAAGCAGAAGGGAACTGGTCGGGCTCGTCATGGGTCACGCCGGTCACCAATCTGGGCAGGTGGTGGTGTTGCACACGGACCTACCAACGACAAGAACTACGATAAGAAGATTAACAAGAAAGTGCGTGCGAAGGCACTCGCAACCACCCTCTCAAAGAAGTTTGCAGACGGTGAAATGATCTTCGTCGAGGACTTGAACTTTGCGGCACCTAAGGCAACTGAAGCAAAGGCCATTATTAAGGCTGTTGCTGTCGGTAGCGGTAACGACGCGCTCGCGAATAAGCGCAAGAATGCAGCCCTCGTTGTCCTTTCTGGACGAAACGAGAATGCAGAATTGAGCTTCCGCAACTTCGGTAACTACGAAGTAGCACAGGCAAAAGATATCAACCCAGTTGATCTCCTCACCTACAAGTACGTTATCGTCGCTGAGCCAAAGGAGTCACTTGATATTCTCGTGACCCGCGTGGCAAAGGTAACCCCAAAAGCTGCGTAGTAGCAGATTTGATTCAGTAATTATTTAAGTATGGCACTCTTCAGTCGAAGTAAAAAAATCGAAGAGAGCGCAGTTGAGAAGACCGTGAGTGCACCAGCTGTAACAGCTCGTGCTACTGACGCAAACCTCTCAAGTGTTATCGTTAAGCCACGTATCACTGAAAAGGCGGTGCGTCTCGGAGAACAGAACGTATACACATTCGAAGTTCGTCGGACAGCCACCAAGCGTGATGTGATGGCTGCGGTAAAAGCGCTCTACAACGTGACGCCGGTGAATGTAAACATCGTGAACAAAACGCCTCGACAGTATAAGTCGAAGGCAAAGAATCGCGTATTAACAGAAAAGGGGATGAAGAAGGCGTACGTCTACTTGAAAAAGGGCGACTCCATCAGCCTCGTGTAATCTCTAGTATATGGTTAAAGCATACAAGCCTACCTCTGCTGGACGTCGCGATGGTTCGGTAATTGAGTATAAGAAGAAGCTTACCTCAACCCAGAGTAACCCATTGAAGTCGCTCACGAAAGGTGGACGAAGTACTGGTGGACGAAATAGTCAGGGACGCACAACGCAGCTCTACCGTGGTGGTGGAAATAAGCGAACATACCGTGCAATTGACTTCCAGTACAACAAGAAAGATATCCCTGCAATTGTTGAAACGATTGAATACGACCCGTACCGCACTGGCTTCATCGCCCTTGTACTCTACAAAGATGGTGAGCGTCGCTACGTACTCGCACCACAGTCTTTCAAGGCTGGTGATGAGTTTATCGTCTCAGAAGAGGCGAAGGTAAAGTCGGGTAACCGCTTGCCGCTTCACAAGATTCCTGTTGGTACCTTTGTGTTCAACGTGGAGTTGAAGCCGGGAGCAGGTGCACGTCTCGCTCGTTCTGCTGGTAACTACGCTGAAGTAGTTGCGCAAGACGGCGGTACTACCTCACTCAAGATGCCATCAACGGAAGTTCGCAAGGTTACCTCAACTGCTTGGGCAACCATCGGTGAGGTTTCAAACGAAGAAAACCGTTTGGTATCGATTGGTAAGGCTGGTCGCGCTCGACACATGGGACTTCGTCCGAAGAACCGTGGTTCAGCCCGAAACGCCGTTGACCACCCACACGGAGGAGGTGAAGGTCGCGCACCGCGTGGCCACCGCCGAGCCCGTACGAAGCAGGGTCGTCCAACTGGCAAGGGTCAGAAGACACGATCACCAAAGAAGTACTCAAACAAAGCTATTGTTTCTCGCCGCAAGGTGGGCAAGCGAAGCTAGAGAGAGTTATCAAACAACCGGCGCCTGCAGGCGCCGGTTGTTTTGGTATACTCATAGACATATGAAAATATTTGGTTTATTTGGTCAGAACCCAGTACCTAAAGCAGCAGCGAACGAGAGCTACAATCAGAAGACACTACAGACCCTCTCGGGAGAACGAGTATTTGAACGCTACGGCGCAGAACCAACCGTTGTTGCTGCGGTTAACGCCTATCAAACGCTAGCTGAACAGATAGCGTATGGCGGGCGACAATCGGTGCTTGATGACCGAAGGAAGCTGGAGCTTTGCCAGCACGATGTTACCAAGGCCCTAGCGGACCTCGGTGTCGTACTTGAATTTGTACCGACCAAATTTAATGCCGCGAGAGACGATAGTTTCGATCAGTTTATCGCGCTCTTTGATGCTCCGCATAGTGTAGTGGATGAGGCGCAAGCAGCATAGATAGTTTTGCCTGAAGTGCAGAGACGGTCGAGGCTTTGCCTCGACCGTCTCTGTGTATAAGAAAGCTCTATCATTATGCCGTACCGTCTATACTTTACGTATGAACTACAAAACCCCGCTAGCCCTGCTCCTCGTCCTCACGTTTCTCATCGGAGCAGATTACCTCTCTGCCTGGGTAGCACCAGCCGCAGTCCCGCCAAGTAGCAACGTGGCTGCGCCGGTTAATACGAGTGGCACCACACAAACGAAGCCTGGGCTTCTTGGCGTTAGTGAGCTGATAGCGGGGGATGCAATTATGGTAAATCGCGCAGACGTACCAACTGTCGACACAAAAATTTCACTTACCGGCAATATTGCCGCGAGTGCATACTGCGATGAGAATGGTCAAAATTGTTTTACTGCTAAATCAATTATCGATACCTTCAGTGGGGCTGCTTCACCGAGTACCGATATTGTCTATGGTGTGCACACACAAGCGCAGTGTACCGCTGCCGGGGGAACTATCTTTAATACAGGATCAGTTTCCGTCTGCCGCTTTAATGGTGTGAGCTGTCCTTCAGGTTGGACTAAGTACCAGCAATGGACAACCACCGCGAGCCAGACGTGTGGCAATGCATGCGGTACGCGCTGTACCGCCGCTGGGCATGCGTTTACAAATCTAAATCCAGCCACCTGTACGTACGTGCCAGGACGAGATACTGCACGAGGATGCGATTTTGGGGGCAGCGCTACCTGTACAGCTACTATTACCCAGGTCGGCTGTTACTAGCGTTTTCCGGTCGGGTCACGTACTGTATTTTGCTTGCAAAACCGGACTAGTCTGGTACTATAGCTCGCACTGCATACGGCCGTTAGCGGTCGTGCGGGGCTAAGATTATATCTGCTCTTTCACATCAGTGCTCAGTCATGGTGCGCCGTTCTCGCGCCACGATGACCGAGCGCTCGTGCCACTTTTCATATATCAATATGAATAGCAGCCGTGTGCGGTAATTATTTAATTAAAAGTAAGAACAATTACATTTATATGTCATTTGATCGTACAAAGCCGCACGTAAACGTAGGTACCATCGGTCACGTTGACCACGGTAAAACTACCCTTACCGCTGCTATTCTCAACGTTCTCTCAAAGAAGGGAGGGGACTACGGAGCTAACGTTAAAGGAGTAGACGAAATCGACAAGGCCCCAGAAGAAAAGGCTCGTGGTATTACTATTTCTCTCTCACACAGTGAGTACTGGACACCAAGTCGCCACTACGCGCACATTGACGCTCCAGGACACGCCGACTACATCAAGAACATGATTACCGGTGCTGCTCAGATGGACGGCGCAGTACTCGTAGTAGCTGCAACCGACGGTGCGATGCCACAGACTCGTGAGCACGTTCTCCTCGCAAAGCAGGTAGGTGTACCAAACATCATCGTATTCCTCAACAAGGTAGACATGGTGGATGACGCTGAAATGATTGAGCTCGTAGAAGAGGAACTCCGAGAGCTTCTCACGAAGAACGGATACGACGGAGCAAACACTCCAGTTATTAAGGGTTCAGGCCTCCAGGCGCTTAACGCACCAGAAGGTGGTGAATGGGCTGACAAGGTAATGGAGCTCGTGAATGCAATGGATACATTCTTCCCAACTCCAGTTCGCCAACTCGACAAGCCATTCCTTATGCCAATTGAGGACATCTTCTCAATTGAAGGACGAGGTACCGTCGTAACTGGTCGTGTGGAGCGTGGAGCTGTTAAGGTAGGTGAAGAAGTAGAAATTGTTGGTATCAAGGATACTGCAAGTACTACCGTGACCGGCGTTGAAATGTTCAACAAGTCACTCGATCAGGCACAGGCTGGCGACAACGCTGGTATCCTTATCCGCGGTATCAAGAAGGAGGATGTACACCGTGGTCAGGTACTTGCGAAGAAGGGCTCAGTAACACCACACACCGAATTCGAAGCTGAGGTGTACGTTCTTTCAAAGGAAGAAGGTGGTCGTCACACACCGTTCTTCTCAGGTTACAAGCCACAGTTCTACATCCGCACCACTGACGTAACCGGCGACGTAACACTTGCTGAAGGTACAGAAATGGTAATGCCAGGTGATACAGCTACCTTCAAGGTAAAGCTCGTATCTCCAATTGCATTGGAAGAGTCACAGAGTTTTGCTATCCGCGAGGGTGGTAAGACTGTAGGTGCCGGTGTGGTAACCAAGATCGTTGCGTAAGCACGTTCGCTACCCAGTACGGGTACCCACTATTTATGGCTGAAGCCAAAACGACCAAAAAAGCAGCCGCTGGAGAAATCCAAAAGCTACGAATCCGTGTTCGTGCGTACGAGCACAAGATTCTTGATACCAGTGTAAAGTCGATTATTGACACTGCGTTGCGTTTCGATGCAGCAGTTGTTGGTCCAATCCCTTTGCCAACAGAAATCAAGAAGTACACGGTGAACCGCTCAACCTTCGTGCATAAAGATGCGCGAGAACAATTCGAAATGCGCATGCATAAGCGCGTTATCGACATCGAGAATCCAAGTGCGAAGGTGATTGAAGCATTGACCAACCTCTCCCTTCCATCAGGCGTCAGCATTGATGTGAAGATGATGTAAAAACAAAAATACCGCCACCCGCAAGGGTGGCGGTATTTTTGTTTTTGCTCGCTGTATGCATCTGTACATGGAATACGTAACCACATACTATCTCCTCGAGTACAGTATTCTGTGAATATGTAGTACCCAGTGCACTATACCCATGTAAAATAGACGTAGGGTTTAGATTTTAGGATTTATTTATATGAAATTATTTAGTCGTCACGTGCAGTTTGCATCATTGGCCGTGGTACTCGCGGCACTTGTTGCTGGTGATGCACTCTTTGCGTGGACTGCGCCAATGGCAAGTCCAACCAGTAGCAATGTGGCAGCACCACTTAATACCGGGGCCGCGCCGCAAGATAAGGAAGGTTTGCTCGGTGTGGGAGGGCTCAGTGTGTTTGGTAGTGCGTACGTACAGGGTGCATCAACTTCTGACGCATTTAACAGAGCGGTAACACTTGAAGTTGAGGGCAAAATAGGTGCTGATCAATACTGCGATGAGAATGGTCTAAATTGTACCGATCTTAGTACGGTGGCAAGTGGTCAGAGTAATATTCGAACACAGGTCCAGGATTGGCCTGATTCAATCGTGTGTCGCGAGAATAACGGTGTAACGGTGGTCTACCAGGGAGGCTACCTTCCATACAGTAACGGATACGCCTACTACTATGGACCAGGTGCAGGGTGGTACAAGATGTACCGGCTTGACCAGGGATTTTACTCTGAAAACGTGGCGGGTGACTGCACTGGGAAATCTATCTCACAACTGGCTAGTGAAGGCAAGGCGTTCAGCTATGGCGTAGAGAACTTTACTCCAACTGCTGATATTCGCTACATTGTTGGAGGACATGCACTGACCAAAGCGCTGCAAGATGCTGGCGTGCCCGGTATTGCGTATTGGAACGTTTCGTCAATTGGCCATCGTACTGCCGAAATGGCTTGGGTGTGCAACTACTTCTACCCAGGAAGTACCGTCGTTGGTTCAGTTAGTGGTGCGTATAGTTCACCAAGCAATAACGGCATCCATCTCCTGAATGCTTCAGGGCAGTGGCAGCGGTACGGCGCGAGTGCATACAACAGTCGCATTGATGGATTATATTGTGATGCGTCAAATTAATCTTCTACGTATATATGAAACAGTATCTAGCAGGTGCAACAGTTGGTATAGTAATCGGGGTGCTCATAGGCACACTATTTGGTCTGTCAGCTGTTGCTCACCAGCTTTTTGTAGGTAACAGTGCGGCACGTCCAGAGCCGGTAGCACCTAAGCCTGATACAACGATTAATCCCGCACTGCTGCCACCTGTTGCGGATGACATTGAGTTTGTTGAAGGTGTTCCGCTGCCTGACCCGGCAACCATACCACCACCCAAAGAAGGTGACGAAGTTATAGATCCAAATGACTAGTAAAGAAATCTCCCCAGTCGGGGAGATTTCTTTATATACCAGGCTTTCGTTCTCGGGCTTTTGCGGCAAACTCTCGGAGCTCCTTGTGAGCAAGGAGCGCTCCTCCCACTAGTAGCGGGTCTCCTTCAGTGTGTACCGCTACCTTCTGAACACTTTGTCCGGTAATGATGAGTTCAAAGCCGGCACTCGTATATACCAGCGTTAGGTGTCGTTTGCCACCTTTTCGGCGTTGTGTGGTGCGAATCTCACCTGGGGCAATCATTTTGACGCCCGGGATACGCTCTAAAACCCTAACCACTTCGGTGGCTGTTTCTGTGAGGGTGGTGTGTTCTCGACCGCGGGGCTTAGGCATAGATGGTACAAGCCTAGCATGGACTGTATTAATGTAACAGAATAAGTGACATCAGCGCGCGTGGGGATAGGTATATGGTGTATTAGATACATCCAGTATACTTACAGTACAATCAAATTTTTCTCAATTTCGCCATGTTCCGTTCATCAATAATTTTGATTTTAGTACTCTGTCTCCTTATTGGGGCTGATTATCTCTCAGCCTGGACAGCACCAACCGCTGTTCCCACAGGAAGCAATGTTGCAGCTCCTGTCAATACTGGAGGTGTGTCACAGATTAAGTCCGGTGGATTAGGCGTTGGCGCACTCGATGTGGCAGGAGGAGTACTGGTCAGAGGTACCTCTGATGTAAATGATTTAGACCTGACGGTTACAGGCCGAGTGGGTGCGGCTGAGTATTGTGATGAAAACGGTGAGAACTGCGGGTCTGTTGCGGGCGGCGGGTGGGTATCTACTAATCAGGTGGTTTACAGTGGTTCAATCACAGGTAGTGGTGCAGTTGATACCGGTGGAATAGATCTTAATCTTGCTGCAATAGTCGGTGCCCGAGCAACACTCGTTTATCTCCATGTAACGACAAGTCAAAATACGACTAACTCTTTTACGTTTAAACCAAAGGGTGTGGCTGGAGTTCAGGGTTCAACCGTGGGAAGTGGGGTGGGTGCAGGCGCTTCGGGACTTCAGTTATTCGGGTCAGCTAATCGCATGGGATACGTTACTGTTGCAACAAATGCTGCTGGCATTATTTTGATGCAATCGTATGCAACACAAAACGTTGAAGTTCGTTTAATTGGATACATTGGTGCAAGTGGCAATTCAGCAAGTGGGCTTCCTGCATGTGGAAACGGCGAAACGCTGATTTCAAATGGTGGTGTCTGGTCATGTGGTGTACCGAGTGGTTCAACTGGACCAATGCTCGTCAATGGCCAACATTCTGAGAAGCAGTGTACTGATCTTGGCGGTACAGTGTATACGTCGGGTGCAGACAAGTTCTGTCAGTTTGCCCAAGCTTCATGCCCAGCCGGTTGGGCACTCTACCAGCAATGGACGACAACGCAAGGTGGCAGTTCAGCATGTACTAATATGTGCTGGGGTCCATGCTATCTCACCCGTCACGCCTGGAGCAATACTACGCCTGAAACCTGTTCAGAAAATCGGACAACTAACTGTGAAAATCCAGGCAGCTGTCGAGCAGTTCCAACGCAAGTCGGGTGTTACTAAAGTACCCGTATAAACCAGCAGCGGTCATACTGCCGCTGCTGGTTTAATTGACTTTTATAGGTATTTCCCGTACTATAGCCCCGTTCTGACCTCGTTTACATATTCGCCTCTGGTAGGGCAATATGCAGACAAAACCGTTATACGCCTCTCTCACATGCGTGAGAAGGAGAGGAAGAGCATATTATTCGTAGCGCACTACGCCCAAAGTGGGTGTAGCTGTGATTTTTCTGTATGTCACGATCACTCTATAAGGGTCCATACGTTGATGAAAAAGTGCTGAAGAAAGTTGTCGGCAAGAAGCCGGAGGACTACAAGGCACCAATCAAGGTATGGGCACGAGACTGTGTGATTTCACCAGAAATGATTGGTTTTACCTTTGGTGTTCACAATGGTAAGGACCACATTGAAGTTCTCGCAACTGAGGACATGGTAGGTCATCGTCTCGGTGAATTTTCACCAACCACCAAATTCTATCGCCACGGCGGTAAGATGCAGAAGGAGCTTGACCAGAAGAAGAAGGATGCCGAAATTGCAGCTGCTAAGGCCGCAAAGGCAACTAAGTAATCTGTGGTATGAAAGCAGTTCTCAAAAACTACCGACAGTCACCACGTAAGGTTCGCCTGATTGCTGATCTGGTTCGAGGAAAGAAGGTTGATGCCGCACTTGCCCAACTCAACTTCGTTGATAAGCGTGCAGCTGGTCCATTTGCAAAGGTTATTCTCTCAGCGAAGGCAAACGCCCTCGCAACGGGAGTGGCAGCCGATGCGCTCATTATTAAGAAAGTGTCTGTTGATAAAGGGGTAACCCAGAAGCGATTCATGCCACGAGCCCGTGGTTCAGCATCGCCAATCAACAAGCGCTCAAGTCACATTACCGTCGAGCTCGGTACTAAGTAAGGAAATCTATGACACACGTAGCCCATCCATACGTTCAGCGCGTCGGTATCATCCGTGACTGGCGCAGTCGCTGGGTCACTACAGATCCAAAGACCTACCGTGAGTACATTCGTACCGATGCTGCAATTCGCAAGCACCTTTCGAAGAAGCTCAAGGGTATGTCAGTTGACGCAATCGAAATTGAGCGTAACAAAGAGACCCTTCGTCTCATTGTAAAGACCGCCCGCCCAGGCCTCATCATTGGCCGCAGTGGGGAAGGTGCAGTGGTACTCAAAAAAGAGCTCTCACAGCTCTTGCGTACCCTTAAGCTCCAGCAGATGCCGGAGATTAAGATTGATATTGAAGAAGTCCGCTCTGTTGAAACCTCAGCGGCAATCGTTGGACAAATGATCGTTGAAGGCCTTGAGAAGCGTATGCCGTTCCGCCGCGTCCTTAAAATGACCGTGGAGAAAGTAATGGCGAACCGCGACGTACAGGGTGTTCGCATCATTGTTTCAGGCCGTCTCGGTGGAGCTGATATGGCTCGCCGCGAAGAGCTCAAGAAGGGTCGAATTCCACTCCAGACACTCCGCGCAGACATCGACTTTGCTCGTGAGCGCGCTAATCTCCCGTACGGTGTGATTGGTGTAAAGGTTTGGATTTACCGAGGCGACATCTTTGCTGATCGAAGCAAGGCAGCTGAAGCGCCAGCGGCGCCGGCAGCACGTACCCGCCGACCTAACTCTGCTGCATAAGCGTCACGCGTATGTTATTTCCAAAAAAGACATTGCACCGCAAGTGGCAAGTAGGCCGCAAGAGTGCAGCGAAGCGCATGAAGCCTGAGACTCGTGGTATCACCGTAGCATTTGGTTCATATGGACTTAAGGCTACAACTGACTCACGCGTTGCCAGTAACCAGATTGAAGCCGCTCGTCGCGTGATCTCACGAACACTCGGCAAGACCGGAAAGATTTGGATTCGTATCTTCCCAGACCGACCAGTAACTCAGAAGGCGGCAGAAGTACCGATGGGTAAGGGTAAGGGAGATCCAGATCACTTTATGTTTGAAGTACGCCCAGGTCGAGTATTATTCGAGGTTGACGGTGTCTCTGAAGAGATCGCCCGTGAAGCCCTCCGTAAGGCAGCGTGTAAGCTTCCTTTGAAGGCCAAGGTCGTTCGTCGCGAAGACACACGTGTATAAGCTGATTACCATGAACTACAAAGATATTGCAAAGAAGACCGATGCAGAACTCACGACACTCGTCCGCGAGCAGCGTGAAGTACTCCGCACCGTTCGCTTCGGCACCGGAGGTGTAGGTAGTGGCGATGTGCAGAAGGTACGTGACGCGCGCAAGCAGATTGCTTGGGCACTCACCGAAGCTACTGCCCGTCGTAACGCATCAGCAGCTAAGACAGCGTAACTCCTATGACGAACACAGAAACAACAACCAAGACTGGCGGTCGCGTACTCTCTGGTACCGTGGTGGCAAGTAAGATGCAGGATACCTGCACCGTAGCCGTAGAACGCTACGTCAAGCACCCAAAGTACAAGAAGTATCAGCGCCGAACCAAGAAGTACTTGGTACATGACGCTGGTAACACAGCAGCAGTGGGGCAAAAGGTCGAAATTAAAGAGACTCGTCCGATCTCTAAGCGCAAGCGCTTCGAGCTCGTAAAAGCATAAGCGTATGATTCAAGATCGTTCAATTGTAAAAATTACCGACAACTCTGGCGGTAAAGTAGGACGTGTATTCAAGGTCCTCGGCGGTTCAAAGAAGCGCTATGCTGAACTCGGTGAACTCGTGATTCTCTCAATTCAGACCGCGGAACCGCGTAAGGCGGTGAAGAAGAAGGACGTGGTGTGCGGAGTGGTTGTGCGTCAGCGCAAAGCCTACCGCCGAAAGGATGGCTCATACATCAGTTTTGATGACAACGCCGTCGTTATCGTTAACAAGGAAAGTAAGGAACCTAAGGCAAACCGTGTCTTCGGCCCAATCCCACGTGAACTTGCAGAAGCAGGTTTCCAGAAGATTGTTTCTTTGGCACCAGAAGTTGTGTAACCCGTAATTGATATATATATGAAAATCAAAAAAGGAGACACAGTATTGGTGATTGCGGGCAAAGATAAGGGAAAGACTGCTACGGTAACTGAGGCATTGCCAAAGACCGAGCAGGTACTCCTCGATGGCATCAACATTGCCACTCGCCACCAGAAGAGTCGCCGCACCCGTTCTGCGGGCCAGGTGATCAAGAAGAATGTACCAGTTCATGTCTCTAACGTGTCACTCATGGAAGGGAAAAAGGCGGTACGTGCCGGATACAAGGTCGAGAAAGAGGGTGATAAGGTGAAGAAAGTGCGTATCGCACGACCTTCAGGTAAATCTATCTAGGTATGACAGATACTATGAAAACGAAGATTGCCGGCGCATTTGACGCACTCAAGGGGGACTTTGGGTACAAGAATGTCATGCAAGCTCCACGTATCGAGAAGGTAATCGTTTCAACGGGAACCGGAAAGATCGAGGACAAGGCAAAGATTGCCCTTATCCAGAACCGCCTCGCGACCATTACCGGTCAGAAGGCTGCTCCACGTAAGGCTCGTCAGTCAATCGCATCATTCAAGCTCCGCGAAGGTGATATCATTGGCTACCAGGTCACGATGCGTGGCGCCCGGATGCACCACTTCCTCGATAAACTCGTTCACATTGCCTTGCCGCAGACACGCGACTTCCGCGGTCTCAAGACAACAGCGATTGACGAGATGGGGAACATTACGCTCGGTATCAAGGAACACTCAATTTTCCCTGAGACGGCTGATGAAGAAATCAAGGATGTCTTCGGTCTCGCTATCACGATTGTGACTACAGCAAAGACCAAGGCAGAAGCTGAAGCGCTCTTGCGATTCATCGGCTTACCGTTGCAAAAAGCTGAATAAGCTTTTTAAGAAGCAAACTGCTTTGCTTCTGGCAACGGTAAGAGGCGCAGACATGTTTTTAATTCCTTCAAAGAATTAAAAACAGTCGAGCCGGGCCCGACAGTTCTTAGTATGAATTTTCATATAATGAAAATTCTACTTAGAAACTGGTGGGTGCCACTACAGAAGCCAGAGTAAGCAGAAAGTAAATAAACCAGTATAACGGTTTAAAGTCACTCTAAAAACAAAGCCGCACCCCTCTTGGGTGCGGC
>CAYRMU010000001.1:0-54451 GCA_964425655.1 uncultured Candidatus Saccharibacteria bacterium | reverse complement strand
AAAAGTGTTATCCGCGCCTACTACAACGCACAGCTAAAGAAAGACACGCTTGTTGGCTCGGTAATCGATGTCGGTGGTGGCAAAAATGCAGATTATTTGAGTTTTATGCCGCGAGCTGAGGGTGTTCGGCTAGAGACATTTGACCTAAAGGCCGGTGCAGTTATTGATTTTGAAAGCGATACACTGCCAGCCACTACCGGTGCGTATGATACGGTACTTTTCTTGAACGTTATGGAGCATATCTACAACCATAAACACATCTTGTCAGAGGTATATCGCATCACGAAGCCAGGGGGTCAGCTGATTGGTGTTGTGCCATTTCTGATGTGGTACCACCCAGACTACAAAGATTATTTTCGGTACACGCACGAAGCACTAGAGCGTATTTTTTCTGAATGCGGCATCACTGAATACACAATAGTGCCGTTAGCACGCGGGCCATTCACGGCGGCAGCACAAATGCTGATGCAATCGCTGCCTATGGTTACCCGTTTACCAATCTTTTTATGCTTCCATGGGCTTGACAGTATCTTTCTATTACTTCGTCCCAAAAATGGTGCCCGGTATATATTGGGGTACTATTTTATAATTAAGCCTGTCACTCAGCGTGATAGTTAAACCTCTATGTGCGGCATTAATGGCATAACGAAGGCGAACGAAACATTGGTTTCAAAGATGAATCTGGCTACGAAGCATCGTGGCCCTGACGGTTCATCGGTGTATCAGGTCAGTTCATCGACACTTGGTCACAATCGCCTCGCTATTATTGATTTATCGTCGAGGTCCAATCAACCAATGGTGAGTCAAGATGGTCGGTATGTCATCGTCTTCAACGGAGAAATCTATAACTTCAAAGAGCTCCGAGAAGAATTGAAAGCAACCTACCAGTTCAAGACAGAAGGGGATACTGAAGTACTCCTGGCAGCCTATATCACGTGGGGTCAGGCGGCGTTGTCTCGACTTAGGGGGATCTTTGCGTTTGCTGTCTTAGACCAGAACGATAATTCTATTGTGCTGGTTCGTGACCACGCTGGGGTAAAGCCACTGTACTACGCGCTGAGTGACAATGGTCTCGTATTTTCCTCTGAGCTAGAAGGAATGATTGCTGCCGGCTTCACCGCACTTTCTCGCGACATGGTAGCGCTGTATCTTTCAATGCAGTACGTCCCGAGCCCTTACACCATTATCGAGAAGGTTAAAAAATTGCAGCCAGGAGAAGTGCTGACGTATAGAGCGGGCGTTTCATCAGTGGTGCAGTATGACACTTCGACGATTGCTGTATCAGAAGCAGCTAAGGGAAAGACGTACGATGTGCTCACTGATGCAGTTTCGCACCAGTTGATATCTGATCGAGAAGTAGGATTATTTCTCTCTGGAGGCTTAGACTCAAGCATTGTGCTCCACCATGCAGCTGCGGCAATGGCAGATATCAAGACGTTCTCACTTGGTTTTGAACTGGACGACAATTCTGAAGAGAATCAGGCTAAATTTAATTTTGATAGCCTGACTGCCGAAAAAACTGCCGCACATTATGGTGTCCGGCATACACTGTTTACCCTTTCACATGCCGATGTTGCTTCTCGACTCGAAGACGTCCTAGCTTCACTCGATGAGCCGGTGGCTAACCCAACCGCCTTTACCAAATACATGCTGTCAGAATGGGTGCGAGGAGAGGGGATTGTGGTGGCCTTGGGAGGGGACGGGGGTGATGAGGTATTTAAGGGGTATCCGCGCTATCGAGCGGCGCTCGTAGCAGAGTATTTTCAGTCGTTACCTAAGGCGCTGCAAAGTGCGATAGGAGAGCTCTACCCACGCGCCAAGAAATTATCTTCGCCGCTTGGCCCTACCTTTCATGCTCGATTGGTTACAAATTCGACTCGTTTTCCAAGTATAATCAAACACTCCTTCGATACCGTTAGCTTTGCTGAAGGGATGCTTGCTGAAAAGTATCAACTGTATGCTAAAGATCTAAAAGGTGTACGAGGTTTTATTGCTGCTGATAGTCACCTCTGGTTGCCTGATGAGTCACTCCATTCGACTGATAGGGCAACCATGGCACATGGACTTGAGTACCGTGTTCCGTTTTTGGATCAGCTCGTACTGTCGCACGCAGCTTCAATCCCACTGCATAAGAACCTCTCACCGCGACTCGGTAAAAAGGTATTACGGAATGTCTACCGTGACGTGTTGCCCGCGCACCTTTTTGTACGGAAAAAACGCGGTTGGCTTTCTCCGGCAGCCAAGTGGTTTCGAGATAAAAGAATTAATGATCAGTTAAACCAGGTTATGAGTACTGGGTACTCCAGTACGCTGAGTGACATGATTGATTGGGAACAAGCTCGCGGATTACTTGCAGAACACGTGGCAGGCGATACCTACGCTGTGAATCCAATCTGGAACTTGGTGCAGCTTCAAGTCTGGGCTAAAGCCAAAGGCTTGCACTTGTAATTTTGGCTATTGATTGGGTGGTAACTTCCCATGAATTTTATTCGTTATACTGTATACCAATCACACATGAATGCCCCAAACATTAATATTCTGTACGTTGTAAACGCACGCATACCAACGGGACGGGCACATAGTCTCCAGATTACCCAAACCGCTGCAGCGTTAGGATTATGCTGCAACCATGTAACCCTTGTGACGCCGTTTTTTGCTGAGGCACCATCATTTGAAACAGCGACAAATCTTAGTTTAACGCGTCTACCGGCACTAGATCTCCCATTCCTAGTGCGCTGGCGATTTTATTTGCGCTCAGTCACGTATGCTCCCAGTCTGTGTGCGTACCTGATGTTTGTCTTCGTACGAGCCCTTCTTCGAAGGGAGAAAGTCGTGCTCTATGTTCGTGGAGAAGTGATTTTTCTACTTTTTCCATTTTTTTACTTCTTCCCGGTTTTCTTTGAAACACATCAAATTAGGAATCACGACAAATGGTATCGCTTTTTCTTGCGTCGCATAAACGGTGTTGTCGTCATAACTGAGCGACTGAAACTACGTTTGGTACAAGAGTTTGGTATTTCTGCTCATAAAATCTTGGTGGCTCGGGATGCTGTCAACATTGATAGGTTTATGAATGTCCCTAAGGACCTAGCTGTATACGAAAAATTTAATCTCCCGAGAGATAAAAAAATCGTCATGTATACTGGTAGTCTCGGGGTAGAGAAGGGGGTGCATACCTTGGCTGACGCTGCACCGTTGCTTTCGGAAAACGTGCATGTGGTGTTTGTTGGAGGATTGGAGTATCAGGTGCCGGCGTTTAAAGAGCGGTACGGTAGCTTTAAAAATATTTCTATAGTTGGTCAGGTAGATCATCATGAGATTCCACGGTTGCTTGCGTGCGCTGATATTGTGGTCTTGCCTGATTTGGCAAGTGATACCTATAGTAACCTCTATACCTCACCTATGAAGCTGTTTGAATATATGGCAAGCGCGAAATGTATAGTCGCGTCCGATATTCCTTCACTCCGGGAAGTTCTCAACGAACAGAATGCGTACTTTTTTGCTTCCGGAGATATACAGAGCTTATCGAGTAGTATCCATAGCGCTATTGATGCTCAGGATGCGTCTGCAGAAAAGGCAAAGACGGCTGGATTGGCTGCTTTGGAGTACACGTGGGATAGAAGGGCGCAGAGGATTATTTCGTTTGTCGGTAGTCTCATTTAGGAACATATGAAAGTTGGTATTGCACTAAGTCCGTATAGCGAACAGTCTCCATCTGGGTTAGGGGTGTTTATTTTACACCTCTCGCAAGCTTTGATAGAGCAGAAGCCAGACTGGAAGTTTGTCGTATGTGTTAAGGGAAATCCGAACACGGATGTATTTTCAAAATACAAAAACGTCTCTGTGCATTTTCTACCACATACGTTTCTTTGGAAAGATTTAGCCGTAATCAAAAATCGTGACGTGGACGTTTGGTTGTACTTAAATCCAACGTTGCCATTTTTTGCACGACCGAAAAAAAGCATCGTGATTGTGCCAGACTTATCAAGCTACTACGATAGCTTTGAATTGCCATTTGTAGCTAGGTGCAAGCGGATGGGTTTGCAGTATATAGAAAAACTTTCCTTCAAAAGAGCGGCCCACGTCGTTGCGATTTCAGAAGCCACAAAAGTAGATGTACACAAGTTTTTTCCGTTTGTAGCACCTGAAACTGTCTCAGTTGCCATGTGCGGCTTTACTCGTGTATGTGAGATTTATGAATCAGATGCTCATTTGGATGTACCGGAGTCATACTACCTGATGGTGGGTGTCGTGAAGCCACGAAAAAATCAGCGTACGGCAATTCAGGCGTTTATAAAGGCAAGAGACGCGGGGTTGCAGGCAAAGCTTATTATTGTGGGAAAGCGTGCAAATGAGTATGCTCGCGAGATTGAGGAAGTAGCGAAAAATTCCGGCTACAGTGAAGATATTATTTTCAAAGGCTACGTCACAAACGAAGAACTGGTAACCTTATACACGAAGGCGCGAGCGTTCGTGTTTCCGAGTCATATTGAAGGTTTCGGTATGGTGATTGTTGAAGCAATGTCGTGCGGTGTGCCCGTAATTTCTTCTGCAAATAGTGCTCAGGGTGAAGTAGCCAATGGCTATGCACTGACTGTGGATTCGCATGATGTCGATGGCTTCGCTAGCGCAATGCTTACGCTTCAGGACGATAGTGTCCGCGAAGAGTTGATTAAAAAAGGGTACGAGCGGGCGTCTCATTTTTCATGGGAAAAGAGTGCTGCTACCTACGCAGAAGTTATTGTGAAAGTTTCGCAATAACTATTTTTACCCTTTCTGGGTAGGCACGCCTGTACTTCGTGCGTATTTATGTAAAAAGCCCTATAATACCGATATTACATTCAGATTATGTCTAAAGTAGCACTCATCACAGGTATTTCAGGTCAAGACGGTTCATACTTAGCGCCACTTCTACTTGATAATGGGTACGAGGTCCATGCAATTGTGCGCAGCACTGAAACTTCATCAACGGAAAACATAAACGAATGGTTTGCTGGTCGAAAAATCACATTCCATACGGGCAACGTTAGAGATCTGAGTCAAGTAAAGGCGATAATGGAAGTGGTTGGGCCTGATGAAGTGTATAACTTAGCTGCACAGTCACATGTCGGACTTTCATTTAAGCAGCCTGAGGAAACCTGGGATATTAACTACTACGGCTTAGGGAGGGTGGTAAACGAGGCGTTGGCGGTGAATTCACAGGTTCGAATCTACCAAGCCTCAACCAGTGAGATGTTTGGCAACTCGCCAGCACCCCAGAGTGAGGATACGCCATTTGCTCCAGAGAGTCCGTATGCAGAAGCTAAGCTGCGTGCTCATGAAGACTTTATTGTAAATAAGCGAAATACCCAAAATGCTTTTGCTGTGTCCGGTATTTTGTTTAATCATGAATCACCACGTCGAGGGAAACAGTTTGTAACAAGAAAAATTACTCATTCTTTTGCCAAAATTGCTGCTGGTGCACAGACACACATTGAGCTAGGGAACCTTAACGCAGTCCGGGATTGGGGCTTTGCTGGTGACTATGTCCGTGCTATGCACCTTATGTTGCAGCAAGACACACCCGAAGACTTCGTCATTGCTAGCGGAGAGTCGCATACGGTCCGTGAGTTCGTAGAAATAACAGCGCGTTACTTTGGGTTTGAAATTGTCTGGGAAGGGGAGAATGAATCGGAAACAGGGCGAGATGCTAAGACTGGTAATATACTGGTAAAGATTAATCCAGAATTTTACCGTCCGCATGAGTTAAATTTTATGCAAGGCAACCCAGCAAAAGCACGTAGTAAACTTGGTTGGCAACCTGAAGTTTCGTTCGTGCAGCTCGTAGAAATGATGTGCGAGGCAGATATAATGACAGTACAGCAATGAAAAGACTTACCCAGAACACACATAATATTTTTAAGTATTACCCGCTCAATGTAGCGAGTAAAGTTTTTTACACGTGGTTGAGAATTTTAGTGAAAAACCGTTTTCGAGGCACGGTATCAAGCGGGTATGAAAATATCGTTGGTTTTACCTTTGAGTATGGTAATCGCGGTAGCTTCTATGGAATGTTTAAAGAAATATTCCTCGAGCAAAATTATCTTATTGCGCCAACGAATGAAAAGCTGCGCATTATCGATTGTGGCTCGAATATTGGGATGTCGGTAGCATATTTCAAGTTTCTAGCACCCAACTCAGTCGTCACTTCATTTGAACCTAATCCGCACACATTCGAGGTTTTAAAACGTAATCTTGAGCGCAATACATTTTCAGTGGAGCTCTACAATGCAGGTGTAGCAGGTGAAGCTGGTGAGATGACTATATATACAGATAGTGAAGATGTCTCATCCCAAAGTGCTAGTGCCACCAAGCATCTCACTAACAAAGAACGACCTTTAGAGGCCCTACAGGTCAAGATGCTCACTCTGTCGTCGTTTATTAATGAGCAGATTGATGTTGTAAAGCTTGATATAGAAGGTGCAGAAGGAGAGGTGCTCGATGAGTTGGCAGCGAATGGAAAGCTGTCGTTAATTAAGAAGCTATTTATTGAGTACCATTTCGATGGAGAAAATACGATGTACCCATTAGGTCGGATGCTCACAAGGTTAGATGAAGCAGGGTTCAAGTATGTGATTGAGACAGGTATTACATTTCCCTATGTAATAGGTCGGAGTAAGAAAAACTATTCTTCTAAATTAATTGCCTGGAAATAACCGCACGTGTGCATCATGACTTCAGTCGTGCGGTATAGATTTACCAGTAAGCCCTCTAGTAGTTCCCCAAAGTTAAACCGATAGACTCAAATAGTTATACTACAGCCTTAAACGGGCTTACTCTGAGGTCCATTTTTCAATCCTTTCACGATTTCGTTCAAGCATCTCACGAATAGGAGGAAAAATGTTTTTTCGTTCGAGTATTTCATCGAGTGTTCCTTCAATAACTCCAGCACCTTCTGTTACATCTAGGTCAGTAGCTGAAATACCCGGTATGAGCTCTGCCATGTGTACTGAAAATCCTTTAGCAGGATTATCTGGGTAATTAAAGCTTTGATAGCCGAATGGACTGATACTTTTTATTTGACCCTCTGTCAATGATAGTTCTTCCATGAGTTCTCGTTTAGCTGCCTCATGTGTCAGCTCTTTGGTCTTGAAATTTCGCCCGTCAATATGGGGTTCGCGAGCTCCTCCAAACGTTGAAATTTGGTCAGCGTCACCACTTGGTGCACCACCATCCTTCAGGTGGAATAGCAGGGTGCCTTTGTCAGTTTTTACGAGTACTGCACTACCATGAATATTGAAAGCCTCTCTGTTGTCTCTGTATGCGTTTAGTTTTTCCATAAAATAATTGCTATTCTTGAATACGTGTTACTTCACTATTGCGGATCTGAATAATTGTACCAGACGAGTACGTCTGTGCATCAGAAATAATCTTTGATACCAATTTCCCTATTTCTAGGGGGGATTGATGTGTTTCCGCGTCATGAGCAATTTTTTCGCGCATAGCAGTATTGGTTGGTCCAGGACAAATAACGATAGCTTTTTTATTGTTTCCCCAGCGCTTAGCGAGTGACTTCCCTAGGTTATTTAAAGCTGCCTTAGAAGCAGCATACACTGGATACTCGCCATTGCCCCATAGACCGGCGGTCGAAGAGATTAGCAGGACGCCACCTTGATTGGAGATTGTGGACTCGCAAGCTTGTATGATTGCGTGGGCAGATAGCACATTAATAGTAAAGGTTTTGAGGGCACTATTCGCAGAAATGAGTCTGTGCGGTTCAGTCTCGTCGATAAAGCCTGCGCAGTAGATGATCCAGTCAAATGGTTCGTGCGCTGTAGCTGTTACGTGGTTACAAAATAGACGAGCCGATTCTTCGTTCGTGAGATCGGCTGCATATGACGTTGCACTCGCACACGTGGGAGCAAGTATGTTCGTCAAAGATTCAAGCGTATCGCCATTCGTTCCGTGGAGGACTAAATGAATTTCTGGTCTAGCTAGAGATCGAGCGATTGCAGAGCCGATGCCACCTGTTGCGCCTATAATAAGGATTTTCTTGGATTCAGGCTCCATAATTAATCAAACTATACCATATTTTACTGTTGGTGATTATAGCTAATCAAGTTTATAATGGTGCAACTAATTATTTACTATCTGAGTTCTATAGCGTATGTCAAATGTCGCCCTTATTACAGGAATCACTGGACAGGATGGGTCATATCTCGCTGAGCTCTTACTTGAAAAGGGATATGAAGTTCATGGAATAGTGCGGCGTTCAAGCAGTTTTTATATTGGCGCAGATAATGGAAAGGTTGATCATGGGTATTTGGCAGCACACAACAATCTACATTTGCACTATGGTGACTTAAGTGATTCAAGCGGTATTGAGCGTGTCATTAAGGCGGTTAGGCCGACCGAGATTTATAACTTGGGGGCTATGAGTGATGTGCGGGTGAGTTTTGATATACCAGAATACACTGGAGATGTGACTGGACTCGGCACGACACGCATCCTCGAGGCAGTGAGAAATAATAATCTAACGAATACTAAAATTTACCAAGCATCAACCTCAGAGCTCTACGGTAAAGTGATTGAGACTCCTCAAACTGAAACAACTCCGTTTTATCCACGAAGTCCGTATGCGGTAAGTAAGCTGTACGCACATTGGATGTGTAAAAATTACAAAGAATCGTACGGTATGTTCATTTCAAGCGGCATTCTATTTAATCATGAGTCACCTCGTCGTGGTCCAAATTTTGTGACACGAAAAATATCTATTGGTGTGGCAAACATTCTAGCGGGAAGGCAGGAAAAGATTTTCTTAGGGAATGTCGATGCACAGCGAGACTGGGGTTATGCTCCTGAGTACGTAGAGGCAATGTGGCGCATGCTACAACAGGACAAGCCAGATGACTTTGTGCTAGCGACAAATGAGTCTCATTCTGTGAAGGAGTTTTTAGAAGAAGCGTTTTCGTATGTTGGACTAGATTGGAAAAAATATGTTGACATTAAGGAGCAATTATTTCGACCTGCTGAAGTTGATCTCTTGCGCGGTAATCCAGCTAAAGCAAAGGCTGTACTAGGTTGGGAGCCTAAAACAAAGTTTAAGGAATTGGTAAAAATTCTGGTCGACGCTGACATAGCGGCAGTTAAAAAGTCATAATATGAATTTCATGCAATCCATGGATTACGGAAGGGTGGCTACCGCTTGCCATATGTGCGCCTCGCCCAAATTAGGCCTGGTGATAGATCTCGGTATGCACCCACACTCAGATGACTTTCTAGAAAAGGAGAGACTTTCAGAGGTGGAACATATGTTTCCCCTCAGGCTCGTTTCTTGCAGTGACTGCGGGTTGTTGCAGATTGACTACTTTGTTAATCCTGACATTCTCTACCGGACTAACTATGTTTACGAATCCTCAATCACGAAAAGCGGCGTTGCCCACTATAAACAAATGGCAGCTGACATTGCTGCTAAGTTTAGTTTCGCTCAAGATGGGAGTAGCTTAGCAGTAGATATTGGAAGTAACGTTGGGGTGCTCCTAACGGGCTTCAAAGAGCAGGGATTCAATGTGCTGGGAGTTGATCCGGCAGAAAAAGTTGCGAGTAAAGCAAATGCTAATGGTATAAAAACCATTATCGATTATTTCTCTAGAGATGTAGCGAAACAAATAGTGTCTGAGTTTGGTACTGCTAAAGTTGTGACGGGAACAAATGTGTTCGCTCACCTACATGATATCGATTCAGCTACAGAGGGTATCGCTGCACTGCTCGATGAGGACGGGGTACTGGTTATAGAAGCCCCGTACGCACTTGATTTTATTGAAAAAGTTGAATACGACACTACGTACCACCAGCACATTGGGTACCTATCTGTAAAACCTATGCAGGCATATTTTAAACGGTTTGGCTTAGAACTGTTTGATGTGCTCCATCGTGACATACACGGTGGTACCTTGCGTTACTATGTGGGGCATGCTGGCAAACATGTGGTATCAACTGCAGTAACGGATTATTTGGAAAAGGAGCAAACGTTTGGTCTATACACCACAGAGAGACTTTCGCAATTTGCGCGTGAAGTATATGCTCAGCGTGCTCAATTAGTTACCCTGCTTGAAACCTTAAAGCAAGAAGGAAAAACTATTGTTGGTATTTCAGCACCTGCTAAAGGTAATACGCTACTTAACTTTTGTAATATCGATGGCTACTACCTTGACTACATTACTGAAAAGAGTGAGTTTAAGCAGGGTCTCTACACACCAGGTACTCACATCCCAATCTATAGTGATGCAAAGTTTCTGGAAGATCAACCTGATTACGCACTGATTCTCGCTTGGAACTTTGCAGAGGAGATTATGCAAAATTTAGCAGCATTTAAAGCGCAGGGAGGGAAGTTTATTATACCGATTCCTTTTCCCGTTGTTGTATAGCCGTAATATAATTATATGGACAGTAAACTAATCACAATAACCAAAGTCAATCCAGCGTTTACCGATGCGCGAGGTAGTATTACAGATATTCTTGATAAACCAGTAAGCCACATTGGTCTTATTGATTTTGCAGCCGGGGCACTTAGAGCAAAGCATTACCATAAGCAGTCAACACAGTATGACTACATCTTGAGCGGAAAAATTAGATTAGTCGTATGCTTGCCAGACGGCTCAGCTCGTGAAGACCATGTTCTTGAAGCTGGTATGGCTACCGAGATACCTCCAGGAATCGTTCACACCTATATTGCTGAAGAACAAAGTGTCATGATTGATATCACTACACTAAATCGTTTAGCAAACGGTTATGAAGAAGATACTGTGCGTGTTGATGTAATGATTGATTAATTGTGAAGATTTGTTTTGTTGCCGACAATATTAATCCTAAAGCAGGTTTAGGGAGGATGGTCACCAGTATCGCTAATGGGCTTGTTTCTGAGGGTCATGAAGTTGGCTATATTACATCTGGCGATAGCGATTCGCCTACGCATCTTAAAATTGATTTCCGCTTCTCTATAAAGAAGTGCTTCGGGACTGTGATTGATCTTATTAAGGTGCGGTCGTTCACAAGTACGTATGACGTTATCGTGTCATTTGATGTTCAGCCAGCTGCACTCATCGTTTACCTTGCAAACATTGGAAGAAGCCATACTGCAGTAATTCACACACTTGGTACATACTCGTTGTTTCCGGCCCGTAACAAATTTAAGAAGTGGTTGATGCAGTATGTTTTTCATAGTGCTGCGAAAGTATTTGTCATAAATGAATTTGTGAAACGTAAAATTGAAGAGTCGAGTACAGATTTGGCTTTTAGATTCTCAGGTAATCATACGTTTGTTCCTGTTGGTGTTGATACACAGTCATTTGCAAAACGGGTACCAACTTATACCTATGCGCAAAAGTATATTATTAGTGTCGGTGCTATTAAAGAACGTAAAGATCAGTTCACCTCGATTAAGGCTTTTAATGCAATCAAGAACACGTTTCCTGATTTAAAGTATGTCATTGTGGGCTCAACAGTCGATGCCTCAGAGTATGTGAAGGAAATTTATAGCTACATCCGAGCAGAGGGTTTAGAGGATCGAGTGATTCTTGTAGAAGATGTCTCTGACGATGAGCTTCAGAATTTGTATAGCGGTGCGGAGTTTTTTGTGATGGTGCCACAGAATGCTGGCGGGGCCATCGAGGGTTTTGGTATGGTGTATCTTGAAGCAGCACTTTGTGGTGTGCCATCGATTGGCACCTTCGATACCGGTGCCGAAGCGGCAATCGTCGATAGGGTCACTGGGTTACTTGTGGAGCAACATAACGTAGATCAATTAGCTGCAGCAATGGCACTACTACTTAATGATGGAGTTCTTCGTGCTACACTAGCCAAGTCTGCGTTTGATAGAGCAATTACATATGACTGGAAATACGTAATTAAGGCGTATGAAAAGGAATTATCATATTTACTACCCAATAAGTAACAATACCAATATGACATTTAAACAATACCTCCGGCCTATGTATTCTCCTGTAACTAATTGGTATTACAGTACGTTTAAGGCACCGAAACGATACCATCATCTGTTTGATGAGATCACTAAAATAAAAGCAACTCGTATCCTCGAAGTCGGTACATGGAATGGAAATCGTGCGGTACAAATGATAGCAGTAGCGCAAAAAAATAGTTCTAAGCCAGTTACGTATGTTGGGTTTGATCTTTTCGAAAGCCTCACTGATGCGTTGTACCATTTAGAGATTTCAAAACGTCCTCCAAGTAAAGCTGAGGTTCAGAATACTTTAGCGGCAAGTAATGCAGATGTAACGCTCATACAAGGCAATACATTAACGACCCTCCCTGAGTTTGCACACTCTGCCGAAAAATTTGATTTTATTTTTATTGACGGTGGACATGATGTCGCAACGATTCAAAGTGACTGGGATTCAGTTGCCAAACTCATGCATCAGCACACAGTCGTCATCTTCGATGATTACTGGCGAAGTGTTCCTGACAAAGCAGCAAAGCCTGTTGTCGATAAAATTGATCAGTCAAAATATGTAGTGGAGATCCTTCCGGAAGTGGACGTATTTAATAATCCAGATTTTGGCCAGCTGAAAATTAGTTTTGCAAAAGTGACACTCAGGTAGTATTGCTTAATGCCGGCTATTATTTTTTGTAGTATAGATAATACGCAGATACACAAACCGAGATGCGGTATGTTATTCGTGCAAGTACCGCTCCAAGAAGACCAAGTTTTGGTAATAGAACGAACAGACTAACTATTTGTATGCCAGAGGTAAAGGCATTAAATTGGTACAATTTTCGACTTGATAGCTGTGATCGAAGTGCTGTGAGTGGAATACCACCAATACCCGTTAAGATGCCCAAGGCATAGATCTGAGAAAGAAGGGTTGCGCTCTCATAGTTTGGATAGAGAAATTGAAATATATATGGTGCCACAAGTATATAACTACCAACACATGCAACTAGGAGCATAAAATAGATAACCGTCTTGCGGAACATGCCGCTTTTGACTGATGTGTTTGACTGAGCACTGAAACGAGGTAGAAGCATGGTTTCAATTGCAACTGTAAGACTTTTGAACTGATCAGGCAGGGCAGTGGCAAAAGCGTAGGTTGCGAGGTCAACTGCACCGAGGTTCTGGAAGATGAGGATTTTATCAAGCTGATTGGAGATGCCAGAAACGATGTTTTGAATACTACTGTGTTTTCCATAACGAAGGATCGAGGCAGTTGCAAGTGAGTCACTTTTTTCTGCTGTATCTTGTGGAGCAAATAAGTAATGAGCAGTATAGTTTGCGATGATGTTTGCAATGAAGTAGCATGCGAGAAGAATGAGTACAGCGTCAGTCAAAAAGACGCTACCTATCATTACGATTGCAACAAAAACTGTCTTAATAATTTGTGTAAAAGTATTAATACGGAATTGCTGCGTCCCTTGCAGGTAGGGAAAAATCAGCATCGAGTTATTAAATAGAGGCTGAAATATAGCTATCAATGCGAGACCAGTAGCCAATTCGATATTGCCTTGTACAAAATAGTAGAGTGCAGCCGATACAGCCAATCCGGTAATAATAAGTGAGTAGCGAAAATTAATCTGTCGCATTCGGCCGAAAAAACCAGCAATTTCTTTGGCAGCTGCTTGGGTAATTGCTGTCCCGGCACCAGTAAACGAAAAGGCGGTGAGCAGTATACCCACAGTCAAAAGGTATTTATATTGGCCGTACACAACCGCAGGCACATAGTTTGCAAAAATGTACGAGGTGACGAGGATACTTAGAATGCTCACCGCATGGGCCGAGAGTAACCAGGTGCCGTTGGTGGCTGCGTAACGGACATCAATTTTGAGGATACGGCTAAGCGTAGAGGTAAATTTTTCAATCATATGCTGCGTCTGGTTCCTGATGTAACAATAAAACTCTAGCATATGTTACACGGCAGATTAACAAAAAGCATGTACTGGAGTGTACACGCTCTGAGTTAATCTGTAGCAGAAGTATGCTACTTCTTAATAAAATTGAAGGTAATCTGCTCAAATCCTCCAACCCAGTAGCACCAAATACGGCTCGTGAAGTATGGAGATAGGTTGGCCAAGAAAGATACTATCGCATTTACAACTTTAAGAAGCGCAATAGTTGGCCGACTAAATCCTAGGTAAGGTAGGAGATGGAGAAAAGCAAAGTACTGAAAGCGGAGTGATTCAAGTTTAAAATCTACGCCGAAGTAGCCGGTACCAGGGAAATTTTTATCAAAGTAGAGGGGGAAGGTGGTGTCAAAACCGTGGGCGTGCTCTGAGTGACTAAAACCACGGCTGAAGTGAGGCACATTGATAATGAGCTTTCCTTCTGGTTTTAAAATACGGTGCAACTCCTTCATTACAGCAAACGGGCGATCAAGGTGCTCCATGATGTGGTTGGCTTCAATGAGGTCAAATGTACCAGCTTCAAAGGGGTAGGGGAATACATTGAGGTCATGAAGGATGTCTGGGTTGTCGAGTTCATTCCAGTCAATATTAACGTAGCCTTCTTTGCGGTCTTTACCAGCACCCAGATTTAGTTTTTGCATGGGAGTATTTTAATTGATTATGCCTACTCACGCAATCGAGTTGTGTTTTGGTAAATCCGCACCGTACCTATGGTTTCCAAAAGTGGCAGTTGTAGCTCATGCTCAATTCGTTCAAGTGCATAGGTATAGTCAGGAAAATCAGGGCTGAGGAGAACGTAGTCAGTGCGGTAGGTATTGATACTGGTATCGAGTGGTACAGCTCGGTAGGCTTCCCATTTTGCAGCTACGCGATCGATTTCTGAGACGGGGATTTGGATTCCTGCCGTATATGACTCTCCTGTCAGGCGAGCCATATTTTTTTTTCGTACTTCTTTTGATTGGTAGGAATCAATGAAGCGATTTCCCCAAAAGTCTCTCTGCTCAGCGAGGACAGTTGTTGTGGCTAAATTAGGTGTGAATTGCTTTTCAATCACCCAGCGGTTTTCAGTTTCATCGTTAGGTACGGTAAAAAGTGTGGCATAAAAATTGTAGTGTACTTTGTTGTGGGTGTAGACAGGGAGGAGGAAGTCGTAATCGGAGCCAAGTGTAAGCACAACCGAGTCTTTGGCCGTGTGATTGTTGAGCCAATCAAATACTGCTTTTTTATTTTGCATACTCGTCAGTTCGCTTGCAGTATAGGGTGTTTTTGCGACAGCAGAAAATACATCGAGTTGGTTGTAGCTTACAAAGCTCAGTGTGAGCAGCATGCTCACGCCAAGTATAATTCGATGGCGAGCATACAAATGGTTCTTTACATGATGTGCGTGAATGATACTGAGAGCGACAATGGTAAAAAGAATTGTGGTGAAAAGATAGTGGCTTGAAAATTGGAGTGACGTACCGGTAATAATATTTTGCCAATTTAAGACAAAAATACTGAGTGCAAAACTAAGGGTTAATAGCCAGGTGTACTTAGGTAGGAACGCTTTGCTTAGAACGATAGTTGTCGTTATGAGGCAGCCAATGATGATATTGGTGTAGGCACCCGGTATGTGTGAATGTAACAGTCCATACCGAAGCACCGCTTCTTCATAAAACGGATCCGCTGCTGCACGTAGCTGTACGAGGGCGTAGAGGGCACCAAAGGGAATAAACCCAAGTAAAAACCAGCTGGTGTTTACACCAGCTTGCTTTAGCTTTGCGGGAACATGGGTAAGGAGGGTGGCAAGAAAATAGAGAACGAAGAGTGATGTAAAAAAGTAGGGTGATAAAAAGCAGGTTACGCCAGTAATGATTCCGGCGAGTGCATGTTGCTTTCGAGTTACCGTGGTGGTACCGGTAAAGAGCTGGGTCAGACTGAGGAGCCCGATGAAAAGAAATATGCTGTTAAAATGTGGACTAACTGGTCGGCCAAAGGTGCTGAGGAAAAGGCAGAAAAAAATTGCTGTATAGACGAGTGAGATAATCTTGTTGCCTCTAGTTAGAACTAGGAGGAGTGCATACACAAGTACAAAGTTAATGGCTGTGAAGACAAAATCACCGAGCGAGGTTACAAGCGGTACAGATGCGCCAGTTATAATCGCTACTCCAGCCATAAACCACTCTGCCAAGGGAGGCATAATAAATGGTGCGTCTTGGTACTCGTATACGTAGGGGTTACTAATACTAATATGTCCATCAACAACTTCTTTAATGCGTGCTTGGTAGTACACCTCGTCGTCACTCATTGGTGCATACACACCGGCAAATGTGTCTGGCTGCAAGGTAAGTACAGCCCGCACATGGGGAGATACTGCAACTGCACCAAAGGTGAGTGCCATGACAAGAACGAAGCCGTGCGCTTTAATGAGTGGGACAATTTGTTGGTGTACAAACTTGTGCATCATACTTTAGCTACGAAAAGAATTGATGTTCCTGCAATGCGCTTTGGAAGTAACCTGAATTCAAGGTAAAAAAGAATACCGAGAAGGTAGTGTATAGCAATACCGATGCCTCGTGGTGGGGTAATGGTGGTTTGCCGTGACATCTTTAGTTTGCCTAAGAGGCGGGCCGGGAGATAGAGACCATGAAAGAAATATCGATTGGTAGCAACTTCAAGTGAGCTTGCGGCAGCTAGTGTTGCAATACTGGCTCTCGTGTAGCGTCTGAAGTGACCATAGTAAGTATCATAATTTGACCATAGTTCTGGCCGGGCAGGAACAGTTATAAGGAGGTGCGTTACGTTAGGGAAGTGCTGCTTAATAGAATTAAGAAACGCTACATCGTCTGCAATGTGTTCGATAACATCGCAGAGGAGTATGAGGGTGACTTTCTCTCGAAGTTCACGTGGAAGGGCGGTAAAGTCAGTTTCATAAAACGTATACGGTGCGATATCTGGCGTGCTCTCATGTGCTGCTAAATCTACGCCGTAGCACGAAGGGGAAACGCTACGTACTGCTCGCAAAACGACACCTGTTCCGCAGCCAATCTCGAGCATTGTCACATCAGTCAACCCGAGATGCGAAATCTCACCAAGGATAATTTTATTACGAGCAACATTCCAATAGTGCTTTTCTATTGCAACGGGATATACCGCAGATAGCTGTGTTTCTGAAAATTTGGTCATAGCTATATGTGATCCTCGATGTGATATCGAGGTCGGTCCTTTACTTCGCGGTAGACTTTACCAAGATATTCTCCAATAAGTCCAATACTGAATAACTGCAGCCCCCCTAAGAAGTAAATTGACACAATCAGTGATGACCATCCGGTTACTACAGATAAATAGTAGCGAGCATAAATTGCGTATGCGCTTACTCCAAGACTGAGAAGTAGTATACCTAAGCCGAGCAGCATCACTAGACGAAGTGGTTGGATTGAAAAGGAGGTAATGCCGTCTAACGCAAAACTGAGCATTTTGAGAAAAGGATATTTTGATGTACCGGCAGTTCTTTTTTTTCGTTCATAGTAAACCGTACTACTTGGAAAACCCATGTGGGGGAAAATACCCCGAAGAAAAAGATTTTTCTCAGTGTATAGTTTTAAGTTGCCGACAACACGCTTACTGGTTAGGCGATAGTCTGCATGGTTGTAAATAATGGAAACACCCAAGACACGCATGAGTGAATAAAAAAAATGTGCTGATGTTTTCTTAAAAAAAGTATCTACGTCACGCTTACTCCGTACACCATAGACAATATCTGAACCCTTCGTGAATGCATGCAGCATGTGCTCCATGGCGGCTACATCATCTTGGAGATCAGCATCGATGGTTATCATCACATCTGCGTATTGGTACGCCGCTTCGAGTCCGGCGATGAGTGCTGTTTGGTGGCCGGAGTTTTTACTCAAACGAATTCCACGTATTTCTGGGTACCTGGTTTTGGCTTCCTTGATTTGGTTCCAAGTTTGATCGCTACTTCCATCATCAACAAGTACAATTGTGCTATCGGTGCTGATTACATTTTTTGCTATGAGGTTTTTACGTGCTTCAGACAAAATGTTGCACGAATCACGAAGTACCTCCTCCTCGTTATAGCAGGGGACAACGATGGCAAGTGTTGGCGTTTTGTTATCCATAGACAGTATGCAGAGTATATACGTTCTTTAAGTAAAGATAAAATACCGGTTGATACAGTATGTTCCCAGTGATAAAAAGACCAAAATACCAGCCTGAGCGAGCAGGTAGTTTACTGCAAACGTATTGACGAAAACATAGAGCAGTATTGTATTGAGCGTTAAGTGGCTGAGTGCGGTAATGGTAAAGAGGGTAAACTGCCGCCCCGCTGCCTCTGGCACTTGGGCGACGTCAACAAACACTAGTTTTTTTTGTAGAATGAAATTCAATATAATGGCACAGCTGTAGGAGATGATTGCTGAGGCGAGATACCAGAGCATAAAGATGCTCGTGAGTACATACATAAAAATAAGATGGAAGACAGCAACTGATCCACCGGCCAGGATAAATTTGGTGAGTTGAGCAAATGATGCAGAAGGCTTCATGTAATGGTGGAGGTGTATACCATTGTAACATTTTTGATTTCGCAACAGTTACATGTTGTATCTATGAAAAAAATAGTCATTTCGGGAGGTTTCGATCCATTGCACCCAGGTCATGTTGCCATGATTGAGTCGGCGGCAGAATACGGTGAGGTGCATATAGTGGTTAATAGCGACGACTGGCTTATCCGTAAAAAGGGTTTTTTCTTTCAACCGTGGCGGGATCGTAAAAAATTACTAGAGGCGTACACACCGCACATTCATGCTGTCGATGACACTGACGGGACAGTATGCGAAGCATTGCGACGAATTAAGCCTGACTACTTTGGTAATGGGGGAGACAGAGGGGCTAAAAATACACCCGAACTCACAGTCTGTGAGGAGCTTGGTATTGAACCCGTCTTTGAACTAGGCGGCGGCAAGTATAGTTCGAGCTCTGAAATAAACGCCAAGAAGCGCGTTGATACACGGTGGGGCTGGTATGAGGTCCTTATAGATATGCCAAACCTTAAAGTGAAGATGCTGCACATCGAGGCAGGTAAAAAGCTCTCGCTGCAAAAACACGCTAAGAGAAGTGAGTTTTTCTTCATGCCAAATGGTGAGGTGCGCATGAATTTACCTGGTGTTTGGCACGCTCCGCAAGCACCCGAGGATAGTGACTTAAAAATACTTGAAGTACAGATCGGTGCTTCTGAAGAAGAGGACATTGAGCGTGTTTCTGAGGATGCAGACGAGTACGCGCATCAAGTTTCAAAAAAAATACACTTAAATAAGTAGGGTTACGAATATTTAGTTATCGCAGCTGCAATCTCTTCTTCAGTTAAGAAATGCTGCGAGACGGGCGCTGTGTATATCTTTTTGAGTATATCGGTAGGAATTTTTAGAGACGCATTAAAGGCTTTATACAGCTCAGCGTCTTCTTTGTGTGACCTCGTATTTTCTCGTGTAATTGCAAATTCCTTAATGTGTAAAAATTCACTGACCGCTGATGCTTTTACGGTGTCGTCCATTTCTGTGCGCAGTAGCAATATAGGGTAGGTAGTATTGCTGATGTAATCAAACTTCGATGTTTTATTGAAGGGGTATGCATAGACATTTATTCCTGTTGCACTTTTGAAATCACGCTCAAACCAATAGAGGTGACTATCGAGCCGGTCAGTTTGGAGCACGTCACGAATAAATATTTCTTGTAAACTTTCGACGTCATTATTTTTCCATGCTCGATGCGCGTCAGAGAGATGCCCGGCAGATGCCTTACTAAAAAAGTATGTTGCCATCATCGTCAGCGGGTCGCGGACAATCGTAATTATTATAGCTGGTTGTTTTCGCTTGAAGACGAATGTTTGGATGAAGTTTGACAAGCCTCGGGTATCTTTGAGATAGAATTCTACTTTGAACGCAAATACGCCCGCCTCGAGTAAGTTTTTATGCAGGGCCATAGATCCAACTCTGCCTGGCGCGAAAACTACCACCGGAGTTTTACGAGATAAGTAATAATTTTTACATGTCCAAATGACTTTTGAGATAGACGACAAAACTTTTATCATTAGACCATCCTATCATGGTACGTGTCGTTTCAATCTCATGTTCATACAGTGTACCGTCCGGCAAAAGTGAAACTTTGGCGCATCAATAGTATTGACGAATTAAGTTTTTGTCGTTTTATGCCTGTTTAGGTGATGCGGCGAGGGGAGCGGGCGTGGTACTATTCTCAGCAATATGAAAGATACATTGCTGGCGGTGGTGTTTGGCGGACTATTCCTTATTCCATTTTTGCCGTTATACGTTGAGAACGATTACTTTTTCCCATTTATTACTGGCAAGAACTTTGCCTTCCGCATTATTGTTGAAATTGTCTTTGCGGCCTGGATCCTCCTCGCGCTCAGCGATGTAAAGTACCGACCAAAGTTTTCTTGGATTTTTGCCACGTTTGCTGCCCTCATGGCAGTGATGGCTGTAGCAACGGTAACCGCGGAAGATCCGCACACGAGCTTCTGGAGTAACTACGAGCGTATGGATGGCTACATCACGCTCATTCACGTGTTCCTCTTCACGGTTGTGCTTGGTAGTGTGATGCAGACAGAAAAAATTTGGTGGTGGTTTTTGAATACATCAATAGGTGTCGCGCTCATGGTGGCCCTCTACGGCCTTGGGCAGCAGGCAGATATCTTTGAAGGTGCTCGAGGTCGTGTTGACTCAAAGCTCGGTAACGCGGCATATATGGCTATTTATATGCTCTTCCACATATTCTTCGCATACCTCTTGATGCTCCGTACGAAAGTTACGTGGGAGCGTGTGGCCTATGGTGTGGCGGCCTTTATTTTGGCCTACACCTTACTTCAGACTGGTACCCGTGGTACGTTCCTCGGTCTCGTTGGTGGTTCGGTCGTGACAGTGGGCTACATCGCGCTCTTCGCACGGCGCTTCCCGCACCTGCGCCGCTACGCGATTGCTGGCGTGGTAGCTCTCGGCGTTTTGATTGTGGCCTTTATTGGGGTACGCGAGAGTTCAATTATTCCAGCAGAAAGTCCGGTAGCTCGTATTGCTAATATTAATATCGAGCAAGACCTCCAGACACGTGGAAAGATTTGGAGCATGGCGATGGCTGGTGTGGAGGAGCGACCAATCCTCGGTTGGGGGTTGGGGAACTTCAACTACGTGTTTAACGAGCAGTACCGGGCTGATATCTGGAACCAGGAGCAGTGGTTTGATCGAGTGCATAACATCTTCCTCGATTGGCTGATTGCTGGCGGCGTGATCGGCTTCTTGGCGTACTTCTCTATTATGGCCGCGGTGGTGTACTACCTCTTCGTGGCGCCGGTAATTCTCAAGCGTGAAAACATTTTCTCGGTACCAGAACAAGCCGTGTTGCTCGGTCTCTTGGCAGCGTACTTGATTCATAACGTGGTGGTGTTTGATAACATCATCAGTTACATCTTCTACGCAGTGCTCTTGGCTATTGTGCACAGTCGCATTGCAACACCAATGAAGCGAGTACAGTCGTTTACTATATCTGAAAAAATGGTGGGTCAGTTCGCTGCTCCGATTGTAATTATTATTACTGGTTTTACCGTTTACTTCCTTAACGTGCCGAGCATGCAGGCAGCCGGCGACATCATTGATGCGATGACCAATAACACCGCTCGCGGTCGCTTGGAGGAGTTCCATAGTGCACTTGGTCGCGGTTCATTTGCTGATCAAGAGATTGTTGAGCAGCTCGCACAGCAAGCAATGCAGGTAGTGCGGACACCGCAAGTACCTGAAAATGAGCGACAACTCATTGTCCAGCGGGCTGAGCTTGAACTACTCCGTATGGCAGATGAAAAGCCAGGTGATGCTCGTATTCACAATTTCTTAGCTTCGTTCTACCGTACAATTGGAGCCATACCACAGGCGCGCGAACAAGCCGCCTTAGCGTTGTCGTTCTCTCCAAATAAGCCGGCGCTTCACGTTGAGCAAGCGATTGTTGAATTGCAGGCAAATGACTTAGGTAAAGCGCGTGAGTACTTAGCGAAAGCATTTGCGCTTGAAGAGCGAAATAGCACCGCTCGTATCTTTTACGCAGCAGTACTGTTCCGTTTGAATGAAATTGATGCGGCAAAGGCTCTTATCACTGATCAGTATGTGCAAGAGTTTGCACTCAATGATTACGCAGTCAGTTCAGTTGAGTTCGTAAAGGACTATGCCTACTTGGCAGAGCTCTATGAAATCCGTGTTGTTGCAGCACCTGAAGATGCGCAAAACCGCGCGAGCTTAGCGTTCCTTTACTATGAGCTCGATCGACCTGATGAAGCGGTAAAGGTGCTGCAGGTAGCTGGTAGTGAAATCCCATCGTTCAAGGAAACAGCGACCTGCTACGCAGATAATATTTCTACTGGCAAAGATCCATCAACGCCGTGTGTTGCTACGACTACACCGAATGCTAATTAGTGAACACCTACCACTGGCTCCTTTGACTACCTTTAAAACCGGTGGTGCTGCTTCGCACATAGCTGAAGTTACGACCGAGGCTGAGTTAGCCGAAGCAGTGGCCTTTGCACGTGCGCGTAATCTTCCCGTAACCGTTTTAGGTGGTGGTTCAAACGTACTTGTGCCAGACGAAGGAATTACCGGACTCGTCATAGTGATGAAGATTACCGGGGTGATTCCGCACCTTGAGGGTGACAGTGTGTACCTGACGGCAGGAGCAGGGGAGGTTTTCGATGATGTAGTAGCGTACGCGGTACAGGAGGGGTTCTGGGGCTTGGAAAATCTTTCGCATATTCCCGGCAGTGTTGGTGCTACGCCAGTACAGAATGTGGGTGCGTATGGCGTCGAGGTGGGGTCGCTCGTCTCGCTCGTTCGTGTATTTGATACCTGTACCGAATCGTTCACCTCACTCGCACAAACTGACTGCGCGTTTACGTACCGAGATTCAGTCTTTAAGCAGGTGGAAGGTGGTCGGTACATTATTACCGCAGTTACGTTTTGTCTCACGCTACTCCCGACGCCACAGGTAACGTACAAAGATTTAGCTGAACGCTTTCATGATCAGTCACCAACACTTGCAGCAATTCGAGACGCGGTAATTGCAATCAGATCGAAGAAGTTTCCAGACTGGCACACGGTTGGTACAGCGGGTTCATTTTTTAAGAACCCCGTGATCACGCGTGAACACTACGAGACCCTCTGCAACAAGTACCCAGACCTACCTTCGTATGCAGTCGATGCGACCCGGGTCAAGGTCCCGCTGGGCTGGATCCTTGATAAGGTGCTCAATCTCAAAGGGCAGGGGACTGATACTGTGGGCTGCTATGAAGGACAGGCGCTTGTGGTGTACACCAAGGGTGATGCAACTACTGCAGACATCCTTACGTTTACTGATGGTATTGCGACACAGGTCTATGAAGCGACAGGGATTACGATTGAACGTGAAGTAACTCTTTTAAAATAAAATTCAAAATATAAAAAAGTTGATATTGAAAATAAAATAGTACATATCAAAAATTAAAAATTACATATTGAAAAATTATTTACATAAAGAAGAATACATAAAAAATATTTTTAAAATTAATTTTAAAAATATTTTTTTTATTATCCACACCACTGTGCATAACATTTGCTTGTAACAAATGCATGCGCACGTGATAATAAACATACGAAGACATTCTCTCTCGATTAGTTCTTTCACTGAGAAGTCTTAGCGGTCGATCCATTACTCGGAATCACCTTTAAGCAAAAATACTATGGTTGCAAAAAAGAAAACAGTAAAGAAAGCTGCTCCAAAAAAGGCAGTTAAGAAAGCTGTTAAGAAGACCGTAAAGAAGGTGGCGAAGAAAGTAGTCAAGAAAGCTGCTAAGAAAGTAGTTAAGAAGACTGCAAAGAAGGCCACAAAAAAAGCAGCACCACGCAAGAAGAAATAAATCGTATCAAGATTCGAAAGATTCAAGATACGCGACACTTGCGTGTACGTCTCATCGATTAAGCTATAGCCATTGTGCTATGGCTTTTTCGTTTGAGTATCTACTTGACGAGAGTGCCGATTTTTACCCCGAGCCCTTGTGGTCCTGTGAGAGAGGGCTTTTTGTGCTATTATTGCCCGGTTATGTCATTTCTCGATAAATTTTTCGGTCCTTCCTACGCAAAGGAATTAAAAGCGATTCAGCCACTTATTAATGAAATTAACGGTCTGGAAGAGCGGTATACCGGTATGTCTGATGCCGAGCTTATTGCAGCTGTGGTTGCAGAGAAGGATCGGCACCGAACCAACGGGGTACCACTCGACGATATTCTTCCGCAGGTAGCGGCACTCACGCGCGAAGCGGCGAAGCGCACACTTGGGTTGCGTCATTATGACGTGCAGCTTGTTGGCGGCATTTTGCTCCATCGTGGCCGCATTACAGAAATGCGAACTGGTGAAGGTAAGACACTCGTGGCAACTCTCCCTGCGGCACTCAATGCACTCAGTGGACGTGGAGTGCATGTCGTAACGGTCAATGACTACTTGGCGCGTCGCGATGCTGTCTGGATGGGGCAGGTGTACGCAGCACTCGGACTGTCGGTGGCGGTTATTAATCACAACACCTCGTACCTTTACGATGCGGGCCACAAGGAAGTAGATGAGGAACGTGATGAACATGGATCTTTTAAAGTGTTTTACGAATTTCTCCGTCCATGTACTCGACAAGAAGCGTACGCCGCCGACATTACCTATGGTACCAACAGTGAGTTTGGGTTTGATTTCTTGCGAGACAATATCGAGTTTGAAGAAAAAAAATTACGGCAGCGGGATCACTACTTTGCGATTGTTGACGAAATTGACTCTATTTTAATTGACGAGGCACGGACGCCACTTATTATTTCTGCACCTGCCGCGCAAGGAGAAAATCTCTACGAGACGTTTGCATCGATTGCGCGACAACTCCATGAAGGTGAGCACTACGAACTCGATGAAAAGCTCAAGGCAGCAACACTCACTGATGCAGGTGTTGAGGCCGCTGAGAAGATGCTCGGTATTGAAAATATTTATACCGATCGTGGCATTAAGTATGTGCACCATCTCGAGACCGCAGTGCGGGCGAAGGGGCTCTACACAAAAGACAAGGAGTACGTAGTTCGTGACGGTGAGGTTGTAATCGTTGATGAGTTTACCGGCCGTCTCCAACCAGGTCGTCGCTGGAGTGATGGACTGCACCAAGCAGTTGAGGCAAAGGAGGGGGTAGCCATTCAAAAGGAATCTAAAACGTACGCACAGATTACCTACCAGAACTACTTTAAGATGTACGAGAAGTTGGCTGGTATGACGGGTACAGCACTCACATCGCAAGAAGAGTTTTACTCGGTGTATGGCCTAGACGTAATTCCGGTGCCAACGAATAGGCCAGTACAGCGAAAAGATAATCACGACCTTATTTTCCAAACGACTAAAGGAAAGTACACGGCAGTGATTCGCAAAGTAAAGGAGGTGCAAGCAACCGGACAACCAGTTCTTATCGGTACCGCGTCAATTGAAACCAACGAGGTACTTTCAGCGGCGTTAACCGCAGCCGGCGTGCCCCATGAAATGTTGAATGCGAAGAACCACGAGCGAGAAGGAGAGATTATCGCTAACGCAGGACGCAAGGGTAAAGTAACGCTCGCGACGAACATGGCAGGTCGTGGCGTCGACATTAAGCTCGGTGGCGTTGACGCAACGCCAGAGGTGGCAGAAGAAGTTCGCCAACTCGGTGGTCTCTTCGTGTTGGGTACCGAGCGACATGAAGCGCGCCGAATCGATAATCAGCTCCGTGGTCGTTCAGGTCGTCAGGGTGACCCAGGTGAGACCCTCTTTATGGTGTCGATGGAAGATCAGCTCATGCGAGTGTTTGGTGGTGAGCGAATTAAGTCGCTCATGGGAAGCTTCGGTATTCCTGAGGATGAGCCAATTCAAAACGGCATGATTAGTCGACAGCTTGAGAGTGCGCAGTCACGAATTGAAGGCTTCCACTTTGATGCGCGTAAGCAAGTGCTCGCATACGACAATGTGCAAAATCAGCAGCGTAAGGCTGTCTATGAGCGACGCGTGAAGCTGCTCAAGGGAGACAAAGGAGAGATAGCTGCGGTGCTTGGTGAAATTACTGCGCTCGCGCCTGAGCTGGCACCAGTCATTACTGCTAAGGAGGCTGAGTTCGGTACCGATGTATGGACAGATATGGTACAAAAGCTTACGCTCCAGATGATTGATATTCTTTGGGTAGAGCACCTTGAGGTAATGCAGTACACACGTTCGAGTGTTAACCTCCGCGCGTACGGACAGAAAGATCCGCTTCTTGAGTATCGTAAGGAAGGGTCACGCCTATTTAAGGAAATGCAGCAAGCGGTCTTGGAACGTATGGCTGATATTTTGCCGCAGCTGCAACCACAAGCGCTTGAGCGTGAAGAAGAGGCTCTTCGAAAGGAGCGCATTGCGGCTCAAGAGGTTCGTGATGGTGCGAAAGCGGGCGTGCAGAAGCAAGAGCCGCGTACCAGCGATGTAGCAGCAGGACGAAACGATGTGGTGACAATTGTGAAAGGGGGAGAGACGCAGACGTTGAAATACAAGAAGGCTGAGCCGCTGCTGGCAGAGGGGTGGACGCTCGTGAAGTAGCGAAATAGGGAAGTGCAAAAAACAGCAACAGGGGACATCCGATGTCCCCTGTTGCTGTTTTGAGCATGGAAGTATGTTGGTTGAATGGTTGCATAGGTAAAAGGTAAAACCGTTTCGTGGGGCTAGGTATAGCTACTTCATTGACATTTACTTAAAAATAACGTACCGTAACCAAATGGTAACTCTACTTACTCGAATTTTATTGGGAGCCCTCGCGCTACTCTTGGTTGCTGAGGTTGTACCGGGTGTCAGTATTGATGGTCTGTACCCAGCGCTCATTGCTGCAGTTATCTTGGGAATCTTCAATGCTGTCGTGAAGCCGGTTTTGGTTATTCTGACCCTCCCGATTACAATCCTCACGCTGGGCCTCTTTATTTTTGTGATTAATGCACTGCTGTTTATGTTTGCTGCTTCATTTATTGATGGTTTTGCGGTCAGTGGCTTTCTCGCTGCACTCGTAGGTTCACTCCTGGTGTCGGTTGTAACCACAATTGGAAACAAGTTTATCGCGTAAGGTTAGTATTATGTTTGTTGATGAATTAGAAATTTACGCGAAAGCGGGTGACGGAGGCGACGGCGTTGTTCGCTGGCGACATGAAAAGTTCCGACCGATGGCTGGTCCAGCGGGAGGTGACGGCGGTAACGGCGGCGATGTGTACGTCCGGGCAGTTCGTGATCTCAATAAGCTCGCCAAGTACACCGGTGATAAAAATTTTATTGCAGACAATGGTGGCACTGGACGTTCACTGAGTCAATTTGGAAAGAATAGTGAAGATTTGTATATCGATATTCCGGTTGGTTCACGGGTGACTGATATTGACCGTGAACGTTCGTTTGAAATGACAAAGGAAGGAGAGACGGTACTTATCTTAAAAGGTGGTCAAGGAGGCTACGGCAACGAGCACTTTAAGAGTGCAACTAATCGTTCACCAGAAGAATCAACTAAGGGAAAGCTCGGAGAAGAAGGGACCTTCAAGATTGAAGTTTTATTGATGGCCGATGTGGGGTTGGTAGGGTTGCCAAATGCTGGTAAATCGACCCTGTTGAATACCTACACCAATGCGCACTCTGCGATTGGCGCCTATCCCTTTACGACGTTGGAACCGCACTTGGGGGTAATTCAGGGCTACGTGCTCGCCGATATTCCAGGCTTGATTGAAGGTGCTGCTGACGGCAAGGGGCTCGGTCATAAATTCCTCCGCCATATTGAGCGAACCGCTATGGTGCTGCACTTAGTGTCACTTGAGAACGAGGACCCAATGGCTGCCTATGAAGAAATTCGCCACGAACTTTCAAAGTATAGCCAAGATATTGCCTCTAAAACTGAGTGGATTGTCTTAACAAAGACTGACACCCGTTCCACTGAAGAAGTGGCTGCCTTCAAAGCGCAATTTGAAAAGCTAGGCAAGCCAGTCTTTGCTATTTCAGCACCACTTGAAGACGGCACCAAAGAACTGGGTGATGCGCTTGTGAAGCATCTCCGAAGCCGGTAGTATAGTGCCCATGAGCGAATATACGACGACGGTGGGTCTTGAAATCCACGCTGAACTCAAAACCAACAGCAAGATGTTCTGTGGGTGCAAAAATGACCCACACAGCGCAACACCGAACACACACGTGTGTCCAGTGTGTATGGCCCATCCCGGCACACTCCCGACGGTGAATGAACGGGCGGTTGAGCTGGTCCTTATGGTAGGTAAGGCGATTGGTGGAACACTAGCTGATTTCAGTGAGTTTGATCGAAAGAATTACTTCTACCCCGATATTCCAAAGGCCTACCAGATTAGTCAGTACCAGTATCCACTCGTGAAAGGTGGCGAACTTGGTGGGGTCAAGATTACCCGTATTCATTTGGAGGAAGACACGGCGCGAAGTCAGCACGAAGGCGAAAAGAGTTTCGTTGACTTTAATCGTGCCGGTGTTCCTTTGATGGAGCTCGTAACCGAGCCGGTTATTCATACTGCGGAACAAGCTGGCGCATTTGCTCGTGAGCTGCAACTTCTCCTGCGTACCCTCGGTGCATCTGATGCAAATATGGAGCGCGGCGAGATGCGTGTTGAAGTCAACTTGTCAGTGAGTAAAACTGATACCTTCGGCACGAAGGTTGAAGTTAAAAACATCAACTCGTTCAAGGCGGCAGAAGCAGCGATTGTTTTTGAAACAAAGCGGCACATTGAGACACTCGAGGCAGGAGGTACTATCATTCAGGAAACACGCGGCTGGGATGAAAATAAAGGCAAGACGTTCAGCCAGCGCATCAAGGAAACCGCTGACGATTACCGCTATTTCCCCGATCCAGATATTCCTAAGCTCCTGCGGAGTGATCGACCTGATTGGAGTGACGCAGCTCTCGAGGCGGCACTGCCTGAAACACCGGAGAAAAAACGTATTCGCTATGCAGCCCTGGGACTTCCGTCTGATCAGATTGAAATCATCATCAGTGATGTTGCGCGCGAAGCTTTTTTTGCGGCAGCAGTGGGAGATGATTCTTACGAAAAACTCACCAAGACGTTAGCTAACTACTTTATCACTGACGTACTGGCGCACCTTGAATCAGGTGAGCGAGTGCTCGATAGGGCGCATGCGCTAGCGTTTCGTGCACTCGGGGCACTTGTCTTAGAGGGGCATATTAACTCACGAGTAGCCAAAGATCTCATGGTTGAAGTAGTCTTTGATGGCGCTGACGCCAAAGCACTCGCAGAAGCTCGCGGACTCGTGCAGCGCTCTAACGCTGACGAACTCATTCCTATTATTGACGAAATTCTCGCTGCGAACCCTACGGTTGTCGCTGAGCTAAAGGCGGGTAAAGACGCAGTACTCCAGTTCTTAGTTGGGCAGGGAATGAAGGCAACGAAAGGTTCTGCTAACCCAGGAATGTTGGCGGAGATTATCAAGCAGCGAATCGGTTAGAAACCTTGATAAAAGTTATTGTCATACTACGATAGTAGGACTTTCATACATATAACCACACCAGCCACAGAAGTGCCTGGTGTGGTTTTGGTTAGGGCGGTATACTGGGGCTACGTAATATGGGTCAGGAGACACGTAGTTTTGTTCGTGTAGGAGGGGGAACTGCTTCAGCAAAATATGCTGAGCATTTTTACCGTCGTATTCCAATCACGAAAGCTTCCTATGAGACTGATGCTGGAGATTTGCTCCCGAAGCCAAAAAAAATTGGCCGAGTTGCGGTGGGTCTAGCCGAGGCTGAGAAGGTCCGCATTGCGTCAAGTGATGGAGGCACTGCACGCTATGAAGCAACTCCGCTCCCGGTGATTCAGTTTCGAGGCAAACTCTCAATTGGTGAAGTGCCAGATGTGCCAGTTGAAGCGGTGGCCGAAAACGCAGTGGTTCCCGAAGCTTCCGTGGCCGAAGCGGCAAAGCCAGCTGCCACAAAAGAAGCGGACGCAGAAGTTGCTGCTTTAACCGACGATGCAGTTGCTCAAGGTAAAGATGCGCACGGTGTGTACCACATACCGGTCGTTCACAAGAAAGGACGAAAGACACTCAATGCCTACACGAAGCACGAAAAGGAAACCTTAGTTCCTTTGAGTAATCCTGACGGCATTATTGGTATGCAGCGAGAGCGCATAACAGACCGAAACCCGCGTGGGACAACTATTAAAGTAGATGCACGAATGGTCGATAGTCGTTCGCTAGTTTCTCCGTGGGTGATTGTCGTATCGGGCCTCACTGCCTCCATTATTGCGGTCGGCCTGGTGAGTGTAACTAATTCAGTTGCAGTAACGGCTGATGCGAGTGGCGAGACGTACAGTCTCACGCCACTGGTAGAGCTGGTCAACTTGATAAAAATGCAGCTCACTGCCTTGCTTGTCCACAGTTTTTAAGCTTACGCAGCGCTTTTAAGTGCACTTCAGCTACAATAGAGCTACGGTATGCTTGAGTCACTCGATATAAACGGGCGGTTGTATGTAGCGAGTGATCGAGCGGCTTTGGTCGTGGGGTACCACGTGTCCTATGTCGAGCGGCTGGCTCGAGGTAAATGGATTGATGCATCCTTTGTGCAGGGTCAATGTTTTGTAGATATTGCTTCACTCCAGGCGTTTATAGCGGCTTCAGAGCATGATGCCACGATGCAGCTTCGTAACGTAGCACTTCGTGAACGAGCTGAGACAGCCTGGCGTGAGTACGAAGAACGAACAGGGCAACTTCGAGAGCCCGCACAGGCCTGGTTTGTTGTTGGTCAGGTAGGGATTGTGACAATGTGCGGATGTATTCTTGCGATTGTTTCGTTTGCAGCTTTTCAGGCTGAGGTGACGTGGGCAGATATTGGTGACGGGTTATCACAAACTGCGTCTGTGTTACGTGAGCGCGTAGTTACCCCAGCAGCGGTGATTGAGTGGTTTGAAGTATCTGACTAGCACTTCTATGTTTTATTTTTCTTCGCGTAATCAGCTGACGGTCCACTGGCGTTGGCTCGTGGTGGTGGGGGTGGTGTACGCTCTCCTGGCTGGTTCTGGGGTGCAGGCAAATTCAGAGCTACCGATTGCTACGACAATTCCGCTGGCAGGCACTCCTGGATCTCCAGGTATGGTGGTTCGCTACAATGACGAGCGTGCTACGTATACGTTAACTGAAGCAGCGTTTGATACAGCCGTCTATGGGGTAGTAGGTGAGCGTCCAGCAATTGTTTTTGTGACAGCCAGCAATACAACACCGATTGTAACGCAGGGAGTCAGTGGCGTACTGGTGGATGCGGGTCAGAATGGTGCCATTGTTCGTGGTGATTTACTCACAACGAGCCCAGTGGCTGGAGTAGCCATGCGGGCTGATCTTGAGACAATGGCGGTATTTGCGGTTGCGCTAGAGGATTTAGCAGCTGGACAGGGGATTATTCAAGCAGAGGTGGGGGTAGAAGCAGCGATGGCAGCACAACAGTCTCGTCAGGCAGCAGTTGCTGAAGCACGTGAGGCAAAAGAAGCGACCTCATTGCCGCGCATTTTAGTGGCCGTGATTATCACACTCGGTGCACTCGGTTTCTTGCTCTACAGTTTCCGCTCAATACTGAGCTCAAGCGTACTCTCAATTGGACGCAATCCGCGCGCGCGAAAGTCGGTTGTCTGGATTGCAGCTGGCAGCTTAATCATGGTGCTGCTATTGGTAATTGTTGTTATCTTTGTCGCCATCGGCGTCCTCGTGCTCCCTATATAAATAATATGAAATATTAAATAGAGAAAATAAAAAAGTATATATTTAATATTTTATTTCTAATTTTTAATTTCTTTAGGGCTGTGCGTAGAAAAGCTTGTAGCTCCTTGCTTCCTACGTTACGATTAGACGAGTTACACTATGAACATCCCTCTCTCAATTGAACTTCTTGCTGGAATTTTAGGTGGCCTTATTGTATCGATGTTGGTCATGCTTTTTCTCCAGGTCCGAAGCAGCTTAATGGTAAACCGGATTGCGGCGCCAGCCTACGAATTTGTGCAGCACCAGGCGGAAGAAGAGGCTGAGGGAATTATAGCCGAGGCAAAGCGCAAGGCAGATGCCATTATCGCCAGTGCTGAAACTGAACATACACAGATTCTAGCTGCCTATACCCAGCACGCCGCAGAGCTGCAGAGTGCCTACCAGGAAAATCTCAAGCAGCACGCTGAAATGCTGACACAGAAAATGAACGGCGCTATTGCGGTCCATTTAGAAAAGCTTGAAAGTATTGGTGATCAGTCACTTGATGCCCTTGAGGCTGGACGAGAAAAACTCAATACCCGCTTTATGGGGGTACTCGATTCGTTTACCGCAACAGAGAAGCAGGTTGATGCAGCTGCCCAGGCCTCACTCAGTACAATGAGTCGCGTGATTGAGAATGCCTCGAGTACACTCACAAACGCACTAGCTACACAAGACATGATGGTGAAGACGAAGCTCGATGAGCACACAAAAGCAGCCTTGGTTGCACTCGATGGAGAAATCTTGGCGTACAAAAAAGCGCGGTTGCACCTCCTTGATACGCATATCAACAACATCGTCGAGTCAGTCACAAAGAAAGTGCTTCAGAAGCAACTCACCATTACTGACCATGCTGAATTGGCGCGCGATGCACTCGCGGTCGCTAAGCGCGAAAACATTTTGTAATACGCTATGGATTCACTTAAGGCAGCTTTACTCAGTAATACTTTTTCGGTTGAAGCGGCTAAGCGCCGGATTGGTCTTTTGCAGCGAGTTTTGGAATCACTTTTTTATACAAAAGCTGAAGGTGATGCAACGCCTGAGGAGCGATACAGCGCTGCGTTGGCCGTTGAAGCGACGCCAGAAGACCATACCGCTGTTGCGCTGTGGGGTACTGCGTGGCTTACGGCATTTTCAGAGCAGACATTCCATACCAACATAGCGGAGCTGCATACTTGGCTTGAGGGGCTCCCGCGAGTGACGGTGTACGTACCCGCAGTCCTCGATGCAGATGGAGAGGAGACCATGGGGGAGTGGTGCCGCAAAGAGTTATCACCAAACCATATGCTCGATTTTGAGATAGATGCCATGACGCTTGGTGGCTGTGCGGTCATTTCCGGCGGGAAGTTGTACGATTATTCCTTCACGCCAAGGTTGCGAAAAATGCCAGAGGTAATCCGTGAGGTACTCGATAGCTATGCAACCTAGTACTCGGATACAGGAGGTTGGTATCGTTGTTAAAGCAAAGCGGTACCTGCTCACGATTGAGGGGCTCCCTTCGGCGCGCGTAAATGATTTGCTTATCGATCAAAAGGGTCGGCGGGCTATTGTGCGTGCGCTTGGGGACGCCCATGTGTTTGCCTTGGCGCTCTCTGACGCAGCTCAGCCCGGTGATCGCTACCAGTACCTGGCCGACGACAACCACTATTCGGTTGGTAATCACCTCTTTGGACGAATTATTGATGTCTTGGGGCAACCCATCGATAATAAAGGTTCCTTTCCACCTGCCAATGTGCGCTTTGCACTTGAGGGTGATGCTCCGGGGATTGAGGTGCGGCAGCCAATTCATGAGCAGCTCATTACGGGCGTGACCATGGTTGATACGCTGATTCCAATTGCGAAAGGGCAGCGTCAGCTGGTTTTTGGACCAATGCGGAGTGGTAAGAGTACCTTTTTAACTGAAGTAGTTCAGGCACAAGCCAGTCTTGGGACGGTTTGTATTTATACCGTTATTGGAAAGCCTATTAATGGCCTGCGCAAAATTACTGACACCATTATTGGGAAGGCCCGCCCGGGGAGTAAAAACATAGTTATTTCGGCACTCTCCGATGAGCCAGCCTCCATGATTTCGCTCGCACCATCGATTGCTTTTTTGCTCGCGGAGCACTTTGCCCGTCTTGGTGAGCATGTCCTCGTCGTCCTCGATGACCTTGATGCGCACGCAAAGTACCTGCGCGAGATCGCTCTCCTTGAGGGCCGTTTACCAAGTACAGAGTCATATCCTGGTGATATTTTCTACCAGCATGCCCACTTGATGGAGCGCTCGGGTCACTTTAGTGAAGAGCTTGGCGGCGGTTCAATCACCGCACTGCCGGTTATTCAAACCGACGTCCGTAATTTCTCAGACTTGATTCCAACCAACGTCATGGCGTGTACCGACGGACACTTGTCATTTGTCCCTGGACTCCGCGCTGAGGGTATTTACCCGTCCATCAGTATTGAGCAGTCGGTAACTCGTGTCGGGCGGCAATCCCAGCGTACGCTCCAGAAGCAGGTGACTAGACACACGCAGATGCTCTTAGGTTCATACCGAACACAGCTCGAGTACGCAAAGTTTAGTGCTGACTTAAGTGAGCAGACGAAAGAGGTCCTTCGTCGTGGAGGGATTATTGAGGCGTTGCTGCAGCAGCCCGTCTTTGAGGGGCGTACCCCAGCGGCACAGGTGCTTCTCATGGCGCTAGTGTTTTCTGAATTCTTTTCTGGCTACACCGTTGATTTTGTGACCAAGCTTCGACCGAAGTTGGTAAAAATGGTGACCGAGCACCCTGAGCTCGAACCCTTGCGGCAAATGGTGTACAACGACGCCATTGACTGGCAGACCTTCCTGACAACCGTAAAAGCACACCATAACATCATGCAAACGTATGTCAGCAGTACGTGATCTTCAGGAGGAGCTAGAGCAGACTGAAACGGCGCAATTTGTGACGACTATGTTGCGTGATATTAGTGCGACCCGCCTTCAGTCTATTCGTGCTATTTTTGAGGCCAATCGTGCGTACTACACTGAGCTTCACCAGCTCATGGCAATGGTACAGGCCTACGCAGCAACGGCAGGAATACAACTTGACGATACCGAGTTTGGGCGCGGTCGGGTGTTTGTTGCCATTACGTCGAACAAGCGTTTTTATGGACAGCTCAATCAGTTGGTTATAAAAGAGTTTGTGCGTAACCTGCAAGTGTACCCGCGGGCGCAAGGGATTGTGATTGGTCAAACGGGTCAGCAAATTCTTGAACGGCTGCGCGTGGCGCGTAAGGTGACCACCTTTTCATTCGCTGCTGATACTCCCACCCATGACGAAATGACGAGTGTGATTACTGCGCTCCACCCGTATAATGAAGTAATGATTTGCCATCCAACATTTATCAATTCGTTTCGCCAAGAACCAGTGGTAACCGATATTACGCATGAGCCAAAGCAGACAGCGGGTCAGGTGATTCCGGTTGAGTATATTTGCGAACCAGACATCAAGGCGTTGCTTGAGTTTTTCCGTACCCAGATTCGCTTTGTTCTTTTTGATCGCGTTATGCTTGAAACGCGCGTGGCGCTTACCGGTGCTCGCCTCATGAAAATGCAGCGCGCCCGTGAGCGGGCGAAGGAGCTGGTAAAAAGCCAGCGCCAGGAAATCCATAAAGTGATGAGTACGGCTGAGAGTATGCGACTCTTGGAAACATTTACCGGCTTTCGCTCAGATAGAACCATATGAGTAAGAAAGCTACGAATCAGCCGATTGTTGTTGCACCGGTAGTGCCGGTGGATATTGCAGTCTCTGTTGAGGCGACGCCGGTGCCGACAGAAGCGGTGGCAGTTGAGCCGCGCCCAGTCGCTCACGATGCCAGCATGATGGTGGGTCGAGTTCGTGGCGTACTCGGACAGATTGTGCGCATTAATTGTGATGGCCCGTATCGACCAGCCCTGCGAGAACTTCTTACGGCTGTTTCAGATACGCAGATACGCATGGAGGCGTACGCCTACGAAAACCCAGAGACCTTGTACTGCTTGCTCCTTTCTGAGGTAGATAAAATTGAGCGTGACCTAGAAATTATTTCAACCGGAAGTGAGATTACCGTACCGGTAGGGCAGGCGGTCCTCGGGCGGGTAATTGACCTCTATGGAGATGTCATTGATGGCGGTCCGGCACTGCCGGCCATGACGCGGCAAACCGTGTACCAGCACCACACCATGTCTAAGGGTGCGAGCGTGGTCCGTCCTACTGAAGTACTCGAAACAGGCATTAAGATCATTGACTTCTTCTCACCACTCCTGAGGGGAGGAAAAATGGCGCTGGTTGGAGGTGCGGGTGTAGGTAAGACCACACTCCAGGAAGAGATTCTCCGTAATGTGGTATACGAAGGTACCGGTGTTTCGGTGTTTGCTGGTATTGGTGAACGTATTCGTGAAGGTCATGCACTTTGGAAATCACTGAAGGACCATAACGTGCTCGATCGCACTGCGTTGATTTTTGGTCACATCAACAAAAACGCGGCGGTGCGCGCACTAACAGCAGCTTCGGCCGCAACGCTCGTAGAGCACTTCCGTGACCACGAGAAGCAAGACGTACTATTTTTCGTGGATAACGTATTTCGCTTCTTGCAAGCCGGCAGTGAGCTTTCAACCTTGCTCTCTGAGCTTCCGTCCGAGTACGGCTATCAGCCAACGCTGCAGTCCGATATTGCTCAGTTTGAAAACCGTTTGTATTCAACGACCGATGCATTCGTGACGTCGGTGCAGACAGTGTACGTACCGGCCGATGAGTTTGGAAACCCGGCGGTAGCGGTAACAATGCCGCATATGGATGCGGTGGTTGTTCTCTCGCGTGAGCTTACGTACGAAGGGCGCTATCCAGCGGTTGATCCGTTCTACTCAACATCATCGGCGCTAAATCCAACCGCGGTGGGGGAGGAGCACTACAACGCAGCCACAGAGGCGATTGAAGTACTAAACCAGTATAAGCAGCTGGCACGTATTGTATCGATTGTGGGAGAGGAAGAGCTCTCGGAAGAAAACCGACTTCGCTACTCACGCGCCCAAAAGCTCCTCAACTACATGACACAGAGCTTTATCTCAACCGAGACTGAGACAGGTCGCCCAGGCGTGAAGGTTCCGCGCGCGACAGTCGTTCGTGACGTGGCGGCTATATTGGCTGGTGCGGTTGACACGGTACCAGCTGAGCAGTTTTTCTATATTGATGACCTCGTTACCTCTGGGTTATGGCGAGTGTAATAGTCTATGTCTGATACGTTTACGGTACAAATATTGAGTCCTCAAAGCGTCGTCTGGGAAGGGCAAGTAATTGCGCTAGAATCGGAGAATGTCGAGGGTGAGTTTTCTATACTACCCGATCATGCACGTTTTATGACCATTATCGGTAAGGTACCCATTTTGGCAGTGCTGCCAAACGAAAAGGTTGAGACATTTTCATTTCCTCAGGCAGTTCTATTCTTTGCTGATAATGTCGCCAAAATCTACACACAGCCCGAACTGGTTTCTACTGAAAACTGAGGTTGTACCCCGGTGATAAGCCACATTTTGACCAAATCGCTATGCTACGATTAAGCTAACTGGGTGAAGCCCAGCATCATTTTCGTATGCAGATTATTCGTGCAAAAACTACTACCTCTCTACTCAGGCATGGGTATACTAGAGGCTATTTAGTGAAGCTCAGTATTGCTATTTTAATGATGCTCGTGTTTATGTTTGCACCACTTGCTGCTACAGAGGCGGCCGGTGACGATGTGTCACCGTGGTGGTCACGGATGAGTGCACAGTTTGAAAAAGTTTGGTCTATTGCGTACACGACGGCAGGGAAGATTTTTTCTGGCGAAGCACTGCAAGTGGCGCAGCTTGGTAGCTCCAACAATGAATTGGTTTCGCCTACCGATACTGTAGCGCAAAGGGGTAGTTCATACGTGCCAACCGCCACGAGTGAGCAGGGTACACTCGTTATCAATGCGCCGTTATTTATTGATACCAATCTCCGTATCAGTGGTTTGGCGACGCTATCGACGACGACTATTTTAGGATTGCTGACCATTGATGCACTTGAGACGAATACACTTACTACAGTTGGCGCAGCAACGTTTGGCTCCTACAGCACGCTCGGTAGCGCTACCGTGGCGGGATCGCTGGTCGTTGGAGGTGGCATCACCACCAATGGTGCAGATATTGACCTGGAAGGTGGAAGTATTTTTGCGAGCAATATAGTCAATACCGTTACCGCTGGCGATAACATCAGTATTACCGGCACTCAAAATAATCCAGTTATCTCAGTTGACCTCGAAGATCTTGAGGTGGTGACGAGTCTTAATGGTGAGACTGGAGAACTTGATTTGGAGGAAGGTGAAGATATTGAAATTGACGGACTGACGATTGAAAACGTTTCAACACTTGATTCTGTGCGCGGTCGAGGCGGATGTTCCGGTTGTATTCTTGATGGGGACGTTAGTAACATTCTTACTATCCTCAGTGGCACCATTGATGACACTATCATTGGCGCAAGTACACCAGCAGCAGCATTCTTTACTAATGTGGCAGTCGGTGCAACGAGTACACCAGCGAGCTTGACTGTTTTTGGTACGCTCACGACTGTCGGTACTGCCACGTCTACGTTTGGTGGTGGTGTGAACATTACCGATGGCTGCTACGCGGTTGATGGCGTGTGTATTGCGGGCGCAGCACCTGCTTCGTACGTCGGCCTAACCGACACTCCAAATACGCTGATTGCTGGTGCGCTGCAGTTTGCGAATGCGACGAGTTCAGCGTTGACGCAGTCAGCTGGCTTCGTGTACCGCAACGACCGTCTCGGCATTGGTACCTCGACCCCAACCGATACCTTGACGGTAGTTGGGGACAGTACCTTTACCGGCGGCTTCACTGTGATTAACAGCACGAGCTCACTGTTTGTTGGCGGTATTAATGTAACGAGCGGCTGTGTGGCAGTAAATGGTACGTGTCTTACGGGAGCAAATACACTTGATGAGCTCAATGACGTGAGCCTTAGCTCAACTACGCTTGGAGATTATTTACAGTACGATGGCTCAGTGTGGCGAAACGTGTCTGCGGCAGCACTGGGCCTCGGTGACGGTACCTACCTGGGACTTTCTGATTCGCCAAATAGTTTTGTCGCTGGGGCGATTCAGTACGTAAACGCTTCAAACACCGCGCTGACGCAAGCGGCTGACTTTGTATTTACCGGTACTCGTCTCGGCATCGGTACCTCAAGCCCTATGGCAACACTTTCAGTGGTGGGCAATAGTGCATTTGTTGGCGGTATTAATGTAACGAGCGGCTGTGTGGCAGTAAATGGTACGTGCCTTGGTGGGGCAGATCAACTCGGAGACTTGACTGATGTCACTCTGGCCACCACAACAGCGGGCGACTTACTCCAGTATGACGGTGTTGCTTGGGTGAATGTGGCTTCAGCCGCACTCGGGTATGGTGACGGTACGTACCTTGGACTTGATGACACACCGGACTCCTTTATTGCAGGAGCCCTGCAGTTTGCGAATGCGACGAGTTCAGCGATAACGCAAACAGCGAGTCTAACCTACCTCAATAACAGCTTGCGACTCGGTACTAGCTCAGTTGCGACGCGACTCTCAATTGATGGTGACGCAAGTTTGGTGGGGCAGGGGACACTGCGCCTTTATAGCAACGGATCAAATTACGTAGGGTTTCGAGCATCAAGTACATTAGCTTCTGACACTGTCTGGACCTTGCCAACAGAAGACGGGTCGAGCGACCATGTCCTCGTGACTGACGGGGCTGGTAATTTACGGTTTGCGCCAGTCAGCGCCATTGGTGGCGGGTCTGAGACCTACCTCGGACTTGATGATACTCCCAACAGCTTCACGGCTGGAGCGATTCAGTATGTGCACGGGTCAAGTACCTACCTAACCCAGAGCAGCAATTTTGTGTTTACTGGTACTAACCTAGGTATCGGCGTCACGGCTCCAACAGAGATGCTCGAGGTTAATGGCTCAGTCAATTTTAACGGTCCAGGCGGAACAGCCGGTCTGTATTACAACCAATCTAGTGCCTTGCTCGGTCTCGGCACCGAATCACCGAGTGATAGACTGACAATTCTCGGTGGCTCAATTACGCAGCAGGGCGGTAACAGTACAACCGATTATGGACCTTCATCGGTTGGCGGTATATCGCTCAGTGACACCGTGTACGCGCTCGATGTGGTTGGTAACTACGCCTACCTGGTGAGTGAGTCGACTGGTAATGACTTCCACGTGGTGGACGTAACAAACCCAGCTGCGCCAGCCCAGGTAGCAGCTATTAATCTTACTGGCAGTTCTGAGGCAGTAGTGGTTCGCGGACGGTATGCGTTTGTGGGGACTGACACAATTGGTAATAATTTTCATGTCATAGATATCAGTAATCCACTCAGCCCAGTGCAGGTGGCTGTTGCAGCAATGCCGAGTGCAGTCAATGGTATTGCAATAGCAGGACGGTACGCTTACGTAGTGAGTGATTCACCGGGCGATGATATGTCCATCGTGGATATATCAGACCCATTGAACCCAGTGATTGTCGGCGGCGTAAATCTTCCGACCAACGCCAACGGTGTCGCTGTGCGGGGTGACTACGCCTACGTAACCACCAACGGCACCGGCAACGATTTCCATGTAATCAATATTAGTAATCCAACTGCTCCAACTACTACCGATTCTGTTGCGCTAACTGATGGGGCTCATAAGGTGGTGGTGAGTGGTGCGTACGCCTACGTAACCACCAACGGCACCGGCAACGATTTCCATGTAATTAACGTACGTAATCCGGCAGACATCAGTGTAGCTTCTTCAGTAGCGCTTGATGCCGCCGGGCGAGGTATTGCGCTGGCTGGACGGTACGCCTACATTGCATCCTTAACAACCGGTGATGATATCGAGGTAGTTGATGTCGCTAACCCGCTTGCAGCGGTACGTATTGGCGGCAGCAACCTCGGCGCAGGTAGTGCATACGGCATCCGCATTATCGGGCGGTATGCCTATATGACGACTGAAGTCGGTGGTAATGACTTCCACGTCTTTGACATCTCAGGCGCAACTCTGCAGTCAGCCATTGTGTACTCAATCTCAGGCAGTCAGCTCTCTATCAGTGATGACGCCACGGTTGCCGGGCGGCTTAGGGCTGGTGTTGGACTGAGTGTTGGTGCTGAAGGAATTGTTACTGACGGCGCACTGCTCGTGTACGGAAGTAGTAGCTCGTACATTGAGGGTTCATTGGGTATTGGCACCACCTCTACCTCGAGTAAGCTTACGGTTGATGGCAGTATAAAAGCTGCGAATCTCTTAGGTGGTGCTACTAACCTGACAACGGATGCCAATGGAGTCATCATTCGCGATCCTTCAGATGCACGACTCAAGGAAAATGTGACCGAGGTTGAAAATGCACTCGAGCTCCTCACTGAGCTTCGTGGTGTACGGTACGAGTGGATAGACAAGGATCGGTTCGGGGCGCAAGTCGAGATAGGCTTTATTGCGCAAGAGGTCGACCTGGTCTTACCGGAAGTCGTGAGTAAAGGAGGTGACTACTGGTCGCTCAATAAGAGCAATATGATTGCGCTCGTCGTCGAGGCAGTAAAAGACTTGTGGGATATTGTGCGAGGGCAGGGTGAGCGCATAACTGAGCTTGAGGCTCGTGTGCAGGAACTCGAAGCCGCCCTCGGTACAGCACCTACACCGGTAGAGCAAAATGAACCGGAACCTGATCAGCCTACCGATGAATCGCCTGGTGAGTCAGTAGAGCCAGTCGCACCTCTAAACGGTATTTCGCAAGAGGCTGAAGATGAAATAGGTACCGATGCAGTAGTAGAGGATCAGACAGAAGATACCCCCAATGACGAGGTGGTGGTACCAAGCGAAGCGAGTACTGAAACAGGGCCCACAGACGAACCAGCAGTGGATACAGAGACTGAAACCGAAGCAAGTAGCTAAAAGTAACAAAAGCACCCTTCCTGAGGGTGCTTTTGTTATCCACATTGGATTACCCAAAACGTCAAACTTTATACCGTCGGGGCTATATACTATAGGTATTACATTTTAGTTGTGTAATATATTAATTTAATTATATTGTATGAGTACGAATCTTTTTACAAAGACTAATCCAGTAGTGGCTGCGTTGGTAGCTGCTACTGCTGCACTGGCAGTGACTTTACTTTCATTTGTAACACTCGAACCAACTGTAAGTATCGCCGCTGAGGATGTGTTTACCGTTGAGCAAGAAATTACTGCTGAAATTCGCTTTGAAACCACAGCAGCAGACGTGGTTATGGCCCCAGATATTGCTGGTATTACGGGCGGTATCTCAAGTGGTACCACAACCGTAGCTGTCTCAACCAACGACGTTGACGGCTACAACATGACGATTCACTTTGCTGACACAATTGCGATGCAGTATGAATCAGGTCCTGATTATATTCCTAACTACAACGACGGTGGTGGCGCTGACTACAACTTTAGTGTGATTACCGGTTCATCAAGCTTCGCGCTCGCTGCCTCATCAACCAGTATCGTGACTGAGCTCCGCAACAACGGATCAGCCTGTAACATTGGTGGCGGTAACAGTAACGCTAGTCGCTGCTGGACTATGGAGTCAAACGCAACCACTCCGTACACACTCGTAAACCGCGCAACCCCTACTCCGGCAGAAGGTGAGACAACTATCATTGCCTTCCGAGTTGGTGTTGGTGCAAACCCAGACCCAGATTTGCCTGCCGGTTTCTACAACGCAACTGCTACCTTGACAGCATTGGTCAACTAGTAGTGCAGTGTTGTTGATTAGAGATTTCAGGGCCGTATGCTAAAATAGTCTGGCAACGAAATTGTAATTGATTGACTATTTTACAGGCAAAGGAATCTCTATGAACACAGCTACACACATCACAACTAAAATTATTTCTCTCCTCGGAGTAATAGCACTAGCACTCACGGCAATGCCTGTGGGTGTTTTTGCGCAGGGCGAAGCAAGTCTCGGTGTTACCGAGGTGTCGGACTTCATCCTTGAGGATGTCGTTGAGGCAACCAGTACATCGACTGATAGTGTGCCTCAGGCAGCAAATACCTTCTACGATAACTATCCGCGAGAAGGCCTACCTAACCCGGAAGAGGTGTTCAACGATTTCGTGGTCGGGCCAGGCAAGTTTGACCTGGAGCTCGCACCAGGCCAGTCAAAGACTGTTGAGCTCATTGTATCTAACCGCATGGGGCAGCGAGAACTCTTTGAGTTCACTATGGAAGACGCAGAGGGGTCAGTTGATGGTTCTACCGCAGTCAGTCTCCTTGGTGAGCGTGTAGGTCCGTACAGTATCAAGGACTTCATCAGTGTGCCCTACGATAAGTTTTACCTGGAGCATGGGCAGCGTGTCCGCATTCCGGTTACTGTCTCTATTCCTGCCGATGCAGAGCCAGGCGGCTTCTATGGAAGTATACTGACGCAGATAACCAGTGATCCAAACCTACTCGATGAGCAGGGTGGTGCTAAGCCAGGTTCAACTATCATTAGTCGCATCGGAACACTCTTTTTTGTGACTTCTCCAGGTGATATTGAGCGAGAAGGTTCGCTTAAAGATTTTGCTACGCTCGGCGACCAGAAGTTTTTCCTCAGCGGCCCGATCGATTTTGGGGTAACCTTTGAAAGTACTGGTTCAGTGCACCTTGCACCGTACGGACGTATCACTATCAGCAACATCATTGGTGAAGAGGTGGGTGTGGTTGACTTGCAGCCTTGGTTCATTTTGCCGAAGTCACTGCGCACCAAGGAGGTTTCCTGGGATCGCGAGCTCTTGATCGGTCGGTACGTTGCGACTATTCAGTTGAACCGCAGTTACGACGACATTGTCGATGAAATGACAATCGTATTTTGGGTTTTCCCTTGGAAAATCATGCTCGGAGTCTTTGCATCGCTCTTCGTCTTCTTCCTCTTGATTCGATTTATCTTTACTCGCTTCGAGTTTAAACGAAAAGACTAAGTATGGTGCGTCAAGTGTTTGTCACATTTGGTGCTTCGGTACTTTTCTTTCCCCTTGTCTTTTTCTCCCTGCAGCTCTCTTTGGCACAGGTGATGGAGAGCACCAACTATATGATTCAAAGTGACTCTATCAACGTAGGGGGTGGCTTCAGTTCGTCGACTAACTACCAGACTGAGTCTACTGTTGGTGAAATTGCCACCGGCAATTCTGAGAGTACAAATTTTGAAATCCGCGCTGGGTATCAGCAAATGCAGCAAGTCTACATATCGCTGACTGGTTCTGCGGCAGTGGTGCTTGGACCAACGATTCCGGGTGTTTCTGGCGGTACCGCCACGGGCTCAACCACCGTCACCGTTACTACTGATAGCCTGTCTGGGTATGAACTCACGATTGTAGCTGAATCAAGTCCAGCGATGCAGTCAGGTGCGAATACGATTGCCGACTATGCACCTGCCGGGGCAGCTGCCGATTTTACCTTTACGACCGGTGCGGCTGATGCGCATTTAGGGTTTTCTCCTGAAGGCACGCATGTCGCTGCTCGGTATCTTGATAGTGGTGGCGTGTGTGGGTCTGGATCAGACACTAACGACCGCTGTTGGGATGGGCTCTCGACCACCCCGGTCATCATTGCCACGTCGCCCGCAGCCAATCACCCAAGTGGTACACCCACCAAGATTGAGTTTCAGGTAGGGGTAGGGGGTTCCGTCGTGCAGCCGCCTGGAGTGTATATTGCCACCACAACAATAACTGCCTTACCACTATGATTCGTGCAATTGTCGTAGCGCTGTGTTTGTCTTGTGGAGTGGCGGCACTGATACCCGTGCCATCTCTAGCGCAGTCAACAGATGAGTTTACCGTGCAGCAGCTCTACGGAGATGATGCAGTTGCACCTTCGATACCTGCACCGGTAACTGCGACGCCAATTGCGACAACGCAAATTGACGTAACCTGGGGCGCTTCGACAGATAACAACGTGTTGGCGGGCTACCGCCTCTTTCGTGATGCCGTGCAGATTGCGACAACGACCCTCCTTACCTATAGCGACACGGGACTCACCCCAAGTACAACCTACACCTACTACGTAGATGCATTTGATTTGTTCGGAAATATCTCGACGTCTTCAGTTAGTGTGAGTACTACTACCTTTGCGGCACCGCCACCTGCTGAAGATGTTGACGCTGCGCCCCAGTCGACAGTCATGCCGCCACGACTCCGTACACTTGATGTTGACCCGGGAACCGGGAGTGCGCGCTTTACCTTTGGGACACTCCAGCCAGTTACCTACATACTGCGCTACGGAACAACCGATGCAGTGACTGATGGTTTTGTGCAGTCAGATCTTTATAAAAAAGATCATAGTACAATCTTGACCGACTTAGCGCCGTCAACGACCTATTTTTATGCACTCTTCGGAAAAGATCGCTTTGGTCGTGAGGTCCTCTTGCGTGAAGACAGCTTCACGACACTGAGTCGCTTTAGCCTAGCAGCTGCGCCGAATGTCTCCTTTTTTACTGCGACTGTATCGGGGCTCAATGTGCTTCTCCAGTGGGGCAATCCGGTAGGGGATGCACTTGGGTATGTGCGGGTGGTGCGAAGCCACTATACGTATCCTGTCTCACCGAATGATGGCTATATTGTCTATGAAGGCTTAGCTGATACGTTTTATGACGAAGGTGCGCTCAGGGAACATGATCGGCAGTACTACACAGTCTTTGCCTACAATATTGATGGTCAGCCATCATCAGGTGCCGTGGCACTAGCGCTTCGAGCAGGGGTCCGTCTCCCGCCTAGTGAGCCGGTGCTACCAACCTCAGGTAGTCAGCTGCCAAGGGGTACAACGAGCACGTCGAGTGCAGCCGCTCCAAACGAGGTGCAGCAAGAATTCTTCCGACTCACGTTTGCCGACATTACGATAGTGCAGTTTGATGAACTCGTTCCAGCTCAAACAGAGACTATTGCAGTCGTGGCAGGTGCTCCGTTTGTGATTCGTGTTCCGGTGGCGCTTGTCCCATCAGATGTACGAACTGTTATTGTGACGTGGCAGCACCCAACGAAAGCCGATCGAACCACGTCGTACTTACTTCGCCGAAATGACGCAGGAACCCATTTTGAAGCGATGGCTGCCAGCATGGAAGACGTTGGTCTGTATCCAATGCAGCTCTCGGTCTTTGACCGTAACACGCTGACACTCGGAAGCGTTACCGGAACCCTTGAGGTACTTCCTGCAGCACAAGTGACAGAGGCAGAGGAGACGGTGCTCTACGTTGCAACCACGTACATCATTCTTGGAGGCATCATTGGTTTGCTCACCATGTTTGGCTTGTGGTGGCTTCTCTTGCTTTTGCTTCGATTCTTTTTTGGAAGACGACGACGCAGAAATACGCTCCACATACAGTAACGTTCCGCAACATGAGGATAAGTTGGGGGTGCTGCGGCACCCCCTTCGCGGTATAGTAGAACCAGTCTAGTAATCATAATTTTTCAATCTATGGCAAAAGTCGCAATTAATGGGTTTGGTCGTATTGGTCGTACGTTTTTTAAGATGGCATTCGAAAATCCTGATATTGATATTGTGGCCGTCAACGACCTCGGAAGCTTAGAAAGTCTCGCCTACCTCTTAAAGTACGATACCGTGTACGGACATAGTCCCTTTTCAGTCGAAGTGGGGGAAGGGGCGCTCATCGTGAATGGAAAGAAAATTACAATTGTGCAGGAGAAAGATCCGAAGGCGTTGCCGTGGGGAGCGATGGGGATTGATATCGTGATTGAGTCAACTGGTATCTTCACGAGTTACGAACAGTCACAGATGCACATCGATGCGGGTGCAAAGCGGGTGGTTATCTCAGGACCAGCTAAAGATGGAAGCAGTACGGTACCTGGAGCAACGGTCCTCATGGGTGTTAACGAACACGACCTTACGACCTGCGCCATCACCTCAAATGCATCGTGTACCACGAACGCGACGAGTCCGGTGATTGCCGTTATGAAAGCGGCGGTCGGTATTGAAAAGGCTATTTTGAACACCGTACACGCCTATACCGCCACGCAAGCACTTGTTGATGGTCCAAGTAAGAAAGACTTACGAGAGGGGCGTGCAGCAGCGCAGAACATCATCCCGTCATCTACTGGCGCAGCGAAAGCTACCACCTTGGCGCACACTGAGCTCACCAACAAATTTGACGGTATTGCGATTCGCGTACCAGTACCCTGTGGGTCAATTGTTGATGTTACGTTTATTGCATCTCGACCGACGACGGTTGAAGAGGTGAATGCTGCCTTTGTGGCAGCTGCCGCCTCAGACCAGTGGAAGAACCTCATGGCGGTTACTGATGAGCCGCTCGTTTCAAGTGACATCATCGGTGCTCGGGTTGCAGCTATTATTGACCTTCCTCTAACGCGCGTGGTTGACGGAAACTTAGTAAAGGTACTTGCGTGGTACGACAACGAGACAAGCTACACGCACACCTTGGTTGAACACACGCGAGCAATTGCTGCACTCTTGTAGCCGTAATTATACGCATGAAACCCACCGTCTATTTTGCTACCGATCACGCGGGATTTGCACTGAAAGAAGTGCTCGTCTCGTATGTTCGTGATGTGCTCGTGTATCCGGTGGTTGATTGCGGTGCGCGGGTACTCAATGAAGATGATGACTATCCTGATTTCATTGGGCTAGCAGCTGCACAAGTATCAAAGCGGCCGAGCGATAGAGCAATCATTCTCGGTGCATCAGGGCAAGGTGAAGCAATGGCGGCGAATCGGTTTCCTAATGTTCGGGCGGCAGTCTTTTATGGGCAACCTGCGAGTGTGCAGGTTGATGCGTCAGCCCAGTCACTCACCTTGCTTGAGTCGACACGTATGCATAACGACGCCAATGTACTTTCCTTAGGCGCGCGGTTTATTGATTCTGAAATGGCGAAGGAGGTAGTGGCCCGGTGGTTGATGACATCGTTTGGTGGAGATGAACGGCACGTGCGGCGTATTAAAAAACTTGAGCAGCTGCGTCGCTGAGTCTATGGTACCGCTTTCTTTTGTTCCATCGTTTCCAGCTCCTACGTTTGCGGCACTCGAGGAGCAGTTCGTAGCGCTTGCGGGAGTCAGTGCTGGCTTTCAGGTAGACATTGTTGACGGAGTATTTGTTCCGCATACCTCGTGGCCGTTTACCGAGGCACATCCGCTTGAGGCGTTCGCTTCGCTTCTGCCATACGCGTCCCAATTTATACTCGAGGTTGACTGCATGGTGCAGGAGCCGTTTCAGTACCTCGATGCAATTGTGGCGGCCGGCGCAAAGCGTGTCATTGTGCACATTGGGAGCACTACCGAGTTTAGTTTGATTCTTGCGCACGCAGCAACGTACGGGTATACGCTAGGTATTGCAGCGACTGCGGATGTGCCGCTTCACGAAATTGAGGCACTGATTCCTGAGGTAGGGTTTATTCAACTCATGGGGATTGCAGCGGTAGGGCAGCAGGGACAGCCATTTGATGAACGTACGCTTCTGCGTGCACGCCACCTGCGAGCGCGCTATCCCGATCTCGAAATTGCTACCGATGGTGCGGTAAATGCAGATACAATTGCACGACTCTACGCTGCTGGCGTGAATCGTTTTGCTCCGGGTTCAGCAATTACCAAAGCAGCTGACCCTGCGGCTGCTTACCGAAGCTTAGTAGCACTCTTGGCACACTAGTTTTTACACGGCTACACGCAACGTCCGCGCGCAAGTGCGGTATACTTATTTTGAATATGAATTACCTGGGTAATGATGAAATTAAAGTTCTTGAAATAAAAGCTAACGAAATCCGTCAGAGCATTATTGAGATGCTGGTTGAGGCGGGAAGTGGACACACCGCTGGACCGCTTGATATGGCGGATATCTTTGCGCTGCTCTACTTTAGCGTGCTAAAGCACGACCCAAAAAATCCCGATTGGGAGGAGCGTGATCGACTGGTGCTTTCAGCAGGCCACATCTGTCCCGTCCTCTACGCTGCGATGGCGCATGCAGGGTATTTTCCGATTGAGGAACTCGCGACGCTGCGTACGTTTGGCTCTCGCCTCCAAGGGCACCCGCACCGGACTGCGTTACCAGGTATTGAAACGAGCTCAGGCCCGTTAGGGAGTGGTCTTTCGCAAGCGGTTGGCATGGCGATTGCTGAGCGCATGGATAATCCCTACACTTCAAAATTTGTCTACTGTATTACCGGAGACGGTGAGTGGAACGAAGGGCAGATGTGGGAGGCAGCAATGCTGGCCGGAAAAGAACAGCTCCATAACCTCGTTGTGATTGTTGATAGAAACGGCATTCAGATTGATGGCTATACCAAGGACGTCATGCCGCTTGAGCCACTGCGCGAAAAGTTCGAAGCCTTTAACTTCGACGTTCAAGAAGTTGATGGGCATAACATTCGCATGGTGAATGATGCTATCGGAAAAGCGCAAGGTGTTTACGGGCAACCTTCAGTCATCATTGCACACACTATTGCTTCAAAGGGAGTTGATGTATTTGAACGTGACTTCCGCTGGCATGGTAACCCTCCAGGAAAAGGGCCAGAAGATCGTGTCTCAAAAAGTGAGCAGGCACGGTTAGCCCTCCAGAAGCTCCGCTCGCTCGGAGGCCTCGTTAATCCTTCTGACTACTAGTATGTTCGCTTCTCACCTCAGTAAAAAAGTTTGTACGCCCGATGTCGAAATGACACCATCACGTAATGGCTACGGCACCGGTCTCAAAGAAGCAGGCACGCATGATGCGCGTGTTGTAGCACTCTGCTGCGATTTAACTGAATCAACGCGCACCATTGATTTTGCAGAAGCGTTCCCTGAGCGTTTTGTCCAGGTCGGTATCGCTGAGCAGAATCTTGTTTCAGTAGCTTCAGGTATGGCAGCAATGGGAAAGATTCCATTTACTGCGTCATACGCAATGTTTTCACCCGGTCGCAGCTGGGAACAAATCCGTACAACCGTCGCCTACAATGAAGCCAATGTAAAGATTATCGGAGCACACGCTGGCGTTTCGGTTGGTCCAGACGGTGCTACCCACCAAGCGATTGAAGACATGGCCATCATGCGTGTTGTACCCAACATGGTAGTTATTGCACCGTGCGATGCGATTGAGGCCCATAAGGCAACGTTCGCCGCAGCAGCATTTAATGGTCCGGTGTACATTCGAATTGGCCGGGAGAAAACCCCAGTAGTCACTACCGATGCATCACCGTTTGTGATTGGTAAGGCTGAACTGTTTTTCGATCGAAACCCGCAGCATGCAACGACCGTTGGGATAGTTGTCACGGGTACACTTGTCCATAATGCCCTTCAGGCTGCGCTGCGTTTAGATAAAGAGGGGATTGGCGTTTCTGTGCTCCACATGCCAACAGTAAAGCCCTTAGATACTGAGGCGCTCGCTTCCTTTGGTGCCGAACATGAGCTCATTGTGACCCTGGAAGAGCACCAGATTATTGGTGGTCTTGGTAGTGCTGTGTGTGAGTACTACGCGAGCACTACTCCGAAGCGGGTCATTCGTCTTGGGGTCAATGATGCGTTTGGTCAGTCAGGTACAATGGATGAACTTTTGGCACACTACGGTATGGATGCAGACACCGTTGTGCATACTATTAAAGCAGCGGCTGGGTAACTATGCGGCAGCGCGGCTTTACATTACTCGAACTTCTCATCGTGATTGCTATTATTGGCATTCTATCAACGGTGGTTATCGCTGCGCTCAATGATAGTCGACGTAACTCAAGAAATGAGGCGGTCATTGGTCAAGTGCATGAGTACCAGAAAGCCATCGAGCTGAACTTCACTGATACCGGTACTTATCCGGGCACGAACGGTAATAGACGAGCGCGCTACTGTATTGGCGAAGGGTTAGCCAGTGGAGAGCAGTGCATGGGTTCTATTACGAACTCAGCTGGATACAGTGCGGTAAACTCAGCTGCCGCTGAGTCGGCATTTCTAGCGTATATGTCATCGCTACGGCGGTATGCGCAGACACGTGGTACATACACGTATTCAAGTCCTGCGTATAGTGGTTGTGCCGGCATCGGTATGAACGACGATTTGCCGTGCACCAGTGCGGACTACAGTATCTGGTTTTTACTTGAAGGAACCGATGAAGACTGTGGTGGACGTTCGTCGGTAGCCAATCCAAACTTGGTCGGTGAGTATACGCTGTGCCGACTATCGTCCTCGTAAGTAATCGCTGTATATAGCAAAAACCGGCACGCCTAGCGTGCCGGTTTTATTGATACCTAATGTACGTGGCTGTTTATATCTTTCGTGCTTGGTATTCTGCTGGAGCGTTCTTGAGGTAGTCCTCGAGCTGCGCTCGCGTGAGGAGGCCTTTCTGTGCACCAATATACTGCACCACTGACATGGAGTTAATTGGGCCCCACGAGAGTGCTTCAGCCGGGGTTTTCCCAAGTGCGATGGCGGTGGTGAAGGTTGATGAGAAAGAGTCGCCAGCACCGGTGCGGTCAACGGGATCAGCTGGGTCAGGGTACATCGGCATGTGCCAGGCCTGATCGTTCTCATCGACCACGTACGCGCCGTTTGGCCCATCGGTAATAACCGGCAGCTTTGGTCCAAGCTTTTTAAAGTCACGAATGAGCTTTGCCATATCTTGACTGTCGGTACCCAAGATTTCTTGCGCTTCTTCTTTGTTGCAGAAGAAGATTTCGGTCGCTTCGTAAATCGACTTAAGTTTTTCAGGGCCTAGACTAATTTGGAAGGTCCCCGGCTGGAACACTAGTTTGGTTTCTGGGTGTGCCTTTACGTAGTCAGCAATCTCAAAGTGGTGATCAATACCGTGCTCACCAATTGAAGAGAAGTAGATGAAGCGCGGCGGTACCGCAAACTGGGGAAGCTGGTACGGATACTTTTCGTGGTTAATCAAAATAGTGCGTTCAGGTCCGTAGCGAAGTACGTAGTGGTAGTTTGTTTTCTTACCTTCGTGAATTTTCACATAATCGGTATGGACGCCTTCGGTGCGGAGTGCATCGAGACAGTCTTTGCCGTTTCGGTCGTTTCCAACGTTCGTTAAAATCGCTGATTGTAAGCCAAGACGGTGAGCTGCAACCGCAGCGTTTGGTGAGTTACCGACGGCAGGGATAACGACCACATCCTCGTACGGAAGTTTTTGCCCGAACTGCATATGGAGCGTTTTGCGCCCGGTATCGAGGTCAATTGAAACATCTGCGTGGTCTTTGGACAGTTGGATAAATGCATCGACGACAATGTCACCGATGGCGATAAAATCATATTGTTGTGGCATACAGGTATCAGTATAGCATTGGCGCTCCCACCGGTTCGGTATAGGTTGAGCTTTTTGGGGAGTGTGGTAAGGTATGTGCCATATGACAATTAAACTTGAAGTAGTAAAACGCGAAGGAGACGCAACAACCCTCCGCGCTAAAGGTATGACACCGGGAGTGGTGTACGGACCAAAGCAGGAGCCAGTTTCTATTGCCGTAGACACTGTACTGTTCACGAAAACCTTGGAAGAGGCAGGCGAGTCAACGATTATTAACCTCGTTGGTCTCGGCGATGAGATTGAAGTGTTGATTCATGATGTCTCATTCAATGCTGCTCGTGGCGGTGTTGAGCATGCAGACTTTTATGCTATTGAGCGTGGTAAGGAGCTAACAACCAATGTAGCGCTTGAATTCATTGGTGAAGCACCAGTTACAAAGACAGGAGCAACTGTTAACAAGATGCTCCATGAAGTTGAAGTAACTTGCCGTCCGAGTGTATTGCCTAACCATATCGATGTTGACGTTTCAGTTTTGACTGACGTAGACGCAAACATTGCCATCAAAGACCTTGTGGTACCAACAGGCGTAACCATCAATAACGAACCTCACGTTATCGTTGCATCGGTGACTGAAGCGCGCGAGGAAGATGTAGAGACAACCTCTCAGGCAGCCGCGTAACGCGTACCCGCACCTACAAAAAACCGAGACAGCCACTGTCTCGGTTTTTTGTAGGTGCGGGTGAGATTGCCTGTGGATGTCTCCGGGTTGTCAGGTGGGCGGGCAGTAGTGGTATACTAATAGCTCTACGTATGGGTAAGAATTTTATTATTGCGGGCGTTTTCATGGTGGTCTGTTTCCTCTTCACTTCGCCTGTATCTGTTTCAGCGCAGGCAGCACCCGTGTGTGACGATAGTGTGGCGGGTAAGACAGAGGCACAGCTTCAAGCTGATTTGCAGCTCTGTAATGCTGAAATTGCCCGCTGGCAAGGCGTACTCAATAACACCCGTGATCGAGTCGATACAATTGATAGTAACGTCCAAGCATTGACGGCGAAGATTAAGGCTGCCGAAGCAACGATTAAGTCGAAGAACATTGCTATCTCGCAGTTGTCTTCAGATATCAGCATTCGTACGCTCAAAATCAAGAGCCTTGAGAGTTCAATTGAGGATGGCCGGCGGTCACTCGCGAAGCTGATGCGTGACACCCATAAGCTCGATAATCATACGCTCGCAGAAGTTGTGTTGCAGAGCCAGAATTTTTCAGACTTCTTTGCTGATGTTGAGTCGTTCAATATGATTCAGTCAGCACTCCAGGACCGACTCAACGAGCTGCAGGAACACGTGTCGTGGACTGAGATTGAACGTGAGAAGCTTGATGCGGTGCAGCGACAGGAGCTTGATGCCAAGTACGAAATCGAAATCAATAAGAAGAACATTGCGGTAAACCAGGCAGAGCAGCGAGAAGTGTTGGCTGCGACCGAGCGGGAAGCGAAGACGTATGAGCAAATCGTAGCTGATCGTCAGGCAAAAGCTACGCAAATCAATGCCGCACTCTTCCGTTTGCGTGGTGTTGATGGTGGAGGTATTCCGTTTAAGGATGCCTTAGCCTATGCGCAGATTGCGTCGGCAAAAACTGGTGTTCGCACCGCATTTATTCTTGGAATTTTGCGCCAGGAATCGGACCGTGGTGATAACGGCAACTTCGGGGTGAACGTGGGACAGTGTCTCTTGGTTGACGCAAAAACGGGAGACGGAAAAGGGAAGAATACCGGCACACCATTCCCTGGTCTCATGAAGCCTGATCGCGATATCGCACCGTTCATTAGCTTGATGAGCCGGCTTGGTCGTGACCCGTACAATACACCGGTCTCATGCTCTGGCCCGAGTTGGTACGGTGGCGGTATGGGGCCAACCCAGTTTATTCCATCGACCTGGCAGATTTACGAAGGTCGCATTGCCGCTGCCTTTGGTGCGTCAGTGGGTGATCCGTGGAATCCGCAGCACGCAATCATGGCGACTTCAATTTACCTTCAAGAGCTCGGTGCTGCAGCCGGTGGCTACTCGGCTGAGCGTGAGGCGGCTGGGCGGTACTACGCTGGTGGTGGCTGGGCCACCCGTGGCCTTGAATACGCGGCGAGCGTGCTCCGCCATGCTGAAACCTACCAGACCAACATCGACTTCCTCGAAAACCGCTAGCAAGAGCCTTCCTTGTTGCAGAATATAGTATTTCTGGTATAGTACCCCCACGTAAATTTATACATAAGGTCGCTGAATCAATGTGACCGCCAAACAATCTTATGAAGCAAAACATTCACCCAAAGAACTACCGCATGGTAATTTTCCACGATAACTCATGTGGCGCTCGTTTCCTTATGGGATCAACTGTTGAGACAACTGGTACAGCTACCTGGGACGATGGTGTTGAATACCCGGTTGCCTACGTTGACGTATCGAGTTCATCACACCCGTTTTATACTGGACAGGAGAAGGTGATGGATACGGCCGG